>NZ_JBFRCK010000029.1:0-104701 GCF_040965775.1 Paraburkholderia sp. BR10954
GCACCCCGCCCTCGACGTGATCACCTACGGCGAAGCGATGGCGATGTTCGTCGCCACCGAAACCGGCCCGCTGGCAGGCGTCGGACACTTCACGAAGCGCATCGCCGGCGCGGATCTGAACGTCGCGATCGGCTTGTCGCGACTCGGCTTCAGGGTGGGCTGGATGAGCCGCGTCGGCGACGATTCGTTCGGCCAGTACGTGCGCGACACGCTGACGAAGGAGGGCATCGACCAGCAATGCGTGAGCACCGACGCGCGCTATCCGACCGGCTTCCAGCTGAAGTCGAAGAACGACGACGGCAGCGATCCGGCGGTCGAATACTTCCGCAAAGGCTCGGCGGCGAGCCATCTGTCGCGCGACGACTACGTCGCCGACTACGTGCTGCCCGCGCGTCATTTGCATCTGACCGGCGTCGCGCCGGCGATCTCGGCGAGTTCGCGCGAACTCGCGTTCCATCTGGCCCGTGAAATGCGTGCGGCAGGCAGGACGATCTCGTTCGACCCGAACCTGCGCCCGACGCTGTGGCCGTCGCGCGCGGCGATGGTCGAAGGCCTCAACGCGCTCGCGGCACTCGCCGACTGGGTGCTGCCCGGCATTGGCGAGGGTGAGATTCTGACCGGCTACACGCAGCCGGAGGACATCGCGCAGTTCTACCTCGAGCGCGGCGCGCGCGGCGTGATCGTAAAGCTCGGCGCGCAGGGCGCGTACTACCGCACCGCGACCGATGCCGCGACGATCGCCGGCCGGCCGGTCGCGAACGTCGTCGATACGGTCGGCGCCGGCGATGGTTTCGCGGTCGGCGTGATCAGCGCACTGCTCGAAGGCCGCACGCTCGCGCAGGCGGTCGCGCGCGGCAACCGGATCGGCGCGCTCGCGATTCAGGTGATCGGCGATTCGGAAGGTTTGCCGAACCGCGCCGAACTGGACGCGCTGGAACTGGCCGAGGTGCCGGGCATCGCAAGCGCGGCCTGACGCGGCTCGGACTGCATCGATAGCGATGCACACACGACCAGCATCCACACGACAACAAGAGCGCCCTCAGCGCGCCAAGATTTTTTCATCATTGATTCGGGACGACGCCGTCCAAGGAGACTTCCATGACCTCATCACTTGCGATTCGCCGCTGGTGGACGATCATGCCGATCGTGTTCATCACCTACAGCCTCGCGTATCTGGATCGCGCGAATTTTGGCTTCGCGGCGGCGGCCGGCATCAACCAGGATCTCGGCATCAGCAAGGGGCTCGCGTCGCTGATCGGCGCGCTGTTCTTCCTCGGCTATTTCTTCTTCCAGATTCCGGGCGCGATCTACGCCGAGCGCCGCAGCGTGAAGAAGCTCGTGTTCTGGAGTCTCATCCTGTGGGGCGGCTGCGCGGCGTTGACCGGCATGGTCAGCAACATCCCATCGCTGATGGCGATCCGCTTCGTGCTCGGCGTCGTCGAAGCCGCGGTGATGCCGGCGATGCTGATCTTCATCAGCAACTGGTTCACGAAGAGCGAACGCTCGCGGGCGAACACGTTCCTGATTCTCGGCAACCCGGTCACGGTGCTGTGGATGTCGGTCGTGTCGGGCTACCTCGTGCATTCGTTCGGATGGCGGCAGATGTTCATCGCCGAGGGCGCGCCCGCGATCCTCTGGGCGGTGTGCTGGTGGTTCCTCGTGAAGGACAAGCCCGAGCAGGTGTCGTGGCTCACGCAGCAGGAAAAGGATGCGCTCGCGCAGACATTGCGCGCCGAGCAGGCCGCGATCAAGCCGGTGCGCAACTACAGCGAGGCGTTTCGCACGCCCGCGGTCATCAAGCTGTGCGCGCAGTATTTCTGCTGGAGCATCGGCGTGTACGGTTTCGTGCTGTGGCTGCCGTCGATCCTGAAGAACGGCTCGTCGATCGGCATGGTCGAGACGGGCTGGCTGTCTGCGCTGCCGTATGCGGCCGCGACGATCGCGATGCTTGCAGCTTCGTGGGCATCGGATAAACTCAACCGCCGCAAGGTGTTCGTGTGGCCGTTCCTGCTGGTCGGCGCGATTGCGTTCGCGGCGTCGTACGGGCTCGGCTCCGCGCATTTCTGGATTTCGTATGCGCTGCTCGTGATCGCGGGCGCCGCGATGTACGCGCCGTACGGCCCGTTCTTCGCGATCGTGCCGGAACTGCTGCCGAAGAACGTCGCGGGCGGCGCGATGGCGCTGATCAACAGCATGGGCGCGCTCGGTTCGTTCGTCGGCTCGTACGTGGTCGGCTATCTGAACGGCGCGACCGGCTCGCCCGCGGCATCGTATGCGTTCATGAGCGTGGCGCTCGTCGCCGCGGTGATCCTGACGCTCGCAGTCAAGCCGGCCGCCGCCGAACGACGCGACCCCGCTCGTCCCACCGTCGCAAGGAAAATTAGCTGATGAAGAAGATCGTCGCCTGGAAGTCGCTGCCCGAGGATGTGCTCGCCTGGCTGCAACAGCATGCGCAGGTCGTGCAGGTCGATCCGTCACAGCATGATGCTTTCGTCGCCGCGTTGCGCGATGCCGACGGCGGCATCGGCGCGAGCGTGAAGATCGCGCCGGCGATGCTCGAAGGCGCGAGCCGGCTTAAGGCGCTGTCGACGATCTCGGTCGGCTACGACCAGTTCGACGTCGACGACCTCACGCGCCGCGGCATCGTGCTCGCGCACACGCCGGACGTACTGACCGAATCGACCGCCGATACCGTGTTCTCGCTGATCCTCGCGTCCGCGCGGCGCGTGGTCGAGCTGGCCGACTGGGTCAAGGCGGGCCAGTGGCGCACGAGCATCGGGCCCGCGCAGTTCGGGGTCGATGTGCAGGGCAAGACGATCGGCATCGTCGGCCTGGGGCGGATCGGCGGCGCGGTCGCACGGCGCGCTGCGCTCGGCTTCAACATGAAGGTGCTGTACACGAACCGCAGCCCGAACCGCCAGGCGGAAGAGGCGTATGGCGCGCGGCGCGTCGAACTGGCCGAATTGCTCGCGCAGTCCGATTTCGTCTGTCTGCAGGTGCCGCTCACGCCGCAAACGCGGCATCTGATCGGCACGGCCGAACTGCGCGCGATGAAGAAGAGCGCGATCCTGATCAACGCGTCGCGCGGCGCGACCGTCGACGAAGCGGCGCTGATCGAGGCATTGAAGAACGGCACGATTCACGGTGCGGGCCTCGACGTGTTCGACACCGAACCGTTGCCGGCCGACTCGCCGTTGCTGTCGATGCCGAACGTGGTCGCGCTGCCGCATATCGGTTCGGCGACGCACGAGACCCGTCATGCGATGGCGCTCAACGCGGCGGAGAACCTGGTCGCCGCGCTCAACGGCACGTTGACGACCAACATCGTCAACCGTGAAGTCCTGGCGAAGTGAATCGCAGGGCGGCGCGCAAGCTGCCGCCCTCGGACCGACACGAGCGATCAGCGAATGAGCACGACCCCGCCCGGCACGCCACCCAATCCGCCGACCGCGCCGACGCGCCGCGCGACGATCACCGATGTCGCGCGCGAAGCCGGCACCGGCAAGACCAGCATCTCGCGCTATCTGAACGGCGAGTTCAGCGCGCTGTCGCCCGAGCTGCGCGCGCGCATCGAAGCCGCGATCGCGCGCCTCGACTACCAGCCGAATCAGATGGCGCGCGGCCTGAAGCGCGGCCGCAACCGGCTGATCGGCATGCTGGTCGCCGACCTGACCAATCCGTACTCCGTCGAAGTGCTGCAAGGCGTCGAGGCCGCGTGCCACGCGCTCGGTTTGATGCCGCTGATCTGCCACGCGGCGAACGAAGTCGAGATGGAGCGCCGTTACCTGCAACTGCTGACCACGTATCGCGTGGAAGGCGTGATCGTCAACGCGCTAGGCGTGCGTGAGGAGATGTTGCGCCCGGTCGGCGACGGCGGGATTCCGGCGGTGCTGGTCGATCGCCGAGTGGAGGGGCTGGTCGCCGACATGGTCGGTCTCGACAATGGCGCGGCCGCCGAGCTTGGCACGCGGCATCTGCTAGAACGGGGCTTCGAGCATATCTGGTTCGTCGTGCAGCCGTTCGAGCGGGTCAGCTCGCGGCGGCAGCGCGTCGACGCGTTCGATCGCGCGATGCGCGACGCAGGTCGCGCGCGCGGTCATACGCTGGTGCTCGATCTCGCCGATGAAACTGCTGTCGAACGCGGCCTTGCGGAGCTGGATCGTGCGATCGACTCGCTGGACGGGGCCGGCACAGCCCCACGCGTCGCGCTGTTCGCGGCCAACGCGCCGGTCGCGTTGCGCCTCGCGCTGCACCTGAACGCGCGTTACGGCGCGCACTGGCAGAGCCGCGTCGCGCTGCTTTCGATCGACGATCCGGATTGGGCCGAGCTCGCCGGCATCACGACGATCCGTCAGCCGACCTATGACATCGGTTATCGCGCGGTCGAATTCCTGCACGAGCGCATCGAAGGCGCGCAGACGGGCGCGCGCGACTGCCTGCTGCCCGGGGAGCTGGTCGTGCGTGCATCGACCGCGCGCTGATTTCCGGTCAATCTGCGATCATTCGGGGCTGCGGCGCGCAGCGGTTGCGCGCCGGGGATTGCAAGGAACCCCGCAAGGATACTCATGGTCGTGCCACCGCTTACCCTCGCGAGCCTCGCGCTCGCCACCCTCGTCATCGCCGCTTTACCTTTTCTGCTTTACCGGCAGTTGCGCCGTCCGCTCGCGCTCAGGCCGCGCGACGCGATCGCCGGCGTCGCGGTGTTTGCGCTGTTCGCGATGGTGATCGAGCGGGCGCTGAACGACTATCTGCTGCGCGGTAACGCGGCGACGGCGGCGTTCCTTTCGCAGCCGCTCGCGTTCGTCGTCTATGGAGCTCTGGTCGCGGGCGTTTGCGAGGAAGTGGGGCGGTTCTTCGGCATGCGGCTGCTGATGAAGCGGGCGGCGACGCGGCCGGTCGTGCGCAAAAAGTCGAGCGTGGAAGCGCCCACCGGCGTCGCTGCAAGCGCGGGCGCCAACGCCGCCGCCAGCCCGAGCGCCGACGCCGACGCCGACACCCGCACCGCCGCCTTGCGCGCCGACGATGGCGCCGCGCTGAGCTACGGCCTCGGCCACGGCGGCGCGGAAGCATGGATGGTCGGCGTGCTCGTGCAGTTCCAGTGGCTCGTGTTCGCGGTCCTCGAAAACCGCGGCCAGCTCGGCGATTACCTCGGCAATCTGCCGGCCGAAGCAGTGATGCGCGTGCATCTGATTCTCGCAAGCCTGACGCCGCAACTGGCCGGCATTTTCGCGCTCGAACGCGCCGCCGCGCTGGTGTTCCAGATCGGCCTGTCGGTGCTGATGTGGCGCGGAGTGCGGGCCGGCTCGCGCGCCATCCTGCCGCTCGCGATCGTGGTGCACGCGCTGATCGACACGCCCGCGGCGATGACGCAGGCGCGGCTGCTGCCGCTCGCGGCGGTCGATACGATCTATGCGGTGGCGGCGGTGTTCGTCGCGGGACTGTTGATCCGCAGTTACCGGCGGCCAGCGGCGGCGTGAGTGGATGAACCGCTGGATCGCTGGCGCCTCGCCATCCCTTCAGCGTTTCTCTAAAATGCGCCTACGTTTCAGGATCTTCTTTTCCCGGCAGCCTTCATGGAAGCTTACCAATACGACTGCGCGCATCCGGAGTTCGGCGAGCTCGCGCGCGTCATCAGCGATCTGTTTCCCGAGCAGACGCAGTTCATCGAGCGTGCCACCGACGATGGCGCGCCCACACTGACGATTCACTGGGTAGCGATGCGCTTCGGCTCGACCGCGAGGCGCATCGAGATGACGGTCGCGATTGCGCCGGCGGCGCTCGCGCGTTATCGCGCGATGCCGGCGCGGCTGCGTGGCCGCAGCTTCGCGGTTTTGCGCGCGTACGTCGAAGCGAGCCTGGGCTCGCTCGAAGAAATGTACGCGAACGGCGAGGCGGTGCCGCGCGAAGTCACGGTCGAGCTCGGCGACGAGTTCGCATGAAGCGCGGGTGATGCGCAAATGAAGCGCGGGTGAATCTGCTTCAATCCGCGAGACGATAGACCTTCGCGAAACGCGCGGCCTGCACGACGCCATAGTCGCCGGGCGCGTACTGCATGACCCAGTCGCCGGCCGCGCCGTGCAGCACGTCGCCGCCGCTGGCCGAGCGCGCGAGCGAGAAGGGCTCGTCCATCCGGCGGGCAAGCACGACTGCCGGGATGTTGCGATAGGCGCCGGCTTCGCCGTGCGCGAGCGCAGGATCGGCGGGCAGGTACTTCGCGTCGAAGCGCTCGCGCGACACGACCCAGCGGTCGCCGGTCGAACCGGTGATCAGCGCATCGCCGCGCACATAGCGGTTCGGGCCTTCGAGGCTCATCAATTGGCCTTCGGAGGCGGCGAATTCGACGCTTACCGTTTCGTCCTTGACGACGCGTTGGGCGTGCGGATCGTCACGCAGATCGAGATTCCTGAGTTCGGTCATGAAGCGGGTGGGAGATTAGGGGGTGGGCGTTGCGGCGAGACTCGCCGCTTTGCGAACCCGAATCATGCCAGATGCCCGCAACGGGGCAACCCCCGCCGCGGGCGCTCTTTCATTACGGCTTGACGGCCGCGTCGCTCGCGGCTTCGGCCGCGGGCTTGCTGCCCTTGCCATGGTGGGCGCGCTGATGACCCTCGGGGCCGCCATGGTGGAACGTCGCATCGGCGAGCTTCTTCTGCTCCGGAGACAGGCTGCCATACAGCGGCTCGAACGCATCGACGAGCTTCTTCATGCCGTCCGCATGCGCCTGCGCAATCGTTGCGTACTGTTTCATGTCGTCGAGCGCGCTCACGTTGGTGGCGGCTTTGCGCTGCTCGAACAGCTGGCCCATCGTTTCGCCATTGCTGCGCATCACGTCGGCGAATGCCTTCCATTGCGTTTCCTGCGCGGGCGTGATCTTCAGTTGCGAATGCAGATAAGCGATGCGGTCTTCGACGTTGCGTTCATGGCCGGCCTTGGCCGCGGAAGCCGTTGCCGTGGTGTCCGGTGCCGAGGCCGAGGCCGGCGCGGCGGTTTGAGCGAACGCGCCGCCCATCGAAACGGCCGTAGCCAGCATAACGAGTGCTTTTTTCATCGAAACTCCTGATGTCTGTTCGTATTGAGACTCGGCGCGCGGCGTGCGTATCGCCTCGCGCCAGCGACGAATAGCGGCGCGCCGCAACCAGCTGCCGCATTCGCCCGTCGCCGCTATTAGTAACACGATATCCCTGCAATACGGCCGCTGTGCGACAAACGCTTACAACCGAAACGAACGGGAAACGGCTCGCGCCTGAGCGGCAAGTGCGCCGATCTGTCGCGCCGAGGACGCCCCACAGTGTGCCGGGCAGCGGTGACCGCACACCATCACACAGCGCCGCTGCCCGCGCAGACGCGCGATAATCCGCGACATTCCATACCAACTTTCCGTCCCTTCGATGAGACCTCCGCGCCTCGACCAGCTCGACGACCTCGACCGTAATCTCGTTGCACTGCTGCAAGCCAACGCGCGCGAGAGCGTCGCGAATCTCGCGCGACAACTCGGCGTCGCGCGCACGACCGTGATCGCACGCATTGCGCGGCTCGAACGCAGCAACGTGATCGCCGGCTACAGCGTGCGGCTGGGCCAGGACGTGCTCGATTCGAGCATCGTCGCTTATGTCGGCATCATCATCGCGCCGAAGCACGGGCCGGCCGTGCAGAAGCGCCTCGGCAAGATGCCCGAGGTGCAACTGCTGTGCGCGGTCAGCGGCGAGTACGACTACGTGGCATGGCTGCGTGCCGATTCGCCCGAGCGGCTCAACGATCTGCTCGATCAGATCGGCGGGCTCGAAGGTGTCGAGCGGACCACGACGTCGATCATTCTCGCGCGCAAGATCGACCGCGGCACGGTGTGAGTCGGCGCGCGGCGTAACCTCTTCGCGAATGCTTCGACGGTCTGTCGTTTACGCGTTTTTTGCGCGTTTTCGACGAATCGTTTGAGAAGTTCGTCGGAACGTCGAGCCTGATGGTCATACCGCAGCATTTTGCGCGTATGAACTGTTTTTGCTTCTTCCTACACTGTCATTCAAGGGTTCGGCCCGCAGGCGCCGCGCGCAATACGCGGCGTACTTCCCAAGCTCACAGACAGCACATGGATAACAAGGAGAAGCAGATGAAAGTAGCTATCGTTGGCGCAGGTCTGATCGGTCACACCATTGCTCATATGCTGCGCGAGACGGGCGACTACGAAGTCGTCGCGTTCGACCGCGATCAGCACGCACTCGACAAGCTCGCCGCCCAGGGCATTCCGACCCGCCGCATCGATTCCGCCGACGCCGCCGTGCTGCGCGCCGCGATCCAGGGCTTCGACGTGCTGATCAACGCGCTGCCGTACTACCTCGCGGTGAACGTCGCATCGGCCGCGAAGGGCGCGGGTGTCCATTACTTCGACCTGACCGAGGACGTGCGCGCGACGCACGCGATCCGCGCGATCGCCGACGATGCCGATCACGCGTTCATGCCGCAGTGCGGTCTCGCGCCGGGCTTCATCGGCATTGCCGCGCACGAGCTTGCGAATCGCTTCACGGAAATCCGCGACGTTAAGATGCGCGTCGGCGCGCTGCCCGAGTTTCCGACCAATGCGCTGAAGTACAACCTGACGTGGAGCGTCGACGGCCTGATCAACGAGTACTGCCAGCCGTGCGAGGCGATCCGCGACGGCCGCACGCAATGGGTGCAGCCGCTCGAAGGCCTCGAGCATTTCTCGCTCGACGGCACCGAGTACGAAGCGTTCAATACGTCGGGGGGCCTCGGCACGCTGTGCGAGACGCTGGCGGGCCGCGTCGAATCTCTCGACTACAAGTCGGTGCGCTATCCGGGGCATCGCAACCTGATGCAGTTCCTGCTGGAAGACCTGCGTCTGTCGAGCGACCGCGATACGCTGAAGAGCATCATGCGCCGCTCGGTGCCATCGACCGCGCAGGACGTCGTGCTGGTGTTCATCACCGTGAGCGGCATGCGCGACGGCCAGCTCGTGCAGGAGGTCTTCACGCGCAAGATCTTCGCGAAGACCGTCTGCGGCGTGCCGATGAGCGCGATCCAGATCACCACCGCCGGCGCGATGTGCGCGGTGCTCGATCTGTTCCGCGAGCGCAAGCTGCCGCAAAAGGGCTTCGTGCGGCAGGAGCAGGTGTCGCTTGGCGATTTCCTCGCGAACCGCTTCGGCAAGCTGTACGAAGGGCAGTCGCTGGAGGCGATGGCGACGGTTTGAGGTTCGAATCGTTCGCGCCAAATGAAAATCCCCGTACGTCACTGACGTACGGGGATTTTTCGTTTTTCAGCCGATCAGCGGGGCTGCGCTGCACCGCACTCGCGTGGCCGTCATCCAGCCACGATTTGCGCAACGAGCGCTTGATAGTCCGCCGAACTGGGCGCGGTATTGTCGAACATCAGCAGACCCTCGCGGCTCGCGCCGCTCGGCTCGAAGCGCCGGCGTCGGTAATCGTCCCAGTGCGCGAGCTTGTACGCATCGTTGGGATTCGCGCGCGCGACGATCCGCTGCCGCGCCACGTCCTCCGAGGTCCGCACCCACACGACACGCAATCTCACGTCCGGCGCGACGCCGAGCCACGCATGATCGAACAGTCGCCGCTCGCGCACCTCGCGCGACAGCGGGCCGACGACCAATGCGCTGATGCCGAGTTCGAGATTGTCGCGCGCGGTATCGATGAGGCCGCGATATTCGGGGTCGCGCAGATGCTCCAGGAAAAGAGGGCTGTCGCGATCGTTCGGATCGCCGGTCACCATCGCCATCGCGGCCGCGCTATAGCCGCCGTACAGTGTGTCCTTGTCGAGCAGGCAGAAGGGGGTGCCGCTCGCTCTCATCAGCGGGCCGAACAGTTTTTTCGCCAGCGTCGTCTTGCCCGTGCCCGCATGACCGCAAAAGAAAACCAGAGAAGTCACGCAGGCTTGTCCTCACGCGGAGCGGCGGCCGCATCGGGGCGCGGGTCGCGCGCGAACTTGCCGTTGGTCTCGAGCCACATCACGTTGATGATGCCGAAGCCGAGCGCCACACCCACGCCGAGAATCCAGGTGAAATACCACATCGCAGTCTCCTTGATCGTGCGTCCGGCGACGCCAATCGACAGGCTTGCCAGTTACCCACGACGGCCAGCCGTGAGCGCGGCCGCCTTCAACGATCATGAAGAAGAACGCCGCGCCATGCAAGAGGGCGCGGCGCCCGAGTTCCGCGCGCGTTGCTATGATGCGGGACAGTCATGCGTAAGACCCGCACCGCGTAGTCACAAACTCGGCCCACCATCGAGAGCACACAGGAGAACCAGCATGCCGATGCGCCTGTCTCGCCGCGGCCGGGCCGCACGCCGCGCCGCGTTGGCCGCATGCGTCGCGCTCAGCGTGCTCAGCGTGCTCACGCTAGCCGGCTGCGCGTCGACCCCGGCCGAGCCGGTGCCGTTCAAATCGGTGCCGGCCGAGCGCATCGTCAGACAGGGCTATACGCAGCCGGGCCCCGGCCTCGTCGCGGTGGACGTGCGGCGCGAGCGTTCGCGCGACGTGATCGTGCGGTTCCGCGATGCGCTCGTCTATATCGACGGCGAGCGCGTGACCGACCTGATGAACGGCGAGCACGTGGTGTTCTATCTGCCGCCCGGCACGCATCGGATCGGCGTATCGACGCAGTTCGATCCGGTCGTCGAGCTGAACTTCGTCGTGACGGCCGACCCGCGCTACACGAACCGCGCGTCGGTCACGTTCAACGACGATCACCGCATCGGCCTGCAGCGGGTCGCGCAGTAGCCGCGGTAGCCGCAGTAGCAATGCGGCCGCGCATTAACAATTCGAAACGCGCACCTTATGCAGCGCGCCTTAACATGGCGGCTGATCCAAGCCTGCTGAAAGTGTGCTTGTCCGTTCACGCGACACAGGTTGCCCGTCTTACGCAACGCTTACGCGAGAGGGCGGCCCGGTCTGTTTTCGTTTCGAGGGTAATCCGAACATGTTGATCAATTGCGCCGCCTATCAGGACGGCCGTAAGCTCGCCGACATCGATATCGACGCCATCAGCGACTACGTCGCGCGGCCCGAGTGCTTCGTCTGGGTCGCATTGAAAGACCCGAGCCCCGAAGAACTCGCGGTCATGAAAGAGGAGTTCGATCTGCACGAACTCGCGATCGAAGATGCGCAACACGGCCATCAGCGCCCGAAGATCGAGGAGTACGGCGATTCGCTGTTCACCGTGATGCACACGGTCGAGATGGACGAGAACGGCGAGTTCGTGATCGGCGAAGTCGCCGTATTCGTCGGCAGCAACTATGTGCTGTCGGTGCGGCGCGGCACGCGCGCCGGTTTTCAGAGCGTGCGAACGCGCTGCGAGCACGAGCCGCATCTGTTGAAGGAAGGCTCGGCGTTCGTACTGTATGCGCTGATCGACGACGTGGTCGACCGTTATTTCCCGATCGTCGAGGCGATGAGCACCGAGCTCGAAGCGCTCGAGGACCGCATCTTCGAGAAGAACGATTCGGCCGCCTCGCGCGCGATCGTGCAGGACCTGTACACGATGAAGCGCCGGCTCGTGACCCTGCAACACCACATCCTGCCGCTGCGTGAAGCGGTGGGCAAACTGACCGGCGGGCGCATTCCGAGCATCTGCTCCGGCATGCAGGCGTACTTCCGCGATGTCTACGACCACCTCGACCGGATCGTCAGAACCATCGAGGGGCGCCGCGAAATCGTCGTCACGGCGGTGCAGGTGAACCTGGGCATGATCTCGCTCGCCGAGAGCGAAATCACCAAGCGGCTCGGCTCATTCGCAGCGCTGTTCGCGGTGCCGACGATGATCGCCGGTATCTACGGGATGAACTTCGAGCGCATTCCCGAACTGCATTTCAAGTTCGGCTATCCGGTCGTGCTGATCGTGATGCTGGCGATCGACTTCGTGCTGTACCGGCGCTTTCGCAAAGCCGGCTGGCTGTAGCCGGCACGCCTTTCAAGATCCTCGCGGTTTCGCTTGCAGCGCGCGCAATACCAGGCCAGCATAAGCGGCCGGTGTGTCGCGCCGCACGCGACGCATCGGCGTTCTCGACTGCACGGACTGAGCGAGGGGACCTTGCCACACGCTGCCCGGATCGATCGAGCGCATCGCGGCGCCGCACATGCTGCGCGCCGGTGCGTTGCAACACCGCGAATCGTTGACATTCCGAAAAGCTTGCGCTGAGAATAGGCCTCGCAAACGTTTGCGCATCACAAAAAATACGGCTCGCCCGCGAGCCTGACAAACTTGGAGATACGCATGAGCCATCGAACCCGTCGTCGCATTCTTGCCGCCGCAGTTCTCGCCACCGCCTCCGCCGTCCTGCCTTTTTCCGTCGCCCACGCGCAGAACGCCCCGGCTCATAAACCCAAGGTCGCGCTGGTGATGAAGTCGCTCGCCAACGAGTTCTTCCTGACCATGGAGACCGGCGCGAAGGACTATCAGAAGCAGAACCCGGCCAAGTTCGACCTGATCACCAACGGCATCAAGGACGAAACCGACACCGCCAACCAGATCCGCATAGTCGAGCAGATGATCGTGTCGAAGGTCGACGCGATCGTGCTCGCGCCGGCCGATTCGAAGGCGCTCGTACCGGTCGTCAAGAAGGCGGTCGACGCGGGCATCATCGTCGTCAACATCGACAACCGGCTCGATCAGGACGTGCTGAAGTCGAAAGACCTGAACGTGCCGTTCGTCGGCCCCGACAACCGCAAGGGCGCTCGGCTCGTCGGCGACTACCTCGCGAAGCGGCTGAAGGCTGGCGACGAGGTCGGCATCCTCGAAGGCGTATCGACCACCACCAACGCGCAGCAGCGTACCGCGGGCTTCAAGGACGCGATGCAGGCGGTCGGCGCGAAGATCGTGTCGGTGCAGTCGGGCGAGTGGGAAATCGACAAGGGCAATGCGGTCGCATCGGCGATGCTGAATGAATATCCGAACTTGAAGGCGCTGCTCGCCGGCAATGACAACATGGCGATCGGCGCGGTGTCGGCCGTGCGTGCGGCTGGCAAGCAGGGCAAGGTGCAGGTGGTCGGCTACGACAACATCAACGCGATCCATCCGATGCTGAAGGACGGCCGCGTGCTCGCCACCGCCGACCAGTTCGCGGCGAAGCAGGCAGTGTTCGGCATCGATACCGCGCTGAAGGCGTTGAGCGAAAACAGGAAGCAGTCGGAGTTGTCGGGCGTCGTCGAAACGCCGGTCGTGCTGGTGACGAAGGACACGCTGAAGTAAGCGCGGCGCGCCCGGCGTCGAGCGCGAGCCGGGCGCGGCCGGACAGGCTCGCGGGAAACCGCCAATGCCGCCGCGAAGCGCGCACCGCACGCTTCAGCGGCAATGCGGCAACCCGCCGATCCGCTTTTATTCAACGAACGCTCAAGAATTCCGCCCGGCCGCCGTTATTTCCAGAGATAAGCGTCATGACGGCGGCTCGCGCGGTGAGAGAGGCGCGGCCGTGAGCGCCTGCGCATTCCGCGCAGTGGGCCCGGCATGACTCGTGGCTGCCAGGAGCGATGTGCTGTGCGGCAAGCGCAGCGGACCACCGCCAGGGTGTCACGAAGGCGCCAGAGGCGCCATGCAATCAGGAGCGCGATGGATTCGACCGACCACGACGCCTTGCCTGTCGTGCTGACCGTCAGCGGCATCGGCAAGACCTATGCCGAACCGGTGCTCGCCGACGTATCGTTGTCGCTGCGAGCAGGCGAGGTATTGGCATTGACCGGCGAGAACGGCGCGGGCAAGAGCACGCTGTCGAAGATCGTCGGCGGGCTGGTCGAGCCGAGCGCGGGCACGATGCAGCTCGCCGGCGCGCCGTACGCGCCCGCGAGCCGCACCGAGGCCGAGGCGCTCGGCGTGCGCATGGTGATGCAGGAGTTGAATCTGCTGCCGACCTTGTCGGTCGCCGAAAACCTGTTCCTGAACCGGCTGCCGCGCGCGGGCGCGTTCAGCTTCGGCTGGATCGATCGCGGCAAGCTGCGGGAGAACGCGCGCGAGGCGATGGCGCAGGTCGGGCTCGACGCGATCGATCCCGACACGCTGGTCGGCGAGCTCGGTATCGGTCATCAGCAGATGGTCGAGATCGCCCGCAACCTGATCGGCGACTGCCGCGTGCTGATACTCGACGAGCCGACCGCGATGCTGACCGCGCGCGAGGTCGATCTGCTGTTCGAGCAGATCGGGCGGTTGAAGGCGCGCGGCGTCGGGCTCGTCTATATCTCGCATCGGCTCGAAGAGCTGGCGCGGGTCGCCGAACGGGTCGCGGTGCTGCGCGACGGCCGCCTCGTGCACGTCGACGCGATGGCGAACCTGACGAGCGAGCAGATCGTCACGTGGATGGTCGGCCGCGAGCTCGGCGAGCATATCGATCTCGGCGCGCGCAACATCGGCGCGCCGCTGTTGAAAGTGGAGCGGCTCGCGCGCGGCAAGGTCGTGCGCGACGTGTCGTTCGAGGTGCGCGCGGGCGAGATTTTCGGCGTCAGCGGGCTGATCGGCGCGGGCCGCACCGAGCTGATGCGGCTCATCTACGGCGCCGACCGCAAGGACGGCGGCAGCGTGTCGCTCGCCGCGACGCCGGGCGCGCCGCCCACGCCGGTGCAGATCGACTCGCCGGCGGACGCGGTGCGCGCGGGCATCGCGCTGATCACCGAGGACCGCAAAGGCGAAGGCCTGCTGCTGCCGCAGCCGATCGCGGCCAACCTGTCGCTCGGCAATCTCGGCAGCGTCGCGCGGCATGGCGTGGTCGACGCGAAGCGCGAGAACGCGCTGGCGAACAAGCAGATCGCCGCGATGCGGATTCGCAGCTCGGGGCCCGCGCAGATCGTCGGCGAGCTGTCGGGCGGCAATCAGCAGAAGGTCGTGATCGGCCGCTGGCTCGCGCGCGACTGCCGCGTGCTGTTGTTCGACGAACCGACGCGCGGCATCGACGTCGGCGCGAAGTTCGATATCTACGGCCTGATGGGCGCGCTCGCGCGCGACGGCCGCGCGCTGGTCGTGGTGTCGAGCGATCTGCGCGAGCTGATGCTGATCTGCGACCGGATCGGCGTGATGTCGGCGGGCAGCATGAGCGGAGTGTTCGAGCGCGCGAGCTGGAGCCAGGATGCGCTGCTCGCGGCCGCGTTCGCCGGCTACCGCGGCCGCGAGGCGCTGCTGCACACGCACGGCGTCAACGAAGCAGGGAGTCTGTGATGACCGATCAACCGTGGCGCGAGGCGGCGGGTGTCAAGCAGGGTGACAAACGGGGCGACAAGCAGGGTGACCAGCAGGGCGGCAAGCAGGGCGAAAAGCCAGCCGGCGCGCCAGACGCGCCCGTCGTGACACCGCCGGCCGATCCGTCGGCGCCGCTCGCGAGCGGCAAGCCGGCCGGCACGCGGCTCGGCTTTTCGAACTACCTGGGCCTCGCCGGCGCACTGCTCGCGATGATCGTGCTGTTCTCGCTGCTGAGTTCGCACTTTCTGACCTACGACACGTTCAGCACGATCGCGAACCAGATTCCGGATCTCGTCGTGATGTCGGTCGGCATGACCTTCGTGCTGATCATCGCCGGGATCGATCTGTCGGTCGGCTCGGTGCTCGCGCTCGGGGCGTCGGTAGTCAGCGTGGTGACGCTGAAGTGGGGCTGGGGGCCGGCCGCGGGGGCGCTGCTCGGTGTCGCGGTCGCGGCGCTGACCGGCACCGTGACCGGCGCGGTGACGGTGGGCTGGCGGATTCCGTCGTTCATCGTGTCGCTCGGGGTGCTCGAGGCGGCGCGCGGCATGGCGTACCAGATGACCAATTCGCGCACCGCGTATATCGGCGACGCGTTCGATTTTCTGTCGAACCCGATCGCGCTCGGCATCTCGCCGGCCTTTCTGGTCGCGGTCGCGGTGATGGTGATCGCGCAGCTGGTGCTGACGCGCACGGTGTTCGGGCGCTATCTGGTCGGCATCGGCACCAACGAGGAAGCGGTGCGGCTCGCGGGCGTCAATCCGCGGCCGTACAAGGTGATCGTATTCGCGCTGATGGGCGCGCTGTCGGGACTCGCGGCGCTGTTCCAGATTTCGCGGCTCGAGGCGGCCGATCCGAATGCGGGCGTCGGCCTCGAGCTGCAGGTGATCGCGGCGGTCGTGATCGGCGGCACGAGTCTGATGGGCGGGCGTGGTTCGGTGATCAGCACGTTCTTTGGCGTGCTGATCATTTCGGTGCTGGCGGCGGGCCTCGCGCAGATCGGCGCGAACGAGCCGACCAAGCGCATGATCACCGGCGCGGTGATCGTGGTGGCGGTGGTGCTCGATACCTACCGCAGTCACCGCAAACGCGGCTGAGGGGTGCGCCGCGGCGCAGCGATGAATCAGTGTGGTGTGTCTTCGATGAAGACGTCCGCGGGTCGCCAGGCGGCGCATCCGGCGGGAACAACAGGCAGTAGGAGAGCAACAGGTTATGGCGACGATCAAGGATGTAGCGGCCGTGGCGGGCGTGTCGTTCACGACGGTATCGCACGTCGTGAACAACTCGCGGCCGGTGTCGGCCGATGTGCGCGCGAAAGTCGAGCACGCGATTCGTCAACTGCACTATGTGCCGTCGGCGGTGGCGCGCTCGCTGAAGGCGCGCGCGACCGCGACGATCGGACTGGTGGTGCCGAACAGCACCAACCCGTATTTCGCGGAGCTCGCGCGCGGCATCGAGGACGGCTGCGCGCGCAACGGCTACTGCGTGTTCTTCTGCAACTCCGACGATGACCCCGCGAAGCAGCGCAACTATCTGCGCGTGTTGCAGGAAAAGCGCATCGACGGGCTGATCGTCGCGTCGGCCGGTGACGACGCCGTGCTCGCGCAGACCCTCGCCGACTCCCGCGAGCCGCTCGTCGTGGTGGACCGCAACATCGAGGGGGTCGTCGCGGACCTCGTGCAGATCGATCACGAGAAGGGCGCTTACCTCGCCACCCGTCATCTGCTCGAGCTCGGGCATGTGCGGATCGGCTGCATCACGGGGCCGGTGGAGACCGCGGTCGGCGCGATGCGCGTGCACGGCTTCATTCGCGCGATGGCCGAGCGCGGCATCGAGATTGCCGCCGATGCGATCGTCGAAAGCGATTTTTCGGGGACGGGTGGCCACCGCGCGGCCGCGCAGCTGTTCGACACGGTCAGGCCGTCGGCGATTTTCGCGGTCAACGACATGATGGGCATCGGCGCGTTGCGCGCGGCGGCGGAGCGCAATATCAGCGTGCCGCGCGATTGCTCGATCATCGGTTTCGACGATATCGAGCTGGGCCGCTTCACGTTCCCGTCGCTGTCGACGGTCGGGCAGTCGGTGCGCGCGCTTGGCGACACGGCCGCGCAGACGCTGATCGACCGGATCGCCGAGGCGGCGTCGAACAGCACCGCGCGCAGCCCGGCGCGCCGGCGGGTGGTGTCGCCGCGGCTGATCGTGCGCGAGTCCACCGCGACATGGGCGGGAGACGCACGACGGAATCTGGCGGCCTGACGCGCCTGCGATACCAACGCGACACGTCGCGCAATGGAGGGCACACGAGTGGCAAGCAACCCAACGCGTTCACGCGTCACGGTGGTCGGTAGTCTGAACATGGACCTCGTGGTGCGCTCGCCGCGCCTGCCGCAGCCGGGCGAAACGCTGGCCGGCCGCGGCTTCGCGCAGGTCGCGGGCGGCAAGGGCGGCAACCAGGCGGTCGCCGCCGCGCGGCTCGGCGCGCAGGTGTCGATGCTCGGCTGCGTCGGTACCGATGCGAACGGCGCGCAACTGCGCGCGGGCCTCGAAGCGGAGCACATCGACTGTGCGGCGCTCGAGACCGGCAGCGAACCGAGCGGCGTGGCGCTGATCGTCGTCGACGATGCGAGCCAGAACACGATCGTAATCGTCGCGGGCAGCAACGGCGAACTCACGCCGGCCAGCATCGCTCGACACGAAGCGGCGCTCGCCGCCGCCGATGTCGTGATCTGCCAGCTGGAAACCCCGCCCGAATCGGTGCATGCGGCGCTGGCCGCGGCGCGGCGCCTCGGCAAGATCGTGATCCTTAACCCGGCGCCCGCTACCGGCCCATTGCCGGCCGCCTGGCTGCCGCTGATCGATTACCTGATTCCAAACGAACTCGAAGCCGCCGCGCTGAGCGGCGTCGCCGTCGACTCGCCCGCGGACGCCGCGCGAGCCGCCGCCGCATTGCGCGCGGCCGGCGTGCGCAACGTGCTGGTCACGCTCGGTGCGCGCGGTGTGCACGCGGCGCTCGAAGGCGCGGCCGCGACGCTGTACGACGCGCCGCGCGTCGAGGCAGTCGATACGACCGCGGCCGGCGACACCTTCATCGGCGGCTTCGCGGCGCAGCTCTCCCAGGGTGCGAGCGTCGAAGCGGCGATCCGCTTCGCGCAACGCGCCGCCGCGCTTTCGGTGACGCGCGCGGGCGCACAGCCGTCGATTCCGACGCGCGCCGAAGTCGACGCGTCGGGCTGATGCCATCGCGGCATTAGCGCCCTCGCGGGCCGCCTGGCGGCGCTGTGCTGCGATCGCTTCGGGCGACTCCGTACGGCTCGCAATCCGCCCAATTCCCCGCCTTTCAAACGTCAAAAGTCGTGCTTTGACGAATACCGTCGCGTTTCCCCAACGCGACGCGAACCCACACGTCTCCCGTCAACTCGCTTTCAACGTCTTACATCGTCTTTGTTCATACCTTTTAATTGCTTCAAGTCTATGAACGCGCTGCCGTAAACGGTAGTTAGAGCAATGACTCAAAAACAGCGCCGGACCCAAACTCACGCCGCCCCCACGCTGCGCAAGCAGCAGTCTCTCATCGAGTACAGCACACAGGACCAAGCATGTTGAATAAAGGCATCACGATCAAGGCGCGAATTGGACTCACGATGGCGTTCCTCGCCGCGTTGCTGGTTGCGATCGGCGTTTTCGGTCTGTTCGGCATGGGCCGTTCGAACGACGCCCATGAAGCCACTTTCACCGATGCGATGCCGAGCGCCGTGAACATCGGCAACGCGGAAATGTACGCGGCGCGCGAGCGACTCGCGCTCGACCGCGCCGCGTTCCTCGTCGGTACGCCGGAAGCGGCATCCACGATCGAGCGTGCGCGCATGCTCGGCAGCACGTCAGACATGTGGTGGAAAAAATATCTCGATCTGCCGCGCGACGCGGACGAAGACCGGCTCGCGCAGGACGTCGCCGCGAAGCGCAACACGCTGCATCAGCAGCTCGAAGCGTTCGCGACGGCAATCGAGGCGAACGATCAGAGCAAGCTGGTCGAGCACGCGAAGAATCTGCAGGCCGTCTTCAATGACCTCGTCGGCGCCGACGACGCACTGCGAAAATATCAGTTCGATTCGGCGAAGCAGGGCTTCGACTCCGCGCAGAACAGTTTCCACGTGTTCCGCATGGTCAGCATCGGCGCGCTGGTGCTCGGCGTGCTGGCGGCGGCGCTGTCGTATCTGACGCTGAGCCGCGCGATCGCGCGTCCGCTCGACGAAGCGCTCGGCCACTTCGAGGCGATCGCGGGCGGCGATCTGCGTCGTCCGGTGGTCGTGACTTCGCGCGACGAAATGGGGCAACTGCTCGAAGGAATCGCCAGAATGCAGCGCAGCCTCACCGAAACGGTGCGCAGCGTGCGCGGCGGCAGCGAGTCGATCGCGACCGCGACGCGGCAGATCGCGGCGGGCAACGTCGATCTGTCGTCGCGCACTGAAGAGCAGGCGTCCGCGCTGCAGGAAACCGCGTCGAGCATGGAGCAGCTGACCGGCACCGTACGCCAGAACGCCGATAACGCCCGCCAGGCGAGCGCGCTTGCCGCCAGCGCGTCGGAGATCGCCAATAAGGGCAGCGCGGTGGTCGGCCAGGTGGTCGGCACGATGGGTGACATCAACCAGAGTTCGGCGAAGATCGCCGACATCATCTCGATCATCGAGGGCATCGCCTTCCAGACCAACATCCTCGCGCTGAACGCAGCCGTCGAGGCGGCGCGCGCCGGCGAGGAAGGGCGCGGCTTCGCGGTCGTCGCGGGCGAGGTGCGCAGCCTCGCGCAGCGTTCGTCGGCGGCGGCCAAGGAGATCAAGGAGCTGATCGATACGTCGGTCGAGCGCGTGCAGTCGGGCTCGGCGCTGGTCGACGAGGCCGGCCGTACGATGAGCGAAATCATCGGCGCGGTGCAGCGCGTGACCGACATCATGGGCGAGATCGCGTCGGCGTCCGAAGAGCAGAGCGGCGGCATCGACCAGGTCGCGCGCGCGGTCACGCAGATGGACGAGGTTACGCAGCAGAACGCGGCGCTCGTCGAGGAAGCGGCCGCCGCGGCGTCGTCGCTCGAGGACCAGGCGGCCCGCTTGCGCAACGTGGTCGCGGTGTTCCAGCTCGACGACAGCGGCCGTGGCGGTCACGACGGGGCGTCCGCGCTTGCGGCGCCGAAGCGCCCGGTGTCCACGAGCCCGGTCGCCGCGCGCGCACGCAAGCTCACGCCGGCTACGGCGCAGGCGGCGATGCCGGCGAAGGCAGCGACGGTGGCCGCTGTCGCGCCGCAGGTTGCCGCCGCGCCCACCCGCGCGCCGGCCAGGTCCGCGGCGACGGCCGGCGGTGATCAGGATTGGGAGACCTTCTGAGCGGGCTCGGACTCACGTGTACATGGGCGGCGGCGCTGTCGCGCATTAGGTGATTGAACACGCGCGGTTCGTTGCAACATCCGTTCCCGTCCGCTCGCTGGCTGTCTGGGATCCGCGTCGTACGAACGACGATAGCTTCGCGAAAAGCCGCGCCTGGGGCCCCAGGTGCGGCTTTTTTTCGGCTCGCGCAAGAAATAACGTTTGCGCGCGGCGTGGCTTTCACCGGCGCGTGTCGCGATCCGGTACATTGACGGGCACGGCCCCGATCCGCGTGCGCGGCGCGCGGCTGCCCGCACCTTCAACAGGTGGTTCCCACTTATTGCTACGTCCTGCGAACCTGCCATGCGCCAGCCACAAAGAACCGACATGACGCGTTACGATCTTGCGCAACACCTCGTCGAGGCACGCCGGCAGCACCTGCCGATCGACGCTCCCGCCCCCGACAGCCTGCCGCCCGACGCGGCCACCGCCTACGCGATCCAGCAGGCGGTGATCGCGGGGCTGGGCGAATCGACCGGCGCGTGGAAGATCGGCGCGAAGTCCCCGGGCGGCGCCGCGTCGGGCGCGCCGATTCCGGCCTCGCTGGTGGTGCCGTCGCCGGCGCGGCTCGCGCATGACGGATTCTTTCGCGTGCTGGTCGAGCTGGAGATCGCGTTTCGCTTCGACGTGACGATCGAGCCGCGCGCTCAGGCCTATGCGCGCGACGAGGTGCTGTCCAGGCTCGGCGCCGTGCTGCCGGCCATCGAGATCGTCGACAGCCGCTTCACCGAGTGGCCGAACGTCGCGCCGCTCGCGCAGCTAGCCGACGCGCAGAACAACGGCGCGCTGATCACTGGCCATCCGGCCGTCTATGCGAGCCTCGCGCGCGGCTTCGACTTCGTGTCGCCGGAACTGGAGCTGAGCTTCAACGGCCGTTCGCTGATACCGGAAGTGACCGGCAATCCGGCCGGCGATCCGCGCGAGCTGCTCGTCTGGTTCGTCAACCATTGCGCGGCGATGGGGATCACGATCGAGCGCGACTGGACCCTGACCACCGGCTCATACGTCGGCGCGCACAAGATCGACGAGCCCGGCATCGTGCGTGGACATATCGATGGGTTGGGTGAAGTGGAAATTGAACTGACCTGATCGATGCTGCGGCGGTTGTAACCGCAAATTACAACGCTTCATCCATTCCAAACGGCTGCCCGCGTGCAGCCGTTTTTATTTTGGCGAATTCAAAACAGTGGCAGTCTTTGAATCGTTAACCTGTTCGACTCCATTTGTTGCAACTTTGCCGCTTCTTTCCGTATACACCTATGAGAGCGGCGCGAGCGGCTGCCGTCATCCAGTCATACGGATCAGGGGTGTGCCTGCTTTTGTGACGAAGTGTGCGTGCGCAGACAGCCGCATTTTTGTGAAGGGTCGACGGTGCAGGTACGGTATGTGCAATAGCAACGCGACGTCATGGCGCGATGCAGCGGTAAAGCGAAGTCGTGCAGGAGCACTGAATAGCGATGCGGTGCTGAAGAAAGTAACGGTACAGCGGAGCAGCGGATGATTTGATTCGTTGCGGCGTGAGTGAAAAATTGTAGGTGGTCGATTCTTTGTTTCCAAGTGAGGACTGTAGCTTCGCGGTTACGGAGCGATTTTCGCAACGTAGTTCGTGAAAAAAAATTTAAAAGGGTTTAGGATGAATTCGAGCGATGTCGTTTCCGAATAGCGCGCCGCGCACGACATCGCTCCAGACTTCGGCGAGGAGGTAGCATGGATATCTACAGCAGTTTCGCGACCCGCTTCGAGAAAACACGGGAGGATGAACTCTCGCTCGAGGAGTATCTCGCGCTCTGCAAAGACAATCCCGCCGCGTACGCCACTGCAGGCGAACGCATGTTGACGGCAATCGGAGAACCGGAACAGATCGACACTCGCAACGATCCGCGTTTATCGCGTATCTTCGCGAACAAGGTCATCAAGGTATACCCCGCATTCCGAGAGTTCTACGGAATGGAAGAGGTGATCGAGCAGGTGGTCGCCTACTTCCGGCATTCGGCCCAGGGGCTCGAAGAAAAGAAGCAGATACTGTATCTGTTAGGACCGGTCGGCGGCGGCAAGTCGTCGATCGCGGAACGGCTGAAGCAACTGATGGAGCGCGTACCGTTCTATGCGATCAAGGGCTCGCCCGTCAATGAATCGCCGCTCGGTCTGTTCGACTACGAGGAAGACGGTCCGATCCTCGAAGAGCAATATGGCATTCCTCGCCGCTACCTGCGAGGCATCCTGAGTCCGTGGGCGGTCAAGCGTCTGCATGAGTACAACGGCGACATCCGCAAGTTCCGCGTGGTGCGCCGCTATCCGTCGATCCTTCGTCAGATTGCTATCTCGAAGACTGAACCGGGCGACGAGAACAATCAGGACATTTCGTCGCTGGTCGGCAAGGTCGACATCCGCAAGCTCGAACAGTACGCGCAGGACGACGCCGACGCGTACAGCTACTCGGGCGGCCTGTGCCTCGCCAATCAGGGCCTGCTCGAGTTCGTCGAAATGTTCAAGGCGCCGATCAAGGTGTTGCACCCGCTGCTCACCGCGACCCAGGAGGGCAACTTCAAGGGTACGGAAGGCTTCGGCGCGATCCCGTTCGACGGCATCATCCTCGCTCACTCGAACGAGTCGGAGTGGAAGGCGTTCCGCAACAACCGTAACAACGAAGCGCTGCTCGACCGGATCTTCGTCGTCAAGGTGCCGTACTGCCTGCGCTATAGCGAAGAGGTCAAGATCTACGAGAAGCTGCTGCGCAACTCGTCGCTGGCCAACGCGGTCTGTGCGCCTGGCACGCTGAAGATGATGGCGCAGATGTCCGTGCTCACGCGTTTGCAGGAGCCGGAAAACTCCAGCCTGTTCTCGAAGATGCAGGTCTACGACGGCGAGAATCTGAAGGACACGGACCCGAAGGCGAAGTCGTACCAGGAGTACCGCGACTTCGCGGGCGTCGACGAAGGCATGACCGGGGTGTCGACCCGCTTCGCGTTCAAGATTCTGTCGCGCGTGTTCAACTTCGACTCGACCGAGGTCGCGGCCAATCCGGTGCATCTGATGTACGTGCTCGAACAGCAGATCGAACGCGAGCAGTTCCCGCCGGAAACCGAGCAGAAGTATCTTTCCTTCATCAAGGACGTGCTCGCGTCGCGCTATGCGGAGTTCATCGGCAAGGAGATTCAGACCGCGTATCTGGAGTCGTACTCCGAGTATGGTCAAAACATCTTCGACCGCTACGTCACGTATGCGGACTTCTGGATCCAGGATCAGGAGTTCCGCGACCACGACACCGGCGAGAGCTTCGACCGTGCCGCGTTGAACGCCGAGCTGGAGAAGATCGAGAAGCCGGCGGGCATCAGCAACCCGAAGGATTTCCGCAACGAGATCGTGAACTTCGTGCTGCGCGCGCGGGCTGCGAATGCGGGCAAGAACCCCGCGTGGATCAGCTACGAGAAGCTGCGCGTCGTGATCGAAAAGAAGATGTTCTCGAATACGGAAGAACTGTTGCCGGTGATCTCGTTTAACGCGAAGGGCTCGGCCGAAGAGCAGCGCAAGCACGAAGACTTCGTCAATCGCATGGTGGCGAAGGGCTATACGCCGAAACAGGTGCGCTTGTTGTGCGACTGGTATCTGCGCGTGCGCAAGTCATCGTGATGCGCGCATGATACTCATGATGTGCCGCCCGTACGGTTCGACCGTACGGGCAACCGGCGAGGCGCAAGCCGCATAGCATGCACTGCGCGGCGGGCGTCTCGCGCACCGGAAATATTAGTGCGGCCGCAGAGCAAACGCGGTTGCACGGACGGGAGACCGGGCGTGCTTCATCAAATCATCGACCGCAGGTTGGCAGGCAAGAACAAGAGTATTGCGAATCGCGAGCGTTTTTTGCGCCGCGTCAAAAACTATATCCGTCGCGCCGTTTCGGAAGCGGTGCGCGACCGCAGCATCAAAGATATCCAGAACACCCAGAGCATCACCATTCCGCGCAAGGACATCGCGGAGCCGTCGTTCCGTCACGGACCGGGCGGCCGGCGCGAGATGGTGCATCCCGGCAACTCGGACTACATCCGCGGCGACAAGATCCAGCGCCCGCAAGGCGGTGGTGGCGGCGGAGGCGGCAGTCAGGCCAGCAACGAGGGCGAGGGTCAGGACGACTTCGTGTTCGAGCTGAGCCGCGAAGAGTTCATGCAGTATTTCTTCGACGACCTCGAACTGCCGCGTCTCGTCAAAACCCATCTGATGGCCGTGCCGACGTGGAAAAGCATCCGCGCGGGCTGGGCCGCGGAGGGCACGCCGAACAACATCGACGTGGTGCGCTCGCTGCGCAGCGCGCTCGGCCGGCGCATCGCGCTCGGCGCGCCGCTCGTCAACCAGTTGCACGAGATGGAGCGGCAGCTCGAAGAGCTGAAGGCGGATCCCGCCGATCGCCGCGAAGAGATCAAGCTGCTCGAAGACGACATCCACCATCTGAAAGGACGCATCTGGCGGATTCCGTTCATCGATCCGTTCGATCTGCGCTACGTGAATCGCGTGAAGCAACCCACGCCGTCGAGTCAGGCAGTGATGTTCTGCCTGATGGACGTGTCCGGCTCGATGGACGAGCAGCGGAAGGATCTCGCGAAGCGCTTTTTCATCCTGCTGTACCTGTTTCTGAAGCGTAACTACGAGCGCATCGAAGTGGTGTTCATTCGCCACCACACGCGCGCCGAGGAAGTCGACGAAGATACGTTCTTCCACTCGACCGAAAGCGGTGGCACGGTGGTGTCGAGCGCGCTCGAACTGATGCGCAAGGTGATGGAGGAACGCTACTCGCCAACTGAATGGAACATTTACGGGGCGCAGGCTTCGGACGGCGACAATTGGACCGACGATTCGCCGAAGTGCCGCAAGATACTCTCGGATGACATCCTGCAGAAGGTGCGGTATTTTGCGTATATTCAGGTGACGCCCGAAGAGCAGAATCTGTGGCTCGAATACGCGCAACTGGCGCTATCGCAACCGCATATGGCGATGAAGAAGGTCGAAACCGCGGCCGATATCTATCCAGTGTTTCGCGAGCTGTTCGAGAAGCAGGCGGCGACTTCGTGATGGAACGCTGATTGCGCTCCAGGCATCTGGATCACGACGCGTGCGGCGATGCATCGTACGACTTGAGGCAAGCCGTCGTACGACTGCGCCGCAGCGCAACAAAGGCGTGCCGCAGCAACTGTCGGGGCATGCCGAGGCAGGAGCGGCTAGCACGGCAGCCGCTCGCGCCGGAGCAGTCCGCAATGCTGCAGCACGGGACACACCGGAACGCCCATCGAGGGGCAAAGGGAAGTCCGTATGAACGTAGCCGATAGACGGCCTCTGCCGTGCCCGTCCGACTGGACCTTCGAATTGATCGAAGAGTACGACTCGCATATTGCCCGTGTTGCGGAGCAATACGAGCTCGACGTGTATCCGATCCAGCTCGAACTCATCAGCGCTGAACAAATGATGGACGCCTACGCGTCCGTCGGCATGCCGGTGAACTACCGTCACTGGTCGTTCGGCAAACACTTTCTTTCTACCGAAAAAAGCTATCGTCGCGGCCAGATGGGGCTCGCGTACGAAATCGTCATCAATTCGAACCCCTGCATCGCGTATCTGATGGAAGAGAACACGATGACGATGCAGGCGCTCGTGATCGCGCATGCGGCGTATGGTCACAACTCGTTCTTCAAGGGCAACTATCTGTTCCGCTTGTGGACGGACGCGCACGCGATCATCGACTACCTCGTCTACGCGAAGAACTACATCGCGGAATGCGAGGAGCGCTATGGGCTCGATCGCGTCGAGGAGTTGCTCGATTCGTGCCACGCGCTAATGAATTACGGCGTGGACCGCTACAAGCGCCCGCAGAAGCTGTCGCTCGAGAAGGAGTTCGCCGCGCGGCGCGAGCGCGAGGCGTATCTGCAGTCGCAGGTCAACGAATTGTGGCGCACGCTGCCCACGCGCCATACGCCGCTGCCCGAAGAGGTCGAGGAGCGTTATCCGCCCGAGCCGCAGGAAAACCTGCTGTATTTCGCGGAGAAAAACGCGCCGCTGCTCGAGCCGTGGGAGCGCGAGGTGATCCGCATCGTGCGCAAGATCGGTCAGTATTTCTATCCGCAGCGGCAGACCCAGGTGATGAACGAAGGCTGGGCGACGTTCTGGCACTACACGCTGCTAAACACGATGTACAACCAGGGCAAGCTGGAAGACGGCTTCATGATGGAGTTCCTCCACTCGCACAGCAACGTCGTCTATCAGCCGCCGGTCACGAAGCCGTATTACAGCGGCATCAATCCGTATGCGCTCGGCTTTTCGATGATGAGCGACATCCGCCGCATCTGCGAAGCGCCGACCGACGAAGACCGCAAGTGGTTTCCTGATCTGGCAGGCAGTCCCTGGCTGCCCTCGATGCACTACGCGATGCGCAACTTCAAGGACGAGAGCTTCGTTGCGCAGTACCTGTCGCCGCATCTGATCCGCGAAATGCGCCTGTTTTCGGTGCTCGACGACGACATGCGCGACGCGCTGGAGGTGTCGGCGATTCACGACGACAGCGGCTACCAGTACGTGCGCCAGGCGCTGTCGCGGCAGTACGACATGCATCACCGCGAGCCGAACATTCAGGTATGGGCCGTCAATACGCGTGGCGATCGCAGCCTGACGTTGCGGCATTTCATGAGCGACAACCGGCACCTGTCGTCGGATAGCGACGAAGTGCTCAAGCACATGGCGCGCTTGTGGCAATTCGATGTGTACCTCGAGAGCGTCGACGAAAACGGTACCGTCAGAAAGCGCTACGAGTGCCGGTACGTGCCGCCGTCCGTGAGAATCTGACGTCTCGGTCCGAGCGCGGCGACGGTTCGAAACCTTGCCCGGGCGGTCCGCGTCGATTACCCGAAGCCCCCGCAGCCTCGCGGCTGGCGGGGCTTCGTTTTGGTTGCAGTTCTAAATTCGCCGCCGGCCCGTACCCAGGGCTTTCCTGCAGTTCCGCAGACAAAACCCCATCTGAACTTTTCACTTATGTAAAATTCGCCGCGCGCGCGTGTGCGGTTGTCCGCGACGCGCATGAAGGCGGCGTCACGAGCGTCATCCTCGTTTAGAGAAAAAAGGACCGACATCAGCATGAACGATCTAACCGACCAACCCGTCGTCGCACAAGCGGACGACACCCGGCGCCGCATCTTCGCGATCGTCGGCGCTTCATCGGGCAATCTTGTCGAATGGTTCGACTTCTACGTGTATTCGTTCACGGCGCTGTATTTCGCGCCGTCGTTCTTTCCTAGCGGCAACACCACCACGCAGTTGCTCAACACGGCCGGGGTGTTCGCCGCCGGCTTCCTGATGCGCCCGATCGGCGGCTGGTTCTTCGGCCGGCTCGCCGACAAGCGCGGCCGCCGCACCGCGATGATGGTGTCGGTCTTCATGATGTGCGGCGGCTCGCTCGTGATCGCGATGCTGCCCACGTACGCGCAGATCGGCGCGCTCGCGCCGGCGCTGCTGCTGATCGCGCGGCTGTTCCAGGGCCTGTCGGTGGGCGGCGAATACGGCACCAGCGCGACCTATATGAGCGAAGTCGCATTGAAGGGCCGGCGTGGCTTCTTCGCGTCGTTCCAGTATGTGACGCTGATCGGCGGTCAGCTGTTCGCGCTGCTCGTACTGGTGGTCCTGCAGCAGTTGCTGACGACCGACGAACTGAAGGCGTGGGGCTGGCGCGTGCCGTTTGCAATCGGTGCGATTTCTGCGCTGGTCTCGCTCTATCTGCGTAAATCGCTCGACGAAACCACCACCGCCGCGACCCGTCAGCGCAAGGAGGCGGGTACGCTGCGCGGCTTGTGGGAGCACAAGGCCGCGTTCATGACGGTGCTCGGCTTCACGGCCGGCGGCTCGCTGATCTTCTATACGTTCACCACGTATATGCAGAAATACCTGGTCAACACGGCCGGCATGCACGCGAAGACCGCGAGCTCGGTGATGACCGCCGCGCTGTTCGTCTACATGCTGATGCAGCCGGCGTTCGGCGCGCTGTCCGACAGGATCGGCCGACGCAATTCGATGCTGTGCTTCGGCTTGTTCGCGACGCTCGGCACGGTGCCGCTGCTGCATGCGCTGAAGGACGTGACGAGTCCGGTCGCGGCGTTCGCGCTCGTCGTCGTCGCGCTGGCGATCGTCAGCTTCTATACGTCGATCAGCGGCCTGATCAAGGCGGAAATGTTCCCACCACAAGTGCGTGCGCTCGGCGTGGGGCTGTCGTATGCGGTCGCCAATGCGATCTTCGGCGGCTCGGCAGAATATGTCGCGCTGTGGCTGAAGTCGGCCGGCGTCGAGACGATGTTCTTCTGGTATGTAACGGCGCTGTGCGCACTCGCGGGTATCGTGTCGCTGCGCATGCGTGATCCATCGACGGAAGGGTATCTGCGGCACGAGCCGTGAGCCGCTAGCCGGGCACGGCGAAACGCCGTGCCGCGATGAAGCATTCGAGCGGCGGTCCGGGGGCAACCGGACCGCCGTTTTTCATCGCATCGACGTTCGCGCGCCACTACGCGAACTGGCAGCAGCGCGCTCCGCTCAACTGACGACGATCCGTGTCCCCCACGCATGCAGCAGGTCGCGCAAGCTCTCGGCCTGTTCCATCCTCGCGCCGCTGCGCAGATGAATCTGTACCGCACGCCCCGCGATGCCGTCGATCGGTTGGGCGAACCATAGCTCGACCGCGAGGCCGAGTCCTTCGGGTTGATCTTCGACGACCGGTTCGATCACGCGCGGTCTGAAACACGCATTGTCTGACATGGCGAAGCACCTCTGCGATGACGGGTCGTGCCCATCGTAATCAGCGGCGCGCTCGGCACCAAGTAACGAATACGCGTTTGCTAAGCAGGGAATGCTTAGCAGAAAATCGGCTTGCGCTCGCGCTCCGTCCGGTTCGCGACGCGCTTCTCGCTGCTCACACCGGCTTCGAGCGGTCGCCGACGAATTCATCGACCAGCTTGTCGACGAACTCTTCGACCCTCGCGGCCTCATTCGCCGCGACCGTCGCGATCGACGGCGCCGCGCCGCGCGCGGCAGCATCGGCCGCCGCGCTCGCCGTCGGCAGACGTGCGCGCCACGCCGCGCGCGCCAGCATCAGCAGGTGGTAGTAAAGCCGCGCGCTAAAGCCGTAGTCGTAGGCGAACAGATGCTTGCGCGCGATCCGCCAGCCCGCGCGCGCGTCGCCGTTTCTCGCGTGAATCGACACGACGATCGGTACGAGCCGCCGCAGCGCCAGCCGCCGCGACGCTTCGAGCCGCGCCGGCAGTCGCAGCGACTTCACGAACCCATAGGCGCTCAACGGCGCTGCCGTGTTCGTGCCGCGCGTGCTGTGCGAGATCGACGTCGCGGTCTTCCGATACACCGACACGTAGTCGTGCAGATAAAACACCTCGCGCGCGGCAAGGCATAGCTCGGTGCCGAACACGTAGTCGCAGCAGACGCCGTATCGATCGTCGTAGCCGATCCGCTTCACGAGCCGCGCGTCGGCCGTCCAGCCATTGTTCGGAAACATCTGGATCAGGCCGGTGCGGCCCGCGAGCGGCTGCAGCCCCTCATTGGCCTGGGTGCGCCGGAACGCCGCGTTCAGGCGCTCGCTCGCGGCGCGGTCGATCGCACCGTCGTGATCCGCTTCGTACTGGGCGCCGAATGCCGCATCGAGCCCCGGATAGCGCTGCCAGAGCGACACGAGTTTGCCGACGGCGTCGCTCGTCAGCAGATCGTCGTCGTGGATCAACAGGATCTTGTCGCCGCGCGCCCGCTCGAACAGGCTCGACACATTGCGCGCCTGGCCAAGCGGCCGCTCGTGCTTCTCGTAGCGCACGCGCGGCTCGTCGCGGTAACGCTGCAAGATCAGTTGCCGTGAGCGGGAGTCCGTCGAATCATCGCCAATCACAATTTCCACATGCGGATAGCTTTGCGCGAGGCACGAGTCGACGCACTCGACGAGCAGTTCGGGACGATTGCAGGTCGGCACACAGATGGACACTTGGGCGATGGCCGCACGGGCGAGGAGAGTACTGGACGCGTTGGACATGAATGACGCCTTTTAACGATCGGAAGCGGCATGAATTGGCGCAAAGCGGAGCGGCCGGTTCGGAGGGCGCACACTTCGCTGCTAGCAGCAAAATAGTCCAAGGCGCTGAAAAAATATTCGGTAAAAATGAGGAAGAAATGTTTGCTTACAGAAAGGCACTGGAAGCCAAAAGTGATGCGGCCTGAATGCATGAAGCAGTCAGGCCGCCGTGGTACGGGGGTTTTTCAACCGACAGACGGTTCGTCGTCGCCGCGCTTTTTGCCCGGACGGTCTGCCGGGGACTGCTTGTGGTCCTCGCCGTGGCGCTCTGGCATCTTGCTCTTCGCATTGTCGCTATGCACGGCGTGGTGCGGATGCGCTAAATCCTCGGTCTGGGTGCCGGCCTCGCTTTTCGTTTCGTTTTCGCCCGGGTTTTTGGTTTCGCCTTGGGGTTTTTCCGTCGTCTTGCTCATCGCTGCTCTCCTGGAGGGAAGACAAAGCTCCGATAGCAAGACGCGGACCCCGGCGGGCGGCAAACAGCAGCCCTGCGCTCAGGCGGCCGGGTGGCGCGGCTTGGGCCGGTCAGCGAGATGATGAAGTCGAGAAATGCGCGCACTTTGGCCGGCGGGTGGTGCCGCGACGGATACAGCGCATACAGCGGGTACACCTCGTCGCCCCAATCCGCAAAGAGCTCGATCAGTTTGCCGCTCGCGAGCAGCGACTCCGCGCCGAGCGCGAGAATCTGCGCGATCCCTTGGCCCGCCACGCATACGCTATGCAGCGTGCCGACGTCGTTGACGGTCAGCCGCCCCTGCGGTCGTACCCTGCGCGGCGGAGGCCGCCGCTTCCTCGAGTCCGCCGAGCAGCGGCACGATCTGCTCGTAGAAACGCCGGCCTTCGTCGGTCAGCGTAACCGAGCGCGTGGTGCGGTCGAACAGGCGAATGCCGAGGCGTGCTTCGAGCCGGGCAACCGAGCGGCTTACGCCCGATTGCGACATGTCGAGCGCTTCGCCCGCGGCCGCGAAACTGCCGCAATCGACGATCGCCGTCAGCACGCCGATGCCGTTCAGCACGCGCTCATCGAATGGCATCGGGGATACCTGCCGGGTAGCCATGGATGCCAGACATGCTAACGCGAAGACCTTTCGAATTCATGCGTCGACACGCGAGCAAACGCGTCGCGGCTCAACGCCCCGCGCTCTGCGCAGCCTGGCCGCGAATCACGCGCGTACCGGACTGGGCGTCCAGATGACGGAAGATCCACGCGGACACCAGCGTGATCACGCCGACGCACACGAACGCGAGCCGGAAGCCGAGTTCCGCCGAGCCCCACTGATCCGCGAACAGATTGACGAGCCCGCCGCCGATCGACACGCCGAGCCCGATCGCCAGCATCTGCACCATCGAGAACAGGCTATTGCCCATGCCCGCGTCTTCGTGCGACAGGTCCTTCAGCGTGATGCTATTCATCGCCGCGTACTGCATCGAGTTGGCCGCGCCGAACACCGCGAGAATCGCGATTTCGACCACGAGCGGTGTGCCGCGCGAAATCAGCGAGAACGCGATGATCGCCGAGCCGACGATGATCGTGTTGACCAGCAGGAACGTGTCGTAGCCGTAGCGGCGCACGAGCGGCGCGATCCAGCGTTTCGCGAGCGTGCCGGCGAGCGCCGCGGGCAGCATCATCAGCCCGGAGTGCAGCGGCGAGTAGCCGAGCTGCAACTGCAGCAGGAGCGGCACGAGGAACGGCACCGCGCTCGAACCGACCCGGCATACGAGGTTGCCGATCAGGCCGACGCTGAAATTCGGCTCGCCGAACAGCGACAGCCTGAATAGCGGATTGCCGCGGTTTCTCGCGTACGGAATGTAGGCGAGCGCGCAGGCGACCGCCAACGCGAACAGCCCCGCCGACCACGCCGCGCGATGCGACGGGACCGGCGCGTCGATCGCGAGCGAAAACGCGATCATGCACAGCGACAGCAGCGCGCAGCCGATCACATCGAAGGGCGGCGCCTGCGTCTCGTCATGCGACGGCAGAAAGCGGTGCACCGCGTACAGGCCGAGCGCGCCGATCGGCACGTTGATCAGAAAGATCCAGTGCCATGTGATCGCCTGCACGAACCAGCCGCCGAGCGTCGGCCCGGCGATCGGCCCGAGCTGGCCCGCGATCGAAATGAACGCGAGCGCCGATACATATTGCTCGCCCGACACGCTGCGCAGCACCGCGAGACGTCCGATCGGCAGCAGCATCGAGCCGCCGAGGCCTTGCAGCACCCGCGCCATCACGAGCTCGCCGAGCGTGTGCGCGCTCGCGCAGCAGATCGAGCCGAGCACGAACACGAGAATCGCGGCGAAATAGACGCGGCGGGTGCCGAAGCGGTCGGCAAGCCAGCCGGAGGCGGGCGTCAGCATCGCCATCGTCAGCGTGTAGGCGACGACGACCGGTTGCATCGCGAGCGGCGCGACGTGCAGGCTGTTCGCGATCGACGGCAGCGCGGTGTTGACGATCGTCGTATCGAGCGACTGCATGAAGAAGCCGGCGGCGACGATCCACAGTAGGGCGGTTTGAGACGAATGCTTGGTCATGGTTTCGACAGCGGGCGCGGCGGCAAAGCGCCACCGGAGCGGGGCAAGGCGGAATTCCGTCATCTTATTGACATCCCCGTCAATCGGGAACCCCACTAAGCTCGCTGACTGTTATCGACAATACCGATGAGCAGCGCGACAATCACGCATGCTCAATCCGATCTGGCTGAAGACCTTCTCGACCGTCGCAGCCTGCCATAGCTTCACCGAGGCGGGGCGGCGGCTCGACCTGACGCAGTCGAGCGTCAGCGAACATATCCGGCGCCTCGAACAGAGCGTGGGCCGGCGCCTGTTCGTGCGCGACACCCATTCGCTCGCGATGACGCCCGACGGCGAAGCGATGCTCGCGCATGCAAGCGTGATCCTGCAGGCGTTATCGCGCGCGGAGTCGCAATTTCGCGCGCCGCGTCTGAAGGGGCGCGTGCGGCTCGGCTCGTCGGACGACATCGCGCTCGGCCCGCTGCCCACCGTGCTGGCGGCGTTTCGCAACGCGCATCCCGACGTCGAGCTCGAAATCACGATCGGCATGACCGGCAGGCTCTACGAGCTGCTCGACGCGGGCGCGATCGATCTGCTGGTCGGCAAGCGCCGGCTCGGCGACCGGCGCGGCGTGCCGCTTTTCACCGGGCGGCTCGAATGGCTCGCGCGAACCGGCACGCTCGTCGATCTGAGCCAGCCGTTGCCGCTAATTCTGGTCGCCGAGCCGAGCGTGACGCGCGCGGTCGTGCTCGATGCGCTCGCCGAAGCCGGCGCGAGCTGGCAGATCGTCTGCACGAGCAGCAGTCATTCCGGCTGTATCGCGGCTGCGCGCGGCGGACTCGGCATCACCGTGCGGCCGCAGTATCTGGCCGCACGCGGGCTCGCGCCGCCGTTGAATGCGGCCGGGTTGCCGACGTTGCCGTCGGTGGAATTCATTGCGCTGGCGGCGAAGCGCTTGAGCCGCCCGGCCGGCACGCTGCTGCAGTTGCTGCATGACAGCGATCTGCGCGGGTCGTGGATCGGCGAGTGAGGCGGGCAGTGCATCACCTCATGCCGCCGCTTATGCCGCCACTCATTCACCGCTCAGGCCGGCATCTTGCGGAACGAAATCGCGAAGCGGTTCCAGGCATTGATCGCCGAGACGAGCAGTGTCAGGTCGACCAGCTCTTCGTCGCTGAAGTGCGGGCGCACCGCCTGCCATACCGCGTCGGGCACGTGATCGTGCGACACCCGCGTCACCGCTTCGGTCCACTCGAGCGCCGCGCGTTCGCGGTCCGTGAAGAACGGCGTTTCGCGCCACACGACGACGGTCGCGAGACGCCGCTCGGTTTCGCCGCCCTTGCGCGCGTCGCTCGTATGCATGTCGACGCAATACGCGCAGCCGTTGATCTGCGACGCGCGCAGCCGCACCAGTTCGGTCAGCGATTTTTCGAGCGCCGACTTGCCGATGCGCTCTTCGACGCCGAGCAGCGATTTGATCGCGGCGGGGTTGGCTTTGTAGAAGTCGAGACGTTGTTCCATGATGGGCTCCTGCGTGGATGGGACGCTGCGATGGATCGGACAGGTGTTAGCTTAGTCCGTCATCTGGATCATCAAAATGGCCGATTCCAGATATTTTCAGGTAGCCACTTTGGGGCGTTGAGCGGGTCCGCATAGCATCCTTACCGCCGACGATGGCATCGTTGCCGCGTGCGGGCCGATTCGGTAAGGTGAGTTATCGACGCTTGCTTTGCGCCTTTCACCGTGACCCGGAGACCTGCCTCATGACCGTTGCCGCCGACCCGTCCTCTGTGTCCACCTCGCCGATCCGCACCGATGTCCTGATCGTCGGCGCCGGTCCCGTGGGTCTGTTCGCGGCATTCGAGGCCGGTGTGATCGGCCTCACCTGCCAGATCGTCGACATACTCGGAAGGGTCGGGGGCCAGTGCATCGAGCTGTATCCCGACAAGCCGATCTACGATATCCCCGCGATTCCGTCATGCACTTCGCGCGAACTGGTCGAGCGACTGGTCGCGCAATGCAAGCCGTTCGATGTGCCGATTCATCTCGAACAGCGCGTCGATACGGTCGAGCAACGCGACGACGGCCGCTGGACCGTGCGCACCCAGCGCGGGCTCGTGTTCGACGTCGCGGCGATCCTGCTCGCCGCCGGCAATGGCGCGTTCGTCCCGCAAAAGCTCGGGCTTCCCGAGGCCGTGCCGCTGGAAAAGCGCTATGTGCACTACAGCGTGGCACGCCTCGCCGATTTCGCCGACAAGAACGTGGTCGTCGCGGGCGGTGGCGATTCGGCGCTCGACTGGGCGCTGGCATTGCGCAAGGTCGCGCGGCGGGTGACCCTCGTGCATCGGCGCGCCGGCTTCAGCGCGGCCGATTCGAGCGTCGAGCTGATGCGGCGCGCGGTCGAGGCGGGTGAGATGGACTTCATCATCGGCGCGATCGCGGCGCTCGAGGTGGAAGACGGCGCGCTGCGTTCGCTGACGCTGCGGCAGATCCATGGCGAGACCCAGCTCGAAGCCGAACACCTGATCGCGCTGTATGGACTCGTCGCGGATCTCGGCCCGATCGCGCAGTGGGGACTGAAGATTCACGGCGGGCGTATCGATGTCGATACCTCGAACTACGAAAGCTCGCGGCCGGGCATCTTCGCCGTCGGCGACATCGCGAACTATCCCAACAAGCAGAAGCTGATCCTGTCAGGCTTTCACGAGGCGTCGCTCGCGCTGCGCAAGGCGTATGCATACGCGTATCCCGACAAGAAACGCGTGCATGTCCATTCGAGCTACGACACGAAGCTCGCGGAAAAGATCGGCGCGGCCGGTTGACGGGGTGCGCGCAGGCGCAGCAACGTCGAGCCGGACCGACCGATGGCGTCATTTTCCAGCGGGCTGACTCGCGGCGGCCGCGGCGCTCGCGGCCTTCTCTTTCTTCTTCGCCTCATGGTGGCCGATCGCGCAGCCCGCGGCCGCACCCGCCGTCCCATGATGTCCGGCAACGTGGCCGGTCACCCCGCCCACGACCGCGCCTTTGGCGCAGCCTTCCGCCCGCGCGACGGTGGAGGCGAAGCTCAATGCCGCGGCGAGGGCACACGGGGCCGCGAAGTTCATGGCGAAAGTCGTGAATACCTTTTTCAATTGACACTCCTGTTTTTGCTATCGAAGGGTGAAACCGAAAGCCGAAGCCGCCGGGCGGCGACGCTTTCAGTGATGACCGGCTAGCAATCGCGGGGCCCGCCGTTATAAGCTTTGCGCCTGATGAGCCGGCGCCGGAGCGCTCTTCGCGAGGTATCCCGGCCCATGCGTGGGCCGCGCAACCGTTTGCGCGAAGGCTTCGGCGCCGGCCAGGCGCGAGATTTGCTGAACACAACAATTCCAATTACGTGTCCGCCATGACCCAGCTTGATGCTTCTACTCTCCGCGTCCACGGCGAGCCCGCTCGAGTGCAGGCCGAGGCCGCGCCGTCGGCGCTCGTCGGCGTCGATTATTGGTCGCTCGTGCAGGCGATCTCGGACTACGCGATTTTTCTGCTCGACGCGAAAGGCCACGTCGTGAGCTGGAATGCCGGCGCGCAGAAGCTGAAGGGCTACACGGAAAACGAGATCGTCGGCCAGCATTTTTCGCGCTTCTACACCGAGGAAGCCGTCGCGCGCGGCTGGCCAGGCTACGAGCTGGAGCAGGCGGCGCTCACCGGCCGCTTCGAGAACGAGGACTGGCGCGTGCGCAAGGACGGCACGACGTTCTGGTCGAACGTCGTGATCACCGCGATACGCAACGGGCAGGGCGAGGTCACCGGCTTCGCGAAGATCACGCGCGATCTGAGCGCGCAGCGCGAGTATCTCGAAGCGCTGCGCCAGAGCGAGGAGCGCTTCCGCCTGCTCGTCGATAGCGTGAAGGACTACGCGATCTTCATGCTCGATCCGCAAGGCTTCGTCGTCAGTTGGAACTCGGGCGCCGCGCGCATCAAGGGCTATACGCACGATGAAATCGTCGGCCGGCACTTCTCGCAGTTCTATGTTCCCGAGGAGGCCGCGGCCGGCAAGCCCGCGCGCGAGCTCGCGATCGCGCGGCAGATCGGCGCCCGCCGTCGAAGACGAAGGCTGGCGCGTGCGCAAGGACGGCTCGACGTTCTGGGCCAACGTGATCATCACGGCCGTCTATGACGAATCCCGACGCTTGCGCGGCTTCGCCAAGGTCACGCGCGATCTGACCGAGCGGCGCCGGCGCGAGGAGCTCGAGCGCTCCGGTGAGCGCATGCGCGAATTTCTCGCGACGCTTGCGCACGAACTGCGTAATCCGCTTGCGCCGGTGCGCAACGCGGTCGGCACGATGCAGATGGAAGCCAATCTGAGCCCGGTGGTCGCGCGTGCGCGCGATCTGATCGATCGCCAGGTCACGCACCTGACGCGACTCGTCGACGATCTGCTCGATATCGGCCGCATCATGTCCGACAAGGTCGAACTGCGGATTGCGCGCGTCGACCTCACCGAGCTCGTCACGCGCGCGATCGAAGCGGCGCGGCCGTTCACCGACTCGCGCGAGCAGCGCGTGGTCGCGCAGGTCACCGACGCCCCCGTGAGCATTCGCGGCGACATGACGCGGCTCGTGCAGGTGCTGCAAAACCTGCTGCACAACGCGTCGAAATTTTCCCCGCACGGCAGCGTGATCGAGATGCGTGGACGGGTCGACTTTCGCATGGCGGTGCTCGAAGTGCGCGACGCCGGCTGCGGTATTCCGGTGCGCTCGCTCGACAAGATCTTCGAGCTATTTGCGCAGGAGAAGGAAGGGCAAAGTTTCGGCGAAGGCGGTCTTGGGATCGGCCTGACGCTGTGCAAGTCGCTCGTCGAGATGCATGGTGGCAGCATCGTCGCGAGCAGCGAAGGACCGGGGCTCGGCAGCACGTTCACGCTGAGTCTGCCGCTCTCCGCGCAGTCCGACACCGCGGAGAGCGGCGCGATCAGTGCCGCGCCCCACGTGCAGCCGCTGCGGATTCTGCTAATCGACGACAATCGCGATTCGGCCGACAGCCTCGCGATGCTGCTCGAACTGAAGGGCCACGAGGTGCGTATCGCCTACGAGGGCGAGCAGGCGCTGCAGGTCGCGCCGCGCTTCTCGCCGCATCTCGCGCTGATCGATCTAGCGATGCCGAAGATGGATGGCTATGCGACGCTCGCGGCGTTGCGCGCGCTGCCCGAGATGGCTCGCACGATGTACGCGGCGATGACGGGCTTCGGTCATGCGAGCGATCTCGATCGCACTCGCAACGCGGGTTTCCATGCGCACCTGGTGAAGCCGGTCGAGATGACGGTCCTCGACGCATTGCTCACGAAGGCCGATGGTCGACTGAGCGGAAGCGGGGGGACGTAGGCGCTTTTTCGCTGCGCGGCCGCCTCGTCAGCCGGGGCATGATGTTTGCTCCGACTCTGCATACGTTCCGGTCCGCCGCCGCTCGGCGGGCCGCGGATCGAAACGGTGCAGGGAGGCACGATGCTCGATACGCGCGACCACGCGGCCAGCTTCAAGGCCCAGTCACGGCAGATCTCGAATCAACACGGCGGCTGCGCACCGCCGCTCGACGATTTCCTGCGCGACGCGCGCTTCGATGCGAACGATCCCGCTGCTCTCGGAGCACTGCTCGCTGATCTTATCGAGCGCGGCTACGATCGCGCGCCGAGCTTGCCGTTGCCAGGGCATGGCGAGACGCTGGTGCGCTGGCGCGCGCTGGCCGCCGTTGCCGCGTGCGACCTCGGTCTCGTCAAACTGTTCGAAGGCCATACCGATGCGCTCGCGATTCTCGCCGAGCTGAACGGTCCGCTGCCGCCGCCGGCAAGCCGCTGGGGCGTGTGGGCCGCCGAAGCGCCGGACGCGCGAGTGCGCGCGGTCAATGAAGGAATCCAGAACGCTTCCGGCGAGGGCGCTCAGGTGCACTTGTCCGGCACCAAAGCCTGGTGCTCCGGCGCGCAGGCGCTCACCCATGCGCTCGTGACCGCATGGCGCGAAGAGGAGCCGGTGCTCGCGGCCGTCGCGCTGGACCAGAGCTCGATCTCGATCGACACATCGAAGTGGCAGGCCGTCGGCATGAGGGCGACCGCGAGCGCCGATGTCACGTTCAACGACACCGTGGCGACGCTCGTCGGCGCGCCGCACGAATATCTGCGGCGCGCGGGCTTCTGGCATGGCGGCGCCGGTATCGCCGCGTGCTGGTACGGCGCAGCCGCGCAGATCGGCCGCACGCTGCGCGACGCGTGCGCGCGGCGCGCGGATGCGCATCGGCTGGCTCATCTCGGCGCGACCGATGTCGCGTTGCGGTCGGCCGCCGCGGTGTTGCGTGAAACCGCCGCGTGGATCGACGCGCGACCTTCGGATGATGCGCAGACGCGCGTGTTGCGCGCGCGTCTGGCCGTCGAGCAGGCCGCGAGCGCCGTCATCGATCATGCGACGCGCGCGCTTGGCGCGGGTCCGTTGTGCCGCGACGCGCGCTTCGCGCGAACGCTCGCCGACCTGCCGGTGTTTCTGCGGCAAAGCCACGCGGAATGCGATCTCGCCGCGCTTGGCGAACGGCTCGTTGCGTGCGCTGACACGACCGCAGTGCCGGCATCGGATCACGCGTCGTCGCAAACACTCACGTCCTGGACGCTATGACCTTTATTCCCCAGCCTTCGGAGGATCGCTGCGATGAGCTCGCCGATGCCGTACTTCGATGATCTTTACCGACGCAGCGACGATCCGTGGCGTTTGCGCGAAGGCTGGTATGAACGCCGCAAGCGTTCGCTGACGCTCGCGCTGCTGCCGCGGCCGCGCTATCGCAACGGCTTCGAACCGGGCTGCGCGAACGGCGAGTTGACGGCCGGGCTCGCGACGCGCTGCGACGCGCTGCTCGCTGCCGATCTGCACCCGCGCGCCGTCGAGCTCGCGCGCGAACGCGTCGCGGGCGCATCGAACGTGCGGATCCAACGGCGCAGCGTGCCGTGCGAATGGCCGACGGAGCACGGGCCTTTCGATCTGATCGTGATCAGCGAGTTTGCGTACTACCTCGACGCGGCCGAGCTCGAAACGCTGGCCGCGCGCATCGCTGGTTCGCTGACGACCGATGGCACGCTGCTCGCCTGCCATTGGCGCCGGCCGTTCGCCGAAGCGCGCGAATCGGCCGACCGCGCGCACGCGCTATTCGATGCGCGCTGCGGCCTCGCACGTCTCGCGCATCACGACGAAGCCGACTTGCTGATCGACGTGTGGTCGCGCGACGCACGTTCGGTCGCGCAGCGAGAGGGGCTTCTATGATAGGCGTGATCGTCCCGGCTCATAACGAAGAGGCGTTGATTGCGGGGTGCCTCGCGGCCTTGCTCGAAGCGTCGCGACACGAAGCGCTCGCCGGCGAGGAGGTGCGGATCGTCGTCGCGCTCGACGCGTGCAGCGATTTCAGCGGAGCGATCGCTCGGGCTTACGGCGTGCAGACGCTGACGCTGAAGGCGCGCAACGTCGGGATCGCACGGGCGCTGGGCGCCTCGCTGCTGCTCGCGCTCGGCGCGCGCTGGCTCGCGTTTACCGATGCCGACAGCCGCGTGTCGCCGGATTGGCTCGCTGCGCAATTGGCGCTGGGCGCCGATGCGGTGTGCGGCTCGATCGCCGTCGACGACTGGAGCGCGCATCCGCACAGCGTGCGCGAATATTTTCGCAAGACCTATATCGACGCCGACGGACATCGTCACGTGCACGGCGCGAATCTCGGCGTATCCGCGCAAGCCTATCGGCGCGCGGGCGGCTTTCCGCCGCTCAGGTGCAGCGAGGACGTTGCGCTCGTCGATCGCCTGATCGCGACGGGCGCGCGCATCGCGTGGAGCGCCGCGCCGCGCGTGACCACGAGCGCGCGTACCGCGGCCCGCGCGCGCGGCGGTTTCGGCGATACGCTCATCGCATGGGCGACGGATCGCGCGCTGGCCTGAGCGACGGCGCTGCGCCGCGAGCTGGTCTCGCTCGCAACCATCCGGATACCGGAGCATTGGCACGGCAATACGCCGCGGGGAGGACGAACATGATGGACGTGTTTTTCGTTCTATTCGGCCAGGGCAGGGAGCTCGACCCGTTGCAGATGGGGCTGCGCTCGATCGTCGTGTTCGTGATCGCGATCGTGCTGATTCGCGTATCGGGGCGGCGCTCGTTCGGTCAGCGCACGCCGTTCGATCTGGTCGTCGTGATTCTGCTCGGCGCGATGCTGAGCCGCGCGATTGTCGGGGCGTCGCCGTTCATCGCGACCGTGGTCGCGTCGCTGGTGATCGTCGTATGTCACCGGGTGCTCGCGTGGGCGTTCATACGTTCGCGCCGTTTCGAGTTGCTGGTGTGCGGCGTCGAGCGCGAGGTGTTCAGCGACGGCAAGTTCCACGCGAACGAAATGCACGCGGCGCTCATCACGCGCACCGACATCGAGGAAAGCGTGCGGCAGAAAACCGGCTCGCGCTCGATGGACAACGTGGCCGCCGCGATCCTCGAACGCAATGGCGAGGTGAGCGTGATACGCAAGCGCGAGTGAGCGCCTGAACGCGGGAAGGGCGAGGCGTTTGTGCGGGCGGGCTGTAAGGGCTCGACGCGCGGCTCAGCCGCGGCCGCCTCGCGAAATCTCCGAGCCCGCGCCGCGCGGCAAGCGCAGCGTGACCGGAATCGACGCGAACGAGCACAGCCCGACCACCAGAAACGCGGGCCAGAAATCCGACCAAGTGATGCTCGGATGTCCATGCAGCGCGCGCGAAATCTGCAGCACGATCCCGCCGACCGTCACGCCGAGACCGAGCGACATCTGCTGCACGACGCTGCCGAGACTCGTCGCGCGGCCGACGTCGCGGCTCGCAATCTCCGCGTAGGTGAGCGAATTGAGGCTGGTGAATTGCAATGCAGGGAAGAAGCCGCCGAGCAGCACGACGACCCAGATGATCCACGTCGGCGTGTGCGGGAAAAACAGTCCGCACGCGGCGATCGAAATGCCCGATAGCGCCGCGTTGAACACGAGCACCTGGCGAAAGCCGAAGCGGCGCAGCACGGTGGAGGCGATCGTGCGCATGAACATGCCGCCGAACGCGGACGCGCAGGTGATCAGCCCCGATTGGAACGCGCTCATGCCGTGGCCTTCCTGCAGCAGCAGCGGCAGCAGGAACGGCAGCGCGCCGAGACCGATGCGAAACAGCGAGCCGCCGAGCACGCTCGCCTGGAAAGTCGGCACCTTGAAAAAGCGCAAGTCGAGCAGTGGCAGCGCGACGCGCTGCGCGTACACGACGTAGATCGCGAGCAGCATCGCGCCGAGCGCGCACATGCCGAACGCGTCGGTATTCGAAATCAGTTCGCCGCCGACCAGCGACAAACCGAGCAGCAGCAGCACCGCGCCCGCCGCCGACAGCAGGAAGCCGATCCAGTCGAGCGGGCCGGGGTCCGGTTCGCGCGTATTGGCGATATAGCGATTGGTCAGATAAATGCCGAGAATGCCGATCGGCACGTTGATGAAGAAGATCAGACGCCAGTGCAGATACGTGGTGATGAAGCCGCCGAGCAGCGGACCGGCAGCGGGGCCGAGCATCGCGGGCACGCTCAGATAATTCATCGCGCGGATGAAGTCGGCTTTTTCCACCACGCGAAAGATGATGATCCGCCCGACCGGCACCATCATCGCGCCGCCGACGCCCTGAATGAAACGCGCAACCGTGAAAGTGGCCAACGAGTTCGACGCTGCGCACAACAGCGAGCCCGTGACGAAGATGCCGATCGCCGTGCGGAACACCGTGCGGGCGCCGAACTTGTCGGCGAGCCAGCCGCAGACCGGGATGAACACGCCGAGCCCGAGCACGTAGCTCGTGACCGCGATTTTCAGCGTGACCGGGTCGCGGGCGAAATCGCGCGCCATGGCCGGCAGCGCGGTGACGATCACGTTGGCGTCGACGCTTTCCATGAACATCGCGCACGCGACGATAAGGGGCGCAATCAGAGCTTTCTGAGTCTGGGCGACGGTCATGGCGGCGAGGCTGCGGCGAAGCGTCGCAGGCAAAGGGGGCATTATTGCACCTGTACGGTGCGGATTGTTAATACCTGCTGGGCCGATGCCGACCCTTTTACAGTTTCTGTATCCGACACGCGACGGCGGCGGTGCGACACCGCCAATAAATATTGATTTTTGTTGCGCTGCGGCACGAGATGGCTATAATCGGGTTATTGCTTAGGTACAAACCCTTAGTCAGGAGCCGCCATGAACACCGCATCGACTGTCGTTCGTTCCACCCCCGCCGCCACCACGTTCTTCGGCAAGCTGCGTGCACTGGCGCTGCATGCGCTGAACCTGCATCTGCAGAACTGCGCGGTGATCGCCGAAGCGTATCGTCGCCCGCAATAAGCGAGACCCGCCAACCGTGTCGATGCCCGCTCGTGTAGCGGGCATTGTGCTTTCTGGCCCCGCCAGGCAGGGCGCGTTCAGCGCGTCATCCGCGCCGTTGACATCGGTCCCCAAAGAGTAGCCCCTTCCAGCGGGCCAGTTCTGGCCCGCCATCGCCGTTTCCCTTCCAGATATCGCTCGCGCGCTTTTGACGCGCGACGCGTAGGTGAATCGACAGCAAAATTGCTATTGCTGTCAACCTTTTGCACGTTTTGCCGTTATCACTTTGTAATCGCCGCCACAGGCGATACCGCGCGTGACGCACCCGTCGCCGCGACCGCTCTCGCAAGGCCCGCATTGACCATGTTCCACCGACTTCAACACAGCTTCGAGCGCCTGCGCGCGCTGCCCGGCCGTGCAGCGAAAGTGCTTGGCAGCCGGGGACTTCTGTCGCCCGTGCTCGCGCTCGTTATTTGCGGGCTGCTGCTGGTCGTGCTGCAGCATCTGTCGGAGGCGGTGAATTACCGTTCGGTGATGCGCGAACTGCGCGAGCTGTCGCCGCGCGAGTGGATCGGCGCGCTCGGCGCGACCGCGCTTAGCTATGTCGCGCTGGTCGGGCGCGACGCGGTCGGCCTGCGCTATCTCGGCGCGAGCGTGCCGCGCGCGGCGCTGTGGGTCGGCGCGACGGCCGGCTCGGCGCTCGGCAATGCGACCGGTTTCGGCGCGCTGACGGGCGGAGCGGTGCGCGCGCGCGTGTATGGCGTCGCGAACATCACGCCCGCGCAGATCGGCCGCATGACCGTGTTCACGAGCGTGTCGCTCGCGCTCGCGCTCGTGTTGATGACCGCGCTCGGCATGGTCTGCATGGCCGGCCAGCTCGCACCGATGCTGCACCTGTCGCCGCTCGCGCTGCGCTGGAGCGGCGCGGCGCTGCTGATCGCGCTGATGCTCGCCGCCGCCGCGTGCCGCCGCGAAACCCGGCCGATCCGCACGCGCTGGCAGTGGCTGTCGTTCGATATTCCAGCGCGCCGCGATCTGCTCGCCCAGGTCGCGCTGGCGGTGCTCGACGTGATCGCCGCGGGCCTCGCGCTGTGGGCGTTGTTGCCGCATGCGAACGTCAGCTTCATCGGCTTCATCACCGTCTACGCTGCCGCGATGCTGCTCGGCATGATCGGCCATACGCCTGGCGGTGTCGGCGTGTTCGAGGCGGCGATGGCGTTCGCGCTGAGCGGCAGCGTGCCGATGCATCAGATGGTCGCCGCGCTGCTCGCGTATCGCGCGATCTATTTCGGCGTGCCGCTGATCGTCTCCGCGGCGCTGCTCGCGGGCTTCGAGGGGCGCGCGCTGAAGAACCGTCTGTCGATGCTGCAGGCGGAGCGCGTGTCGGAACTCGCGCCGCTGTTTCTGAGCCTCGTTACGTTCGTGGTCGGCGGCATGCTGGTCATCTCGAGCGCGACGCCGGCGTTCTGGCAGCGCATTCATGTATTGCGCGACGTGGTACCGCTGTGGGTGCTCGAAAGCTCGGCGATGCTGTGCAGCGTGCTCGGCGTGCTGCTGTTGTTCGTCGCGCGTGGGCTGCTGCGGCGGCTCGATGCGGCATGGTGGATGACGCTCGCGCTCGCATTGCTGAGCCTTGCGCTGTCGCTGACCAAGGGTCTCGCATTCGTCGAAGCTGGTGTGCTCGGCATGCTGATCGTGCTGCTGCTCGCGACGCGCAAGCGTTTCAACCGTCATTCGTCGCTGTTCGCCGAGCGTTTCACGGCCGGCTGGCTCGTGTCGATCGCGATGGTGCTGATGTTCGCGACGTGGGTCATGCTGTTCGCTTTCCGTGACGTGCCGTACACGCGCGACCTGTGGTGGCAATTCGCGTTCGACGAGCGCGCGCCGCGCGCGCTGCGCGCGACGCTCGCCGCCAGCGTGTTCGCCGCGACCTTTTCGTTCTGGCAATTGCTGCGTCCGGCGCCGGGCCGCTTCGTGAAGCCGGCGCCCGAAGATCTGCTCGACGCCGCGCGCATCGTGCGCGCGCAGGAACGCAGCGACGCCGGTCTCGCGTTGATGGGCGACAAGAGCTTCCTGTTTTCGGAATCGCGCGAGGCGTTCCTGATGTACGCGAAATACGGCCGTACGTGGGCCGCGTTGCACGATCCGGTGGGGCCGCGCGAAGAGTGGGCGGGTCTCATCAAAAAGTTCGTCGCGCTCGCGCATGCGCACGGCGGTCGCGCCGCGTTCTACCAGGTGCGCGCGAATGCGCTCCCGCTGTATCTCGACGCCGGCCTCACGCTGATGAAGCTCGGCGAGGAAGCGCACGTCGTGCTCGACGACTTCGATCTGAAGGGCTCGCACCGCGCGCATCTGCGCTATGCGTTGAAGCGCGGCGAGCGCGACGGCTTTAGCGTCGAAGTGATCGATCAGGCGCGTGTGCCGGCGTCGCTCGAAACGCTGCGCGGCATTTCCGATGGCTGGCTCGGCAGCCACGATGCGCGCGAGAAGAGTTTCTCGGTCGCCGCTTTCCACGACGAATACCTCGCCGCGCAGTCGGTGATGCTGGTGCGCCAGAACGGCGAACCGGTCGCGTTCGTCACCTTCATGACGACCGATATGAATACCGAGGCGACCGTCGGCGTGATGCGTCACGTCGAAAGCGCGTCGCCGTACGCGATGGAATATCTGTTCACGCAGCTCGCGCTGCATCTGAAGCAGGCGGGCTTCCGCTCGCTCAGTCTCGGCATTGCGCCGCTCTCCGGCGTGCAGCCGACTCCGCTCGCGTCGCGCTGGCATCGGCTGGCCGGCATCGTGTGGCGCTTCGGCGGCCGCTTCTATAACTTCCGCGGACTGCGTGCTTTCAAGAGCAAGTTTCAGCCGCGCTGGGAGCCGCGGTATCTCGCGGCATCCGGTTCGGGCGTGTTCTTCACGCTCGCGGACCTGTCGCTGCTGGCAGGAGGCCGGCGTTCATGACATTGCATCCGTTGTTCCGGCTCGCCATCGCGGCGAGCGTTCTGAGTTGCGGCGCGCTCGCGCACGCGGCCACCACCACCGTACCGGGCGGCCGCTATGGCGACGTGCGCGTCACGCAGCCCGAGGGGCCGCTGCGCGGCTTCGTCGTACTGTATTCGCAGGCGAGCGGCTGGAGCGCGGCTGATCAGCAGAGCGCCGATGCGCTCGCGAAAGCGGGCGCAATGACGGTCGGCGTCGATACCGCGCGCTACGAGGCCAACCTTGCCGCGAAAAAAGAAACCTGCCATCAACTGGTGGGCGACGCCGAGGCGCTTAGCCATCAGCTCGAACGACAATCGCAGTCGAGCCGCTACTTCGCGCCGATCGTCGCGGGTACGGGGCAGGGCGCAACGCTGGCGATGCACGTGCTCGAGCAGGCGCCGTCCAATACGATCGCGGGCGCGGTGTCGGTCGACGCCGACCGCACGCTCGACGCGCGCTTCGAACCGTGTCCGCCCGACCCGACCGTGATCCGCGACAAGGTGCCGGGCTTCGTCGAAACGGCGAGCACGGGCAACGCCGATCGCGCGCGTCTGGTCGCTTTGCTGACGCCGCATCTGCAGCCGGTCTCGACGAGTGCCGACGACGTCTCCGACCTGCCGCTGATCGAGTTGCCGGCCGCGCATCCGAACGGCCTGATGGCGATCGTGATTTCCGGCGATGGCGGCTGGCGCGATCTCGATAAGACGATCGCGCAGGCGTTGCAGAAAGATGGCGTGTCGGTGGTCGGCTGGGACAGCCTGCGCTATTTCTGGAGCGAGAAGCCGCCCGCGCAAACGAGCCGCGATCTCGCGCGCGTGATGCAAACCTATGGCGAGCGCTGGCACGCGCAGCACGTTGCGCTGATCGGCTACTCGTTCGGCGCCGATGTGATGCCGTTCGCGTATAACCGTCTGCCGCAGGCGCAGCGCGATAAGGTGTCGCTGATGTCGCTGCTCGGCTTCGCGCCCGACGCCGATTTCCAGATCCGTGTCGGCGGCTGGCTCGGCATGCCCGCGAGCGACAAGGCGCTGAACGTGCGGCCCGAGTTGACGCATGTGCCGCCGTCGATCGTTCAATGCTTTTATGGCGAGAGCGAGACCGACACGCTGTGTCCGGCGCTCGACAAGAGCGGTGTAGAAGTCATCCGCACCTCCGGAGACCATCACTTCGGCCGCGATTACAACGCGCTGGAGCGACGCATTCTCGCGGCATTCAAGAAGCAGAGCGGCGTGCGCGATTGATTGCGGCGTTGGCTGTATCAGCGGGGCGCGCTTGACGGCGCGCCCCGTTTTTTTGCCGGTCCGTTCTGACCGGAACCGTGGTCCGCGGAGATTGACAAAGCCTGCCAAGTCGACGAAGATCGTCGGCATGAACTGCCTCGACATCCGTATTGCGCTGATTATTAGCATCATTCATCGAATGGTGGGTTAGCGCGCGTCGACTTGCAGTGACACATAACCCGCCAAACGAGGCGGGTTTTTTTATGTCCGCTTTCAGGTTCATTCTCTACCTGCCTCCTGGCGAACATGCTGCGATTGGCATCGATGGATGTCGATCGCGGTTGATTCGTTGTTGCATCGAACGTTGCCACCCAGGAGCTTGCCGTGCTGTTAACCGAACTCGAACAGGCCGCCGCAGCGGCCGGGCGCGTCGCGCCGTCTCACGACTATCTGAAAAAGACCCTGACCGCGCGCGTCTACGACGTGGCGCGCGAGACCGAACTCGAACGCGCGCCGAACCTGTCGGCGCGGCTGCGCAATCCGGTCTATCTGAAGCGCGAGGACAACCAGCCGGTGTTCTCGTTCAAGCTGCGCGGCGCGTACAACAAGATGGCGCATATTCCGGCCGAAGCGCTCAGTCGCGGCGTGATCACCGCGTCGGCCGGCAATCATGCGCAGGGCGTCGCGTTGTCGGCCGCACGCATGGGCGTGAAGGCGATCATCGTCGTGCCGGTGACGACCCCGCAGGTCAAGGTCGACGCGATCCGCACGCACGGCGGGCCGACCGTCGAGGTCGTGCAGTTCGGCGAATCGTATAGCGACGCCTACGGTCACGCGGTCAAGCTGCAGGAGGAGCGCGGCCTGACCTTCGTGCATCCGTTCGATGATCCGTATGTGATCGCCGGCCAGGGCACGGTGGCGATGGAAATCCTCAGCCAGCACCAGGGGCCGATTCACGCGATCTTCGTGCCGATCGGCGGCGGCGGTCTCGCGGCCGGTGTCGCCGCATACGTGAAATCGGTGCGCCCGGAGATCAAGGTGATCGGCGTGCAGACCGATGATTCGTGCGCGATGGCCGCGTCGCTGAAGGCGGGCGAGCGCGTGACGCTGAACGAAGTGGGCCTGTTCTCGGACGGCACCGCGGTGAAACTCGTCGGCGAGGAAACCTTCCGCCTGTGCAGCGAATATCTCGACGAAGTGCTGCTCGTGAACACGGATGCTTTGTGCGCGGCGATCAAGGACGTGTTCCAGGACACGCGCAGCGTGCTCGAACCGGCGGGCTCGCTCGCGGTGGCGGGCGCCAAGCAGTACGCCGAACGGGAAGGCATCGAGAACCAGACGCTGATCGCGATCACGTCGGGCGCGAACATGAACTTTGACCGCATGCGCTTCGTCGCCGAACGCGCCGAAGTGGGCGAAGCCCGCGAGGCGGTTTTCGCGGTGACGATCCCCGAAGAGCGCGGCAGCTTCAGGCGCTTCTGCGAACTGGTCGGCACGCGCAGCGTCACCGAATTCAACTACCGGATCGCCGACGCGAACTCGGCGCATATCTTCGTCGGCGTGCAGATCCGCAACCGCAGCGAACCGGCGCAGATCGCCGGCGCCTTCGAAGCGCACGGCTTCGCGACCGTCGATCTGACCTTCGACGAACTGTCGAAGCAGCACATCCGCTACATGGTCGGTGGCCGCTCGCCGCTCGCGCGCGACGAACGACTATTCCGCTTCGAGTTTCCCGAGCGTCCGGGCGCGCTGATGAAATTCCTGTCGTCGATGGCGCCGAACTGGAACATCAGCCTGTTCCACTATCGCAACCAGGGCGCGGACTACAGCTCGATCCTGGTCGGCATTCAGGTGCCTGAAAGCGACCACGCGGCGTTCGAGCGCTTCATCGAAACGCTCGGCTATCCGTGCTGGGAAGAAACGAGAAATCCGGTCTACCGGCTGTTTCTCGGCTAGTCGAAGCTCGTTTAGCGGATCGGGGTTTACCTGAGTGGACGCCACGCCGGCAGAACGAGCCGAATGTCGTCCAAATCGCCGGAAAGGCCCGCCAGTCTTGCGTTTTTGGCCGATACAACGACGCTGCACCGGCGCCTCTCTTACACCTTCTATCGCCTGGCGCGATACGGCCTATCCGCCATATCGCATTGCCGGATAGGTGTCACGATCGTCACACTGAGCGCAAATTTCATCACCGCATTCAGGAGACATCTATGCGCACCCAAGTTGGCATCATCGGTGCAGGGCCTGCCGGCCTGTTTCTTTCCCATCTGCTTCATCTGCGCGGTATCGACTCGGTCGTGCTCGAAACGCGCACCCGCGATCAGATCGAATCGACGATCCGCGCCGGCGTGCTCGAGCAGGGCACGATGGACCTGCTGACGCAAACCGGCGTCGGCGAACGCATGAAAGCCGAAGGCGCGCTGCATCACGGTTTCGAACTCGCGTTCGACGGCAAGCGCCGCCGCATCGATCTGACCGATCTCACCGGTCAGGCGATCACGGTTTATGCCCAGCACGAAGTGATCAAGGATCTCGTCGCGGCGCGTGTCGCCGCGGGCGCCGAACTGCGTTTCGGCGTGTCGGATACGTCGGTGCACGGCATCGATACCGATAAGCCGTCGATCCGCTATCGCCACGAAGGCGCGGAGCACGAACTGCAATGCGACTTCGTAATCGGCTGCGACGGCTCGCAAGGCGTGTCGCGCCAGGCTATTCCGCAGGCGCTGCGCAAGGATTTCGAGCGCGTCTATCCGTTTGGCTGGTTCGGCATTCTGTGCGAAGGCCCGCCGTCGTCGGACGAACTGATCTACGCACGCCACGAGCGCGGCTTCGCGCTGATCAGCACGCGCTCGCCGAACGTGCAGCGGATGTATTTCCAGTGCGATCCGAAGGACTCGGTCGACAATTGGTCCGACGATCGCATCTGGGCGGAACTGCATGCGCGCGCCGATTCGGACGAGGGCCATAAGCTCATCGACGGCAAGATCTTCCAAAAGAATATCGTCGGTATGCGCAGCTTCGTGTCGACGACGATGCAGTACGGCCGCCTGTTCCTCGCTGGCGACGCCGCGCATATTGTGCCGCCGACCGGCGCGAAGGGCCTGAACCTCGCGGTCGCCGACGTGAACGTGCTCAGCAAGGCGCTCGACGCGTTCTACAAGGAAAACCGCACCGATCTGCTCGACCGTTATAGCGAAACCGCGCTCAAGCGCATCTGGCGCGCCGAGCACTTCTCGTACTGGATGACCAGCATGCTGCACCGTATCGAAGGCGCTTCGGCGTTCGAGCAGCAGTTGCAGGTTGCCGAGCTCGAGTACGTGACGACGTCGCGCACGGCCGCGACGGTACTGGCGGAGAACTACGTAGGCGCCGCCGGCGCGCAGATGCAGGCGAATCTGTAAATGCCACTGCAAGCACCGCGCGATCATCGGGATCGCTAATTGATCGACAGATCCCGATGCGCGGCCGCCTGAAACTCCTTGGGCGTGACACCGGTCTGCTTGCGGAAATAGCGGCTGAAATAGGCCGCGTCTTCGAAACCGAGCGCATGCGCGATCTGTTTGATACTCGAACCCGAGTACACCAGATCGCGTTGCGCCTCGCGTATCAACTGGTCGTTGACGAGCGACAGCGGCGAATGGCCAAGCTCCTCACGACAGATGCGGCCCAGTTGCGCCGCGGTCACCCCCAACTTTCCCGCGTAAAAATCGATTGGCAGATGCTCGCGCACATGCGCGGCGATCAGTTCGCGTAGCCGTTTGATCTGCGCGGCGCGCCGGTCATTGACGGTCGCACCCGCGCTTAACGCGGCATCGGTCAGACGCGCGACCTGCACAAAAAGTGCAATCATCAGCGACATGCCCGCGGCGATATGGCCGCGCGCGCTGCCCCGAAATTCCTGCTCCAGCAAACCGAACAACGGCATCAACGTGCGCTCGCCGATGGCGGGCCGCACGGGAATCAGCGCGGGCCGTTGCAGCACCGGCATGAGGCCCGGCGACACCGCTTTCGAAATCGTCTCCAACGCGCGCTGTGCGGCGGTAATCACGAGCCCGTCGATCTCCGGCGAAAATACGAAACCATGCACCGTTTGCGCCGGAAGCAGGATCAGGCATGGCGCTTCGATCGTGAGCTTTTCGCTCTCGATCAGCACGTAGCCCGAACCGCTGCGGATATAGAGAATCTGCAGCAACGCATCGTGCCGGTGCGCGGAGATATGCCAGTCGTTCGGCCGACTGCGCTCGACGATCCATTCGAAATTGAACGCGTCGTACCACGGCGGCCGCGCGGACTCTCCGTACAGATCGTAGTTAGGGATATTTCTCATGCAGTTTGGTCTCCTATGTTCGAATTGTCCTGCGATGCGCTGCCTTTGTCCAATTTCGTCCCGAAGCGCGTGGCTATACTTTTTTCCATCGAAGACGCGGCCGAATGCCGTCCGCGCGGCATGATCCAGAGAAGCGCACGCCGACGCAACGCCTCGCGCATCCCGAAGCAATCGCCAACGCGAACGGCTTTCTCATGTCGGACGCGGCCAGCCATATCGCGGGCGCGGTCCTGAGGGTCGATGGCAGCTCGCACGCCTACGGCGCGGCAGGCGACCAGGCAATTCGAACAACAAGAAAATATCTCTTCATCTCAAGGAGACATAGCAATGACCAAGCAGAAAGGAGCGCGCACATGAGCCGCTCCGAACGCAGTGTAGATGTGCAGGCCTTCATCGACGGACAGCGTTTCTCGCCGTTTCAGTGGACGATTCTGGTGCTGTGTTTTCTGGTCGTCGCGGCCGATGGTTTCGACACCGCCGCGGTCGGCTTTATCGCGCCGTCGCTCGTGCAGCAGTGGGGCATCGCGCGCAGCGCGCTCGGCCCGGTGATGAGCGCGGCGCTGGTCGGTCTCGGCATCGGCGCGCTCGCGGCCGGCCCGTTCGCGGACCGCATCGGACGCAAGACGGTGCTGGTGCTGTCGGTGTTCTTCTTCGGGCTGTGGAGTCTCGCGGCGGCCCGCGCGACGTCGATCGAATCGTTGACCGTGCTGCGCTTTTTCACCGGCCTCGGTCTCGGCGCGGCGATGCCCAACGCGGTCACGCTGATGTCCGAGTACGCACCCGCGCGGATTCGCGCGGTCGCGGTCAATGCGATGTTCTGCGGTTTTTCGGGCGGGCTCGCGCTCGGTGGCTTTGCGTCCGCATGGCTGATTCCGAATCTCGGCTGGCCGAGCGTGCTGGTCGCGGGCGGCATCGGCCCGCTCGTGCTGAGCGTGCTGCTGATTCTGCTGCTGCCGGAATCGGCGCAATTCCTCGCGGTGCGCAAGCGGGCCGATCAACGGATCGCGCGAATCCTGCAACGCATAGCGCCTCACGACCGCTTCGACGGATGCCGCTTCTTCGCGGTCGACGTGCGCCGCAATAGCGCCGACTCGCGCTCGCAGTGGGCGCTCGCGATCATCCTGTCGGCGCGCTACCGTTTCGGCACGCTGATGCTGTGGCTCGCCTATTTCATGGGGCTGCTGATTTACTACCTGCTGACCAACTGGCTGCCGACGCTGTTCAAGGACACCGGCTTCTCGGGCGAAAAGGCCGCGTTGATGACCTCGCTGTTTCCGCTCGGCGGCATCCTCGGCAATCTGTGCGTCGGCTGGGTGATGGATCGCTTCGCCGGCCATCGCGTGATCGCGTTCACCTATGTGCTCGTCGGTGCGCTCGTGCTGCTGGTCGGGCGGGGCGTCGGCCATCAGGTCTGGCTCGGCACGCTGATCTTCCTGACCGGTACGGTCGCGACCAGCGCGGTGACGTCGATGTCGGCGCTCGCGGCGAGTTTCTACCCGACCCGGGCGCGCGCGACGGGCGTGGCGTGGATGCTGGGAATCGGCCGGGTCGGCGGCGTGGCGGGCGCGTTCGTCGGCGCGGCGTTGATGGGGCTCGGCTGGCAGTTCGGCGCGGTGTTTAGCCTGCTCGCGGTGCCGGCCGTGATCGCGGCGGGCGGGGTGGTGCTGATGATGCGGCGCGAGCCGCTCGATCACGCATCGGTCGATGACAACGTCAGCGCGATAGCGATCGAGTGAAGTCCGGCGTCGGGCGTGCCGCTACGCTCGAACAATGCGCGACCGCTCAGGTCGCGCGCAGCAACGCCATTTCGTTGTGCAGCAGCGCGAGCAATTCGTCGTCGGTCGGCCGCGTGCCCCAGTGGCGCGCGCCGGCCACCGACGCGATCGCTATCCACGAATGCGGTGGAAACCATTCGCGCACCAGCGTGCCGTCCTGGCGCAGGCACAGCTGGCCGGTCAGCTCGCTGTATTCGGCGCAAATGTGCGCACCGTCGACCTGCGCGCTTACTCGTCTCGGATCATTGCGTAGCACGTCGTCGCTCCTGTCAAAGGGGTGGCGCGAATGCAAGCGCGGCATGGTGGCGCGATTAACGCCACCTGGCTTCCATCAATGGTCATGCCCGTGACCGTGCCAGCCGTTGTCGTGCCAGTCGTTGTCGTGCCAGTCGCGATGCGGGCCGCGTGCATCGCGCCATTCGTCGTGGTGACGTTCCCACTCGCGACGCTCCCAATAGCGACGACCATCGTAGTAACGATCGCCGTACCAGCCCGGCGCGATCACGACCGCGGGCGGCGGCGGAGGCGCATACACGGGCGCGGGCTGCACATAGACCGGCGGGGGCGGCGGAGCCTCGACCACGGCGGGCGCGACCGCGATGCCCGGCACACCGATATTCACGCCGACATCGACGTGCGCGAAAGCGGCCGTCGATGCGCCGATCGCGAGACCCGCGATGACGCTCAACGATATCCAGCGGTTGCGTGAAAGACTCATGATTGTTCTCTGTTGTGTGGATGTCTGTGATGGAGTGGCGAGCCGGACTCGCACCTACTGCGCGTGATGGCCCGATCAATAGCGTTCGTAGTAGTGGTCGTGATGCGGATGATCGCCGCCAGGGACGACGATGCAGCCGCTCAACGCGCCGCCGAGCGTGGCGGCGAGAATGACCAATGCGAGAATTTTTTTCATGATGTTGCTCCCTGAAATCTGTGATGCGAGTGCCTGTCGTGCGAAGCGTTTCATCTAAACCGCTTTCGTTTGAACCGAACTCTACTGAGCGGCGCGATTACCGATGTGTTTGTGTGTAACAGGACGTGTCGATTGGAGGTCACATCGATACGTTCACGCGAGTGCGATGAACGGAGAGGGAAAGCGCCGGGGACTAGATGTCGAAATGCCGGGCGATAGTCAGGCGTGCGGCCAAACCCTTGAAGGGGCTATGAAAAAAACCGCATTCAAGCGCAGGCGATGCATGGATGCGGAGCGAAGGTTCGGCGCATCGATTGCTGAAAAAAGAAGCGAATGGAATTTCGCCTTATCTATGCCGCGCAGATACATTCGGTTGCAGACTGGTCATCGGGCTCGCCATGGGTTCGTGCGAGCACGATGAAATGACGCCACCCCTGTAGCGTCATCAGGCTGTCTTACTGCGCGGCCGCGGGCTCCTGGGCGGTCGCTTCGCGATAGCCGAGCCGCGCCGAAATCGCGAGACCGGCTTCTTTGAGCAGCGCGACGTAATGCTGCTTCGTGTCGGCGCCGCAGCGCATCGTCGGAAACGAAATCGACAGACCGGCGATCACGCGGCCGAAGCGGTCGAACACCGGCACCGCGATACATTGCAGGCCTTCTTCCTGCTCTTCGTTGTCCTCGCCGTAGCCCTGCTCGCGTACGTGCGGCAGGATGCTCAGCACCGCTTCGGCGCAGGTCAAGGTTTTTTGCGTCGACTTGCGGAATTCGATGTGCGAGAGCACGTCACGCGCATCGGCCGGGTCCATCCATGCGAGCAGCACCTTGCCGATCGCCGTGCTATGCAGCGGATTGCGCCGGCCGATTCGCGACTGCATGCGCAGCCCGTAGTCGGCATCGATCTTATGGATGTAGATGATCGCGTCCTCGTCGAATGCGCCGAGGTGTACCGCTTCGCGCGTCATCTGGCCGATGCGGCGCATGTCGACGTCGGCCTCGCGCATCAGATCGACGCTTTCGAGCGCTTTCGCGCCGAGCTCGAACAGGCGGATCGTCAACCGATAGCGCTCGGTTTCGACTTCCTGAGTCACGTAGCCAAGCGCCTTCAGTGTTTGAATCACGCGATGCACGGTCGTCTTCGACATGCCGAGCCGTTGCGACAACTCGCTGATGCCGATCTGCCCGGTGTCGCCGATCGCGCCGAGAATCGCGAACACGCGCCCGATCGACGACGCCGATTCGCCTCGCTCACCGCTGTCTGTATCCAGCGCCTTATCGAGCGCTTTGTCGCGCGCAGTGTTTCTCGCCGCGTTCCTGTCTGTTCCCGCTGCCGCCATGTCGATCATTCCCTGTCTGAGCCAAGTCGCGCCGCTGTCGCATCGAGCCGATGCTCACCCGGCGCGAGAGCATAGCGCGTCGCGCGCGCTGATGGCGAACTCGTGCTGTCGCTAGCGCGCGAGCCAGCCGCCATCCACCGCCAGTGTATGCCCATGCACGTAGTCCGACGCCGACGAAGCGAGAAAAACCACCGGCCCCGCGAGATCGTCGGGCACGCCCCAGCGGCCGGCCGGAATGCGCCCGAGAATTTCTTCGTTGGGCTGCGCGTCGTTGCGCAACGCGGCGGTGTTGGCGGTCGCCATATAGCCGGGCGCAATGGCGTTCACGTTGATGCCACGCGCGGCCCATTCGTTGGCGAGCAGCCGGGTGAGACCGAGCACGCCGCTTTTCGACGCGGTGTACGACGCGACGCGAATACCGCCCTGGAACGACAGCATCGACGCGACGTTGATGATCTTCCCGCCGCCTTGCTGCCGCACGAACTGACGCGCCGCGGCCTGCGACAGAAAGAACAGGCTCTTCAGGTTCACGTCCATCACCGCATCCCAGTCGTCTTCGCCGAACTCGAGCGCATCTTCGCGGCGGATGATGCCCGCGTTGTTGACCAGCACGTCGAGGCGGCCAAATACTTCGACCGCGGCGCGCACGATGTCGTCGACCGATGAGGTCGACGCGAGATCGGCGCGCACGTCGGCGAAGCGGCGTCCGAGCGCCTCGACGCGCGTGGCGGTCGTGCCAGCGTCCGCGCGGCTGACGCCGACGATGTCGCAGCCGGCCGCGGCGAGCGCGACCGCCATGCCGGCGCCGAGGCCGGTGTTGCTGCCGGTCACGATGGCGACCTTGCCGCTCAGATCGAAAGTATTCATTGTGGTCGGGCTCATGTTCGCTCAGCGCAACTCGCGAACCGCGAGATGGTCCATGTCGCCAAACACCTGGTTCTCACCGACCATGCCCCAGATGAACGTGTACGCGCGCGTGCCGACACCCGAATGAATCGACCAGCTCGGCGAGATCACCGCCTGCTCGTTGCGCACGACGATATGCCGTGTTTCGTGCGGCTCGGCCTGTCTCACATCCATTGATCGTTCTCCTGTCGGTATGCGGGGCGCGGGTGCCGCCTTGTGCCGAGACTGTAACGCAGAATCGCAATTTCGGAACATCGGTCCGAAAATTTCTCGGCGAGCGAGCGATCGCGGCTGGAATGGCGTACTGAGAGCGACCGGGTAAACGATAGTCAGGTTTAAGAACTCAGGCGGAACGACGTTCCTTTCATGATGCTATATTGCGCCGGACAGGGAGAGCCCGGCGCAGACCGGGACACCAACACGGGTCATTGATCCGCTAACAGGACGTCACCGTCCATGGAGGAGACATGAAGATCAAGAAGGCCATCGACCGCATTCCAGGCGGCCTGATGCTGGTGCCGCTACTGCTCGGCGCCTGTGTGCATACGTTCGCGCCCGGCGCGGGCAAATATTTCGGCTCGTTCACCAACGGCCTGATTACCGGCACCGTGCCGATTCTGGCGGTATGGTTCTTCTGCATGGGCGCAACGATCGACCTGCGCGCGACCGGCACCGTGCTGCGCAAGTCGGGCACACTGCTCGCCACCAAGATGCTGGTCGCATGGATCGTCACGCTGATCGCGGCGCGCTTCATTCCGATCGACGGCATCAAGACCGGGCTCTTCGCGGGGCTGTCGTTGCTCGCAATCACGACCTCGATGGACATGACCAATGGCGGTCTTTACGCGGCCGTGATGCAACAGTACGGCACGAAGGAAGAGGCGGGCGCGTTCGTGCTGATGTCGGTCGAATCGGGGCCCCTGATCAGCATGATCATTCTTGGAGCCACGGGTGTGGCGTTCTTCGAGCCGCGGCTGTTCGTCGGCGCGGTGCTGCCGTTTCTGATCGGCTTTGCACTGGGCAACTTCGATAGCGAGCTGCGCGAGCTGTTCGGCCGCTGCGTGCATCCGCTGATTCCGTTTTTCGGCTTTGCGCTCGGCAACGGCATCGATCTGAACGTGATCGTCACTAGCGGTTTGCCGGGCATCGTGCTGGGGCTCGGCGTGATCGTCGTGACCGGCGTGCCGCTGATTCTGGCTGATCGCTGGATCGCGGGCGGCAATGGCGCGGCGGGGCTCGCGGCGTCGTCGACGGCGGGGGCGGCGGTCGCGAATCCGGCGATCATCGCCGACATGATTCCGAGCTTCAAACCGCTGGTGCCGGCCGCCACCGCGATGGTCGCCACCGCTTGCCTCGTGACCGCGATTCTGGTGCCGATCCTCACGGCGCTGTGGGTGCGCCGGCATCATCCGCGCGGCACGCTGCGCGAGGAGTTCGCCACGGTGACGCAGGCCGCGCCGCTCAATGAGTAGCGCTATGCACCTGTTTGAATGAGTCAGTAGCAGGGCAGGAAGCTGGCGCGCCGCTCAGCGCGCCAGCTTCGTTTCGAGCATCGCTTTCACCGCGGGCCATTCGTCGTCGATGATGCTAAAGCGCACCGAGTTGCGCTTGCGCCCGTCGGGCATGATCCGCTCGTGCCGCACGATGCCTTCCTGTTTCGCGCCGATGCGCAGGATCGCCGCGCGCGATCTGTCGTTGAGCTCGTCGGTCGTGAATTGCACGCGCACGCAGCGCATCACGTCGAATGCGTGGCACAGCAGCAGATACTTCGCCTCGGTGTTGACGACCGAGCGCTGCGCCGAGGCGGCGAGCCACGTATGGCCGATTTCGAGCTTGCGGTTCGCGCGATCGATCTTCCAGAACCGCGTGCTGCCGACGATGCGGCCGGCGCCGTCATTCCCGTCATCCTCGTCACGCCGCACGATCACGAACGGCATCACCCTGGCGGCAGCGCGGCCGGCGAGCGCCCTGGCAATATAGGCATCGATCGTCGCCGGGCCCGGCACGACGGTCAGCTTCATGTCCCACAGTTGCCCATCGGCGGCGGCCTCGACGAGCGCCTGCGCGTGGTCCTCGCGCAGCGGCCGCAACTCGACGAACGAGCCGCTCAGCGTGGGTTGTATCGATTCCGCGGAGATATCGTTCATGGCAATGAAAAAGGTCCGCGAGCGGAACACTCGTGGACCTGGCAGACCGGTTGATCCGCGCTCGGGAACGACGCGAGCGGCAAACCCGCGGCGCCATTACCGAAGCGCGCGATCAAGGTGATTAAACCGACATCACCGTGACTGCCTTGGTGACGAGGTAGGCTTCCATCGCCTCCGGGCCGCCTTCCGAGCCGTAGCCGGAATCCTTGACGCCGCCGAACGGCATTTCCGGCGTCGGCGTGGCGGGCTGGTTGATCCACAGCATGCCGACTTCCATGCGCTGCGACAGCAGATGCACGTTGGCGAACGACTTCGTATACGCGTAACCGGCGAGGCCGTACGGCAGACGGTTCGCTTCGGCGATCGCTTCTTCGAGCTTGTCGAAGCCGCGGATCGCGGCGACCGGGCCGAACGGCTCGTTGTTGAACACGTCGGCTTCGAGCGGCACGTCGGTCAGCACGGTGGCCGCGAAGAAGTTGCCTTCGGTACCGACGCGTTCGCCGCCCGTCGCGACCTTCGCGCCGGTCTTGCGGGCGTCGTCGACGACCTTGGCCATCGCGCTCAGACGGCGCGCGTTGGCGAGCGGTCCGAGCGTCGTGCCCTCGGCGAGACCGTCGCCGAGCTTCAGGCTTTCAGCGTGCTTGACGAGCGCCGCGGCGAACTCTTCGCGGATGCTGTTGTGCACGAGGAAGCGCGTCGGCGAGATGCAGACCTGGCCCGCGTTGCGGAACTTCGCGGCGCCGGCTGCCTTGACCGCGAGCGCGACGTCGGCGTCTTCGGCGACGATCACCGGGGCATGGCCGCCGAGTTCCATCGTCGCGCGCTTCATGTGCGAACCGGCCAGCGCCGCGAGCTGCTTGCCGACCGGCGTCGAGCCGGTGAACGTAACCTTGCGGATCACCGGATGCGGGATCAGGTAGCTCGAGATTTCGGCCGGATCGCCGAACACGAGGCCGACCGTGCCGGCCGGCACGCCGGCTTCGACGAACGCCTGCAGCAGGGCCGCCGGCGACGCCGGGGTTTCTTCCGGCGCCTTCACGAGGAACGAGCAGCCGCAGGCGAGCGACGCCGAGAGTTTGCGCACGACCTGGTTGACCGGGAAGTTCCACGGCGTGAACGCGGCGACCGGTCCGATCGGCTCCTTCAGCACTTGTGACTGCGCGGCGAGGTTGCGCGACGGCACGATGCGGCCATACACGCGGCGGCCTTCGTCCGCGAACCATTCGATGATGTCCGCGGCCGCCAGCACTTCGACGCGCGCCTCGGCGAACGGCTTGCCCTGTTCCTGCGTCATCAGGCGGCCGATCTCGGCGGCGCGCTCGCGCACGAGAGCCGCAGCCTTGCGCATGATGGTGGCGCGCTCGTTGGCCGGCACCTTGCGCCAGGCTTCGAAGCCGCGCTGCGCGGCTTCGAGCGCGCGGTCCAGATCGGGGATGCCGGCATGCGCGACCTTGCCGATGGCCTGGCCGGTCGCCGGGTTGATCACGTCGAGGGTCTTGCCGCTGGCGGCGTCACACCATTCGCCGTTGATCAGAAGACGGGTATCGGTATAGCTCGAGATGGCCATGCTGGGTTCCTGTGAGAGGGAAAACAACAGGCCGCGTGGTTGTGCGGCACGAGGCGACACACCTACGCGGCCATGAATCAATTGCCGATATCAATTATCTTATCTGATTGCGGGCAATCGCACCGGACGCGGACCGCGGGCGTCCGCTCGTGGCATGCGGTTTGCTGAGGCTTGGCACCGGAGCGACTTTGCGGATCACGCCGAGGTGCCGCGTCAGCGCCGCACGAAACGCCTGCAAGACGCAGCGCTTCATCCATTCAACCGCTACTACAGCGCATCACGAGGACATCGCCATGCCAACCGGAACAGTGAAATGGTTCAACGACGCGAAGGGCTTCGGCTTCATTACCCCCGATGACGGCGGCGAAGATCTGTTCGCGCATTTTTCGGAGATTCGCTCCGAAGGTTTCAAGTCGTTGCAGGAAAACCAGAAAGTCAGCTTCGAAATCAAGCAGGGGCCGAAAGGCAAGCAGGCGGCCGATATCAAGCCCGTGTGACGTCGGCATGGCGGTTCATCCGCATGCGAGGTAACGATGGATAAGGACGCCGCCTACGCGGAGATCGAGCGCAATGGCGGCGCCGCCTATGCGAAGACCTTCGCCGCGCGCCATCCCGACGAACCGCTTACACCGTTCTGTCATCGCTATCTGTTCGAACAGGCGCAGCGCGCCGAAGCGGAGCACGACGCGGCCGCGGCCACGCACGACGACGAGCGCGGTTTCGCGCTGAGGTCGCTCGCGCGCATGGAGGCGTCGTCGCATATCGCGCAGGCGGCGGCGAGCGCGTCGCGCGACGCGGCGGCCGCCGCGCACACGTCGGCGCGCGCGGCGCGGCGCTCGGCCTTCTGGACCATGATCGCCGCACTCGCGTCGGCGACGGGCGTAGTGGTAAACGCGGCCCTCAATCTCGGCTGGCTCGAATGGGCGAGGCATCTTGCGCAATAAGCGACAACGTCTGCATTTACCACACCGATACGACATCGATGCGACACGGCTATACGAGCGCGTCGATCGCACAAATCGACCCCTCGGAGCATGCCGCGGACGGTCTGAACGCAGTATTATTCTTCAGGTTTCCTTCAGCTTTGCTCCGTACTATTTGCGCCACTGCCCGTGGCCTTTCAGGACCGCGGCCGCCGCTACGTGCGGGTCGAGCACAGGCTTTCACGACCTGCATTCGGGCAATGGAACAGATAGATTCCTGACTGAAAACTGAAAGCGCCTATAAAGGCTTGCTGGAGCATCCATGAAAACTCTGTTCTTGCAGGCGCCGTCGTACGACGGCTTCGATGGTGGCGCGGGTTCGCGCTATCAGGCCAAGCGTGAAGTTCGCTCGTTCTGGTATCCGACGTGGCTCGCACAACCCGCCGCACTCGTTCCCGACAGCCGCGTGCTCGACGCAACGGCAGACGGCCTGTCCGTCGAAGCCGCGCTCGACATCGCTTCGCAATACGAGCTGGTGGTGATTCACACCAGCACGCCATCCTTCCCGACCGACGCACTGTTCGCCCAGGACCTCAAGAAGCGCAAGCCGTCGCTGCTGATCGGCATGGTCGGCGCGAAGGTCGCGGTCGATCCGCATAATTCGCTGATCGCGACCGAGGCCATCGACTTCGTTTGCCGCGAAGAATTCGACTACACCTGCAAGGAAATCTCCGAGGGCAAGCCGTTCTCGCAAATCCTGGGCCTGAGCTATCGCGCCCCCGACGGCTCCATCGAACACAACGAAGCGCGCCCGATCCTCGAGAACATGGACGAGCTGCCGTTCGTCGCGCCGATCTACAAGCGTGATCTGACCATCAAGAACTACTTCAACGGCTACCTGAAGCATCCGTACGTGTCGCTGTACACCGGCCGCGGCTGCCGCTCGAAATGCACGTTCTGTCTGTGGCCGCAAACGGTCGGCGGCCATCGCTATCGGGTGCGTTCGGTCGAGAACGTGCTCGAGGAAGTGAAGTGGATTCGCGACAATATGCCGGAAGTCAAGGAGATCATGTTCGACGACGACACGTTCACCGACTTCAAGCCGCGCGCCGAAGAAATTGCGCGCGGCATGGGCAAGCTGGGCGTCACGTGGTCGTGCAACGCGAAGGCCAACGTGCCTTACTCGACGCTGAAGATCATGAAGGAAAACGGCCTGCGCCTGCTGCTGGTCGGCTACGAGTCCGGCGACGACCAGATCCTGCTGAACGTCAAGAAGGGCCTGCGTACGGACATCGCGCGGCGCTTCGCGCAGGACTGCCGCACGCTCGGCATCAAGGTGCACGGCACCTTCATTATCGGCTTGCCCGGCGAGACGCAGGAAACGATCCAGAAGACCATCGAGTACGCGAAAGAGATCAATCCGCTGACCATCCAGGTGTCGCTCGCCGCGCCGTATCCGGGCACCCGGCTCTATCACCAGGCGGTCGAGAGCGGCTGGCTCGCGGAAAACAAGGTGATCAATCTCGTCAGCAAGCAGGGCGTGCAACTGGCGGCGATCGGCTATCCACATCTGTCGCGCGACGAGATGTACCACCAGCTCGAGAACTTCTATAAACGCTTTTATTTCCGGCCGTCGAAGATCTGGGAGATCCTGCGCGAAATGCTGACGAGCTGGGACATGATGAAACGGCGCCTGCGCGAAGGCGTCGAATTTTTCCGCTTCCTGCGCGCACACGAGGCGTGAGCGCCGTACACATCGCCGCCGTCACGCTCGCGTACGCGTGCGCGGCGGCGACTGTTGTCGGCATCGGCTACACCGTGCTCGCAAGCGCGCTGATCGGGCGCTTCTTCGCGAGGGCGGTGGCCGTTCCCTCCAGCTTTCCACCCATTACGGTGATCAAACCGTTGCACGGCAACGAGTGGGCGCTGCTCGATAATCTGTCGAGCTTCTGCGCCCAGGATTATCCGGGGCCCGTGCAATTCCTGTTCGGCGTGCACGACTCGGCCGACCCCGCGCTGCAAACCGTCGACGAACTGCGGCGCCTGCATCCGCGGGCGGACATCGCCGTGGTCGCCGATGCGCGTCTGTACGGCCCGAACCGCAAGATCAGCAACATCCTCAACATGCTGCCGCAGGCGCGCCACGACGTGCTCGTGTTCGCCGACAGCGACGTGTGCGTCGGCCCCGACTATCTGCGCAACGTGATCGGCGAATTGCAGAAGCCGGGCGTCGGGCTCGTCACCTGCGCGTATCGCGGCCAGCCCGATCCGGGATTCTGGCCGCGGCTGTCGGCGATCGCCACCAACTACCAGTTCCTGCCAGGCGTCGTCACCGGACTCGCGCTCGGGCTCGCGCGCCCGTGCTTCGGTCAGACCATTGCGATGCGGCGCGATACCTACGAGCGGATCGGCGGCTTCAAGCCGTTCGTGCGGCACCTGGCCGAAGACTACGAAATCGGCGCGGCGGTGCGCGCGGCGGGCGAGCAGGTCACGATTCCGCCGTTCGCGATCGCGCATGCCTGTGTCGAAACGAGCGCCGCGCAACTGGTGACGCACGAACTGCGCTGGAGCCGCACGATCCGCCGCATCGATCCGCTCGGACACTTCGGCACCGCGCTCGTGCATCCGTTGCCGTTCGCGCTGCTCGCGCTCGCGTGCTCGGGCGGCGCGCCGTGGGCGTGGCTGCTCGCGGCAGTGACGGTGCTCGCGCGTGTCGCGTTGAAGTGGCGCGCGGATCGGGCGTTGCGTCAGCGCTGCCGCGATCTGTGGCTACTGCCGTTATGGGATATCGTATCGTTTGCGATTTTCGTCGCGAGCTTCCGCTCGTCGCGGGTGATCTGGCGGGGCTTCAGCTTCAAGGTCGACGGCGACGGGCTGCTGTCGGCGGCACAGGACGAATGACGAACGAACGGCAGATTGGGCGGGCAATGAACGAAGAAGGATCGAGCGGGCGACACAGCACCGCACTCGAGACGCACGGCAGCGGCCCGGCGGCACAGGCGGCACAGGCGGCGGCGCACTCGGCAACCCATACGGCAACCCATACCGCGGCACGCGGCGTGCGGCGCATCAGGTCTATCCTGGTCGCATGCGAGGTGCCCGCATGATGAAGCATCTGGGCCGCGCGGCCGCGCTCGCGGGTTTGCTGATCTCTTTGTGGCTGGTCTGGCGCGAAGATCCGCGCGCGGTGCTCAGCGCGTTGCGCGCGGCCGGCGCGGGCCTCGTGCTGGCCGCGTTGGCGCATGTGCTGCCAATGGTCGCCAACGCCTGCGACTGGCGCTCGCTGATTCGCGGCGCGAATCGCCCGAGCTTCGGCAGGATGATGCATCTGGTATGGGTGCGCGAATCGGTCAACTCCATGCTGCCGGTCGCGCGGATCGGCGGCGAACTCGTGGCGTTCCGCATGTTCAAGCGCTGGGGCGTCCGGCCATCGACAGCGGTCGCCAGCACCATCGTCGATATGCAACTGACCTTGATCAGTCAACTGATGTTCACGATGGTCGGCATCGGCTTTCTGTTCGCCAACGCGCAATCGGGCGCGCTGCGGCTCGCCGGGCAGCTCGCGTGGGGCGTGGTCGCGTTGACGCCGCTGCTATTGCTGTTCGGGCTCGTGCAGCATGCGAATCCGTTCGAGCGCATCACGCGCGTGGCAAACAATATGACGAGCGGCAAGCTGACCGCGCTGGTCGGCCAGTCCGCGCAGATCGATCAATCGATCAAGGTGATCTGGCGACGCCGCGCGGTCGTGCTGCGCTATCTGTTTTTCTGGCAGCCGCTGCAATGCGTGCTGACCTCGCTGGAAATCTGGCTCGCGCTGTATTTCCTCGGCGCGCGCGTGACGCTCGTCGAGGCGATCGTGATCGAATCGCTGATCCAGGCGGTCAGCAGTGCCGCGTTCTTCGTGCCGGGCGGTCTCGGCGTGCAGGAGGGCGCCTTCGTACTGATTGGCGGCGCACTCGGGCTCGATCCCGCCACCTGTCTTGCGCTCGCGGCCGCGCGGCGCATTCGCGATCTGCTGGTGTTCGTGCCGGGCCTGATCGCGTGGCAGTTGTTCGAGGCGTCCGGCAGCGCGCGGCCGCATGCCGCGCCGCACGGGGTGCGCGCCGGGCTGGCCAAACAGCGTTCGGGCGTCGCTGACGTGAACCGCGGCGGCGAGCGGCGCTGAGGGATCGGCGCGCGGTTTCCCGCTTCCCGCTCGCGTCTTCGACGCGCATGCCGCGCGCCGTCAGCGCGGCGCGCGATAGGCCGGAAACGACACCCGCACCGCCAGCCCCTGGCCCCCGATTCCCGCGCCTAGCTGCAGACTCGCGCCGAAATGCTCGGCGATCCGCGCAACGATCGACAACCCCAGCCCGCTGCCGGTCGCCTGATTGCCGGTCGCGCGGAAAAAGCGGTTCGTGAGGCGCGCGAGATCGTCTGGCTCGACGCCGGGACCGTCGTCGCGCACGCTCAGTTGCACGTGCTCGTCGGCATGGCGCACCGCGACTTCGATATTGCCCCCGGTACGTCCATACTTGATCGCGTTGTCGAGCAGATTGTCGAGCAGGATGCCGATCAGCACCGGCTCCGCATCGATCTCGGCGAGCATGTCGCCGACCAGCATCACGTTGATGTGCTTTTGCTGCGCATTACGCCGGTTCGCGAGCAGCGTATCTCTCGCGATCGCGGCCGGCTTCACCGGCTCGGTGGGCAGCTTCTCCTGCACGTCGAGCCGCGCGAGCAGCAGCAACTGCTCGGCGAGCCGGGCGCTGCGATCGACGCCTTGCACGACGCGCTCCATCGCGAGCCGCTGCAGCCCGATGTCGGGCTCCGCGAGCGCAACCTGCGCCTGCACCTTGATCGCGGCGAGCGGCGTCTTCAGTTCGTGCGCGGCATCGGCGGTGAAGGCGCGCTCGAGTTCGAGCGCATGCTGCAGACGCGCGAGCATCTGGTTGATCGCATCGACGAGCGGGCGCACCTCGAGCGGCGTGCGGCCGATGCCGACCGGTTCCATGCGGTTGATGTCGCGAGAACTGAGCGCGGCCGATAGCACCTTCAGCGGCGCGAGGCTCCAGCCGATGCTGAACCACACGAGCACCGCGAGCACCGGCAGCGCGATCAGCGTGGGCCGTGCGATGCGGCTCGCGATTTCGCTCACCAGGTCGCTGCGGGTATTGGCCGGCTCGAACACGCGCACGCTGTGACCGAGCACGGTCTCGCGCAACGTGAACGAGTGATAGAGCTCGCCGACCAGCATCACGTCTTGCGAGCCGCTCGCCGGCGGCAACGGCAAATCCCACGCGGCCAGCGCGTGCAGTTGCGGGCTGCCTGCCAGCACGACGCCGTCGGCCGAGCGCACCTGGAAAAGCGCATCGCGCGGCAGGGTGTCGTCGTCATCGTAGTTGTTCGCGCCGGCTTCGCCGTTTCGCTCTTCTTCGCGCAGGTCGATGCGCGCATTCGCGAGCGTCATCAGATTGGCCGAATCGAGCAGCGCGAGCATCTGCGCGAGTTCGGCGAGGCGGGCTTGCTCCCATAGGCCGACTTCGCGCGTCGCCTGCCGGTAGCTCGACACGAGCGCGCCGCCCCAGACGAGCGCGATGCTCGCCAGCACCAGCAGCACGAGGCGCCGCCGGATCGACGGACCGATCATTCTTTCTCCATCACATAGCCGATGTTGCGCACGGTCTTGATCAGATTTGCGCCGAGCTTCTTGCGCAGATTCGACACATGCACCTCGATCGCATTGCTTTCGATTTCTTCCTGCCAGCCGTACAGGCTTTCTTCGAGCCGCGAGCGCGACTGCGGAATGCCGAGATTGGTCAGCAGTTGCAGCAGAATCGCCCATTCGCGCGATGTAAGCGGCACGCGCGCTTCGTCGATCTGCACTGTTTGCGCGGCCGGATTCACTGTCAGATTCTGGTAACGAATCAGATCGATACTGCGACCTTGTGCGCGGCGCAACAGCGCGCGACACCGCGCGACCAGCTCGGTGAGATCGAACGGCTTGCCGAGATAGTCGTCGGCGCCCGCTTCGAGACCGCCGACGCGATCGACGACCGTGCCTTTCGCGGTCAACACGAGCACCGGCACGTCATTGCCGGCGTCGCGCATGCGTTTGAGCAGCTCCGTGCCGCTCACGCGTGGCAGGCCGAGGTCGAGTACCACCAATGCATATTGAGTCGTGTCGAGCGCGAGGCCGGCCTTGTGGCCGTCGCGTGCCCAGTCGACCGTGAAGCCGGCCTGGCGAAGGCCCGCTTCCACACCGCAGCCGATGAGCTCGTCGTCTTCTACGAGGAGTAAGCGCATGAGGCAAATATTCCATGTGAGGATTTATTGCATAACGTCCTGCATTTTTATGCAAGCGGCATTGATGCGTCTATACGAACAATCCGCCGGTGTTTCAAAGTGTAACCACGCCGTTCGTTAGCCGCTTTATGCCATGCGTATGCTTAAGGTTTCCTTCAGCTTGAATCGATACCATCGACGCGCTATAAAATGGTCGTCGCAGATCGTGATGCATGTGCGAGACCAGGTTCGTCAGGCCATCGCAACCTGATCGTAAGGACTTCGATGGAGCGACGCGCGAGGCATTCTTTATGCTGGTCGATAGCGTCAATGGACGGTATCGACGAGTCCCGCCCAATGCCAGCATCCGGTCAGGCTGCAAGGCCCCGCACGAGGCACGTTATGAAGCGAGTCACCATCGACATGCTACGAGCCCATTTGCTAGTTGCGTCTCTGACCGCCGCCGGCACCGAAGCGCTGCTGTGCATCGCGCTGGCTGTACTGCCGGTCTCTGACGCTTTTTTCGCTTCAGCATCGTTCAGGCTGTTCGCGCTCGCGCTGATCATCGGCGGCGTGGTGATTGCGCGCGAATTCTCCGAGGTCGCCTTCGAGCTCGCGGTGCGGCGCGACTACGCGATTCGCGCGGCTCGCGGCGCATGGCCCGCCGTGATCTCAGCGAACTGTCCACGCCGGTGGCTCGTCGTGCTTCATCTCCGGCTAACGGGGCAACCGTTCGTGCTGGCCGAGCACTGACGGATACGGACGACACACGATGGCGGCCCACGCGTTGATTGCATGTCAATGGCTTCTGTTGGCCGGCTGCGTTAGCGCTTCGATCTACACGGTAGCCGCCGCGCTCGCCATGCCATTTTTCACCGCGCGGCATAAATCGAACCATCATGGCGGCAGGGCGGTCAATGGCGCGTACGGCGGTTCGCTAGTGGGTTCGTCCGATGGACCAGGCGGGCCGTTCGCGCAGGTCGGTGTCAGCGTGCTGAAGCCGCTGTGCGGCGCCGAGCCGCGTCTCTACGAGAATCTCCGGACCTTCTGCGAGCAGCGGCATGAGCATTTTCAGCTGGTGCTGGGCGTGTCGTCGCCGCACGATCCCGCCATCGCGGTGGTGCGCCGCTTGCAGGCCGCCTATCCCAAGTGCGACATCGAGCTCGCGATCGACACACGCGTACACGGCAGCAATCTGAAAGTCAGCAACCTGATCAACATGGCCGCACGCGCTCGCCACGACGTGATCGTGATCGCCGACAGCGACATCGCGGTCGACTCCGACTATCTCGACAGCGTCGCCGCGCCGCTCGCGGACCCAAGCGTCGGCGTGGTCACGTGCCTGTACGTCGCGCGCGGCGTCGGCGGCTTCTGGCCGCGCGTCGGTGCGCTGTTCATCAACGAGTGGTTCGCGCCGTCGGTGCGGGTCGCCCATGCGATGGGCTCGCGCCGCTTCGGTTTCGGCGCGACCCTCGCGTTGCGGCGCGCGACGCTGGAGCGCATCGGCGGCTTCGAGGCGCTGAAAAACTGCCTCGCCGACGACTACTGGCTCGCCGAGCACGTGCGCGCTCTCGGTCTGCAAACGGTGCTGTCGCGGGTGATGGTCGCCACCGACGTGATCGAGCCGACCTTCGCGGCGCTGTGGCAGCGCGAAACGCGCTGGCTGCGCACGATCCGCTCGGTCAATCCGCCGGGTTTCGTGTCGCTGCTGATCACATTCCCCACACCGTGGCTGTTGACGAGCGCAGGGCTGACCGTGTCGCTCGCAACCTGTGCTCACGCGCCGTTCGCGGCGGTGGTCGCGAGCGCGTCGGCGACCGCGCTCTGCGTTGGTGCGCGCCTGCTGCTGCATTTGCGTGCGGCGCGCCGTGCGCGCACATTCTGGCGCGATCTGCCGCTGGTGCCGTTGCGCGATACGCTGCTCGCGCTCCAGTGGCTCGTCAGCGCGTTCGGTTCGCACGTCGTGTGGCGCGGCGAGCGCATGCGGCTCGGCACGCCGTCCGCCGAGCGCAGCGGCCGGCTGGACAGCCTCACGTGATAGCGCGCGGCAAACCGGCCCAGCCGCGCGGACTGATCATCACCGCCGACGATTTCGGCCTGCATCAGCGCGTCAATTTCGCGGTCGAGCGCGCGCACCGCAACGGTGTGCTGCGCGCGGCGAGTCTGATGGTCGGCGCGCCGGCCGCCGAAGACGCGGTTGCGCGCGCGCATACGCTGCCGGAACTGCGCGTGGGCCTGCATCTGGTGCTGGCCGACGGCGCCGCGCTGGCGCCGCGCGAGCAGGTCGCCGCGCTGCTCGACGAGAACGGCCGCTTCGGCAGCAACATGGTGCGTGACGGCGTGCGCTTCTTCTTTCTGCCGCAGGTGCGTCGGCAACTCGCCTACGAAATCCGCGCGCAATTCGAAGCCTTCGCCGCGACCGGCCTCAGGCTCGACCACGTGAACACGCACAAGCATTTCCATCTGCATCCGACCGTGCTCGGCCTGATCCTCGACATCGGCCGCGACTACGGCATGAAGGCGATGCGTCTGCCGTTCGAAGCGAACGCGCCGCTGTGGCTGCGGCCGTGGGTCGCGCACGTGAAGACGCGGCTCGAGCGCGCGGGGATCGCGCACAACGACTACGTGGTCGGCATTGCGGCGAGCGGGCGCATGGACGAGGCGAGCTGGCTCGCCGCGCTCGCGAATCTGCCGCATGGCGTCGGCGAAATCTATTGTCATCCGGCGCTGGCCGGTGACGCGCTAAGCGAGGGCATGCACGACTACCGGCATGCCGACGAGTTGCAGGCGCTGTTGTCGCCAAAGGTGGCCGCCGCGATCCGCGCGCTCGGCGCGCGAGTCGGCGGGTTCGCGGATGTGCTTGCGTAGCGTCATGCTTCGCGAAACGCGGAAAACCCGGGCCGCGCTCACACCGGCTGCTTTTTCATCAATAGCTTCAGCAACGCCGGCAGCAGCAACAGCACGAGCGGCAACTGCACGATCAGTCCGGAAATGATCGCGATCGCGAGCGGTTGCTGCATCGCCGAGCCTTGCCCCAGCGCGAACGCGAGCGGCAACAGCGCGAGGATCGCGGCGATCGTCGTCATCGCGATCGGCCGCAGACGATTGCGGCCGGCGGCCTGCAACGCGTCGTCGAACGGCATTTCGTCGTCGCGCACCAGCGCCTGCAATTCGGATACGTAAAAGATGGCAACTTCCGTCACGATGCCGATGATCATCGTCATGCCCATCATCGCCGAGATATTCAACTCGATGCCGGTGATCCAAAGGCCGATGAACACCGCGCCGGCAGCGAAGAGCGGCATTGCCAGCACCGCGAGCGCGACGCGCAGGCGTTCGTACAGGAACAGCAGCAGGCCGAACACCAGCGCGATCGCGGCACCGAACACGGTCAGCAGACCCTTGAAGGCGATCTGCTGCTGCTGGTACAAACCGCCGAGCTCGTAATAGACGCCCGAGGGCAGCAGGTTCGCGTCGCCGAGCGCCTTCTGCACGTCGGCGATCGTCGAGCCGAGATCGCGCCCGTCGATGCGCGCGGTGACCGCGACCATCCGCTTCAGATTCGAACGGCTGATTTCCGGTTGACCCGTGACGGTCACACGATCGGCGACGCGCTTCAACGCGAACAGATGCCCGTCAGGCGCGCGGATCTGTAACTGCCCCAGTTGCGTATCGGTCATCTGGCGCGCGCCATTCACGCGCACGCGCACGCCGACCGTTTTCGGGCCGCTCTGGAACTGCGTCGCGACATTGCCTTCGAGCATGTCGGTGACGGCCTGCGCGATCGCCTGCGGGTCCATGCCTTCGGCCGCGGCCGCGGCGGGCAGGATGTGCAGCTCGATCGCGTCGCCGGCCGGGTTGATGCCGTCGTTCACGTCGACGATGCCCTGGATCTGGCCGATGCGCGCGGCGACCTTGCGCGCGGTGGTGTCGAGCGTGTGCGGATCGTCGGAGAAGATCTTGATCTGCACCGGCTGCGGCACCGCGGTCAGATCGCCGATCAGGTCTTCCATCAGCTGCGCGAGCTCGATACTGACGCCCGGCACCTGGGTTTCGATCTGCGAGCGGATTTCCTCCATCACGGTGTCGATCGGCTCGCGCTTGCCGGACTTGAGCCGCACGAAGAAGTCGCCCTTGTTCGGCTCGTTCAGATCGCCGCCGAGGCCCGCGCCGGTGCGGCGCGAGTAGGTCGCGACGTTCGGATTCGCGCGCACGATCTGCTCGATCTGCTTCATCAGCCGGTCCGTTTCGGTGATCGACGTGCCCGGTTGCGTGTGATAGTCGAGCACGAAGCCGCCTTCGTCCATGCTCGGCATGAAGCCGCTGCCGACGCGGGTGAATGCGAACGCCGCGACGACGATCAACGGCACGACGCCGAGCAGCACGAGCGGCGGCCGTGCGATCACGCGGCCGATCGTCACCGCATAGCGCCGGTTCAGCCATGCGGCGAAACGGGTTTCCTGGTGCTCCTCGGCGTCTTTGGGCTTGAGCCAGTGGTCGCACAGGATCGGCACCGCGAGCCACGTGACGAGGAACGAAATGAACAGCGCACTCGCCATCGTCAGCGACAGCGCCTTGAAAAAGGCTCCCGTCACACCCGACAGAAACGCGAGCGGCACGAAGATGATCAGCGTTGCCGCCGACGAACCCGCGAGCGGCCGTGTGAATTCGAGCGCCGCGGCCATCACGCGGCCATGGAACGCGCGCGCGCCGGCTTCACGCATGCGCCGCACGATATGCTCGATCATCACGATCGCGTCGTCGATCACGAGGCCGACCGCGGCCGCCATACCGCCCAGCGTCATGATGTTGAAGCCCATGCCGAACACGTCGAGCAGCAGGATCGTCGCGGCCATCACGACCGGCACCAGCGCGACCGCGATCGCGGTGATCTTCCAGTTGCGCAGGAAGAAGAACAGCGTCAACGCCGCGAGCACGATGCCGATCATGATCGCGTCGCGCACGCTGGTGGCCGACGCGATCACGAGTTCGCTCTGGTCGTACCAGTTCGACAGATGCACGCCCGCGGGCATCTGCGGCTGGAACGCGGCAATCTTCGCGCGGATCGCGCGTGCCATCGCGACGCTGTTGGCGCCGGGCTGCTGGTACACGTTCAGGAGCACCGCATCCTGACCATCGGCGGTGACGCGCATCCATTGCGGCACGACGCCCTGGCGCACCATCGCGACGTCGCCGAGACGGATCTGCGCGCCGTTCGCATTGCCGTTGGCGGCCACGACCACGTTGCGCAGTTCGTCGAGCTGCGTGATCGTCGAGTTGGTGACGACGAGGTACAGCTTGTCGTGATCCTCGATGCGGCCGTTCGCCATCAGCACGTTGCTCGCGCCGATCGCCTTCGATACATCGGCGAGCGACAGCTTGTACGCGGCGAGGCGGGCGGGATCGACCGCGACCTCGAACTCGTCCTCGGCGCCGCCGGTCACCTCGACGCGCGCGACGCCTTCGACCGACGACAGCAGCGGCCGCATCTGGAACTGCGCGAGATCGCGCAGCGCGGACAGCGACTGCTGCTTCGACGTGAGGCTGTACGCGAGCACCGGAAACACGGTCGGGTCCATGCGCCGCACCTGCATCGTCGTGCCGGGCGGCAGCGTCGCGAGAATTTCGCTGATCGCCGATTGAGCCTGCAGCGTCGCCTGCGCCATGTCGGTGCCCCAGTCGAAGTTCAGCGAGATCTCCGCGGCGCCACGGCTCGTCGTCGAGTTGACGTCGCGCACGTTCGGCACGCGCCGCAGCGCTTCTTCGACCGGCATCGTGACGAGCGTGGTCATCTGCTCGGCGGGGCGGTCGCCCGCGTCGAGCGATACGACCGCGCGCGGAAACGCGACGTTCGGAAACAGCGAGATCGGCAGACGGAACGCGCTTAACACGCCGGCAATCGCGAGCAACGCGATGACGAACAGCAGCGAGCGGCGATGCGTCTGCATCCATTGGCCGAAGTTCATCGCGCGCCATCTCCCGCGGCGCGGACCGCCATGCCGTCTTTCAGCTCGTAGTTGCCGCTCGTCACGACGCCGAGCATGGGGTCGAGCGGGCCATCGACGCCGTAGCGCTCGCCGTTTTCGATCGCGATGCTCACTGCGACGCGATGCGCCTTGTTTTGCGGCGTGATCTGGAACACGTACGCATGCTGCCCATCCCGCAGCACGGCCGCGCGCGGCACGATCCAATGCGTGCCCGTGCGGGTCGCGATGTCGCCAGAAACGCGTGTGCCGGGGATGAACGGCGTCTGCGCGAGCGGTACCGTCGCGCCGATGTTGACCAGTTGCGATTGCGGATCGATCGCGGCACCGACGAGCACCACACGGCCTTCGATCGACGTCTGCGCGAGTGCCGCGGACAGGCCGTGCAGCGTAACGGCATCGCCGGGATGGATCGCTGCGGCGTCGGTGGGCTCGACGCCGAGCGTCACGTTTGCGCGCGCATCACGGCTCGCGCCACTCGCGAGTTGCAGAATCGCCGCGCCAGCCTGCACCTGGTCGCCCTGTGCCGCCGACAGCTGCAGCACCACGCCGTCGAACGGGGCGGTCACGACCTTGTTGCCGCTCGCGATGCCGCTCTGAGTCTGCGCGGCGAGCGCTTCGCGCGCATCGTCGACGGCCTTGCTCGCGCTCGCGAGCTGCGATTGCGTCGCGAGACCTTGGTCGAACAGCGACCGGGTCCGCGCGAGTTCGCCTTGCGCGAGCGTCAGCGCGCTTCTCGCCTGAGTGGCGGCAAGCACCGCGGCAGGATCGGCCTGGACGACGAACAGTGGCGTGCCGCGCTTGACGGTCTCGCCCGCCTGCACGCGCATCTGTGCGATACGCGACACATAGGGCAGGTTGATCGTCGTCAGGTTCGACGCGGTGGTCGCGACGATCCCGAAGCCGCGCACCGGCTGCGCGATCGCGGCGCGCTGCACGTGCACGGTCTGCACCGCGACCGACGGTTGAGTTTCGCTGGCGGGGTTGTCGTCCGCACGAACCGGATGGACTACTGCGTACAGCAGGACCGCGCAAACCAGCGGCGCGGCGACGGCCGCAACACGCGGCCATCCGTACCGCGATGGAAACAGGCTATTTCGCATGAGTGTCGATGAAAGTTTGAGCGGGAGTGAAAGCGTCGGGAATCGCGCTGCCGAGCAGCGCCTGCAAGCCGACGCGTTGTTCGTCGAGCGCTTCGCGCAGCGTCGCGACGTCGATGCGTTTCGCGAGCGCGGCGCTTTGCGCGTCGGTGTACGCGCCGAGCGCGAGGTTGTGTTCGGCGTAGGCCGCCGCGGCTTCGCGCGCGGAGCGCTCGACGCCGGGTAATGCAGCTTCGGTCTGCTGCAACTGCCGCGCGAGAATCGCGCTGTCCTCGCGCAGCCGGGCGACGTCCGCATACGCCTCGTTCAGTCGGGTCTGGTACTCGTCGCGAAGCCGCTGACGGGTCGCTTTTTCGATCGCGACATTGCCCTGATTGCGGTTGAAGATCGGCAGACTCAGGTTGATCTGAAAGCCGCTCGTGTAGATGTTCGAGGTGTCGCGCGCCCGCACGAAACCGACCGACAGACTCGGGAACTGGCTCAGAATCGCCGCGCGGTATTTCTGCTCCTGCGCTTCGTAGCCGGCCTGTAGCGCGATCAGGTCGGGGCGGCGGTGCGCGAGCTCGGCGAGCGCTGAGTCGAGCGTGGCGTCGGAAAGCGGTGCGACTTCGTCGTCGTGGCCTGTCTGCAACTGCAATTGCACGTCGGGCGCGAGACCCAGCAGAGCGTTCAGATCGTGATGGGTTTGCGCGGCCGCGCGCTCGGCGTCCGTGTACTGCTTGCGCGCGTCGCTGTAAGCGATGAGCGCGGCGGTGAGCGTATCGTCGGTCAGATTGCCGTCCGCGCGCGCCGCGGCCATGCGCTCGTAACGGGTGCGCGCGAGTTCGCGTTGCTGTTGCAACAGCGGCAGCGTGCGCTGCTGAAAGCAGCTCTTCACGAACAGCTGCCGCGCCTGCGCGACCACCTGCCATTCCTGCCACAGAAGGCCGAGATCGGTCTTCGCCAGCGTCGCGTCGGCGGACTGTTTGTTCGCGCTGCGCAGCACGATCGCCATCACGTCGATGCTGAGGCCATAATTGAACGCGCGCGTGGTGCCGGCCGCGCCGGGATAGTCGCTCGACACGCTCAGTTGCGGATCGGGCAGCAGACCCGCCGAATAAGCCTGCGCGCGGGCGATGCCGAGATCGTCGCGGGCCAGCTTCAGATCGGGGTTGTTGGCGACCGCGAGCATCGCGACTTCGTCGATGTCGAGCCCGTCGGCGGGATCGAACCGATGCGTGGCCAACTCGGGCAGCGGCATGCTCGCGGGATCGATGCGGACCCGTTCGAGCGATCGCGCGGACGTCGAGGTGACCTGCGGCGCGAGCGGTTCGCGGTGATAGCTCGCGCAGCCGCTCATCAGCAGCGCGCATAACGGCACCAGCGCGCGCCGACGCAGCGCCGTCACGGGATGGAAATCAGGCAAAATCCGGCTCCTGCGAATCATCGGAAGGGGCGAGCGACTCGCGAACGAGGCCTCGCAATGGGAGCCAATTTTCCGCAGCGCGCGCTTAAGACAGGCTTAACGTCGAATCGCGTGACCCGAGCCGCTCGAAATCGGCGGCGTCATCAGTACCCCGTAAGGGTTCGTTAAGCTGCCGGGGCCGATAATGCGGCGGCTAAAACCGCAGCAAGGAGGGGAGAGACCATGCGCCTGCTATTGGTCGAAGACGACGACATGATCGCGGAATCGGTGCTGGGCGCGATGCGCCGCGCCGGCTACGCGATCGACTGGGCCGAGGACGGCCGCGCGGCGGAACTGTCGCTCGACAACGGCGTGTACGACCTCGTACTGCTCGACCTCGGCCTGCCGAAAAAAGACGGCATCGACGTGCTGAACGCGTATCGCCGCAACGGCGGCGCGGCGCCGGTCATCATCCTGACCGCGCGCGACGCGATCGACGAACGCATCCGCGGTCTCGACGCCGGCGCCGACGACTACCTGATCAAGCCGTTCGATCTCGACGAACTGGCCGCGCGCATTCGCGCGCTGCTGCGCCGGCGCACCGGCCAGAAGCAGCCGGTCTACAGCCACGGCGAACTGACGCTCGACCCCGCCGCGCATGAAGTGACCAAGGACGGCGTGCCGCTGCCGCTGGTGCCGCGAGAATTCGCGCTGCTGCAGGCGCTGATCGAGGAGCCGACCCGCGTGTTCACCAAGGCCGAGCTCGAAGAAAAGCTGTACGGCTGGGGCGAAGAAGTCGGCAGCAACACGATCGAAGTGCATGTGCACAGTCTGCGGCGCAAGATCGGCGCGGACCAGGTCGTGACCGTGCGCGGGGTCGGCTACCGACTGAAGAGGTGCGGATGACGTCGATTCGCCGCTGGCTGCTCGGCTGGCTGATCTTCGGCATGGCGGCGACCTCGTTGGTCGCGGCTTTCGCGATCTTCCATACCGCACGGCGCGAGGCGAGCGAGCTGTTCGACTACGAACTGCGCACGGTCGCGCTGTCGCTGCCGTCGTCGCTGAGCGGCGCGGGCCTGCGCGAGCGTCGCGCCCCCGACCTCGGCGATCTGGCCGACGACCGCATCGTCATCGAGATCTGGGACCAGAGCGGCACGCTCGTCTATCACTCCGCGCAGACGCCGATGTTCGAGCGTCTGGCGCCGGGCTTCCACACGGTGCCGCGCGGCGAGTACCACTGGCGCGTCTTCGGCGTCGCGCAGCCAGACCGCTACGTGCAGGTCGCGCAGCCCGTATCGGTGCGCGAGGATCTCGCGCTGCATCTTGCGCTGCACACGCTGTGGCCGCTCGGCGTGCTGCTGCCGGTGACGATCGCGCTGGTGCTGCTGGTGGTCGCGCGCGGGCTCGCGCCGATCGGCGGGCTGTCGCGCGCGCTCGCGACGCGTTCGATCGATTCGCTCGAACCGCTGCGGCTCGACGGCAACATGCCGGTCGAAATCCGGCCGCTCGTCGAAGCGCTGAACGATCTGCTGCAACGGCTGCATACGGCGTCGCAGGCGCAGCGCACGTTCATCGCCGATGCCGCGCACGAGCTGCGCTCGCCGCTCGCGGCGCTGAAGCTGCAACTGCAGGCGGCGTCGCGCGATGGCTCGCTGAGGGGCGAGGGGCAGACGCTCGAGCGTGTCGAAAATCGGGTGAACCGGATCATCCACCTCGTGCAGCAATTGCTGACGCTGGCGCGCGAAGACGCGCAGCCGGTCACGTCGACGGTGCCGGTCAGCCTGCGCCGCATCGGCGAGCAGGCGGTCAGCGATTGTTCCGTGCTCGCGGAGCTGCGCGAGATCGATCTGGGCCTCGAATGCGAACAGGCGCGCACACCGAACGACGCCTACACGGTGCTCGCCGAGCCGCACAGTATCAGCGTGTTGTTGGGGAATCTGATCAACAACGCGATTCGTCATACGCCGCGGGGCGGCCGTGTCGACGTGGTGCTGCGGCGCACGGGCGAGCGGGTTGGCTTCGAGGTCGTCGACAGCGGCTCGGGGATTCCGGAGGCGGAGCTCGAACGCGTGTTCGACCGTTTCTATCGCGGCGAGGAGTCGAAGGGCGAGGGCAGCGGGCTCGGTCTCGCGATCGTCGCGCGGATCGCCGAGCGGCATCAGCTCGGGCTGTCGCTGCGCAACAATGTCGGCGCGCCGGGCTTGCGGGTGTCGGTCACCGGGCTGCACGCGGCCGCCGCCGATGCGCCCGTCACGGCCGCGAATTAACGATCGTCATTGCGGCTAGCGGTTGTCACAAGCATATAGGCGCACGCTGCTACAATCTCATTTTTACAGATCGACAGATTGGTTGTGCACTATGGGTTTCGAACAACTCGCTGAACTGAAGAAGCAACTGGCCGCGGCGCGAGCCGCCGCCGAGGGCGCCGGCAAGCCCGATCGCAAATCGGCTGCGCGCCCCGCTTCGAAGTCCGCTGGCAACCCCGCTTCAAATCCTGGGGCACATCGTGGCTCTAACGCCGAGCGTGGCGCCAATCCGGGCACGAAGTCCGGTGGCCGGCCCGGCGGAAAGCCGGCCGCGAAGGCCGGTGGTCGGCCGGACGGCAAGCCGGGCACGCGACCCGGCCGCCCGCAGCCGCGCCACGCCGCACCCGAGGGCGCCGCGCCCGCCAGGCCGGCGGCGGTGGACGCCAAGCCGGTGGACCCGGTGGTGCGCTCGATCGGTCGTCTGCAAAAGCGTTTCCCGATCGCTTTCCCAAAGAATCCGGCCCCGAAGCTGCCGCTGAAGATCGGCGTTTTCGAAGATCTCGTCGTGCATGCGAAGGAGCTGTCGCTGACCGAAGCCGAGCTGCGCGACGCGATCAAGACGTGGTGCCGTGGCGGGCGCTACTGGAAGAGCCTCGTCGAAGGCGCCGCGCGCGTCGATCTGGCGGGTGTCGAAGCCGGCAAGGTTACGGCGCAGGAAGCGGCCGGTGCGCAGCGCCTGCTCGCGCATCGTGCGGCGAAGGGCGCGCAGAAGGCCGCCGCGGCGACGGCAAGCGCGAGTGCTCCGACCGATGCCGGTACACCGTCACCGTCCGGGAAGGCGACCGCCGACGAGCCGCAGGCCGAAGCAGTCGTAGCGGCAGTCGCGGAACAGGCGGTTCCGCAAGCGGATGCCGCTGCTGCAACGCCGGAAGCGGTAGCACCGAATGCCGCCGGCAGCGCGGACACCCAGGCGCAAACCAGCGCCCAACACGAGACGCAAGCTTCCACTCCCTCCCAGGCCTAAGCCTGGCATAACCCGTCGCGGCCTCGCTCACGAGGCCATGACGTGCGGCGCAGCCGTCAGCCGGCTGCGCACGAATCCCACATGCTCCCGCAGCACATAAAACGCATCCGCATACGCTAGCGGCATACGCAGGTGGTTCAGCGCCGCCTCGATCTCGTCCAGTTGTCCCAGTAGCTGTGTGCGCTCCTCGTCGGTTGCGCCGGCGAGCGCGTGCCGCTCGATCGCAATCAGCGAACCGTAATAGCGATAGATGCGCGAGCGCACCCGCCACCGGTACAGCGCCGGAATCACCCGCATCGCGGGCAACAGCAGCACGGCGACCGGCAACAGCAGGACCAGCGTGCGATCGCCGATGCTCGCGAGCCAGAACGGCAGCGTCCGATACAAAAAGCCCTTGCCGGTCCGGTAATAGCGCTGCGCATCCTCGCTGATCCGGTATTCGTGCTCGACCGGTGTCGGGAACTGGCCGGCGTGCTGCAACAGGCCCGCGGCGCCATGTACTTCCTGCGCCGCCTCGATCAGCAGATCCGAGATCGCCGGATGCAGCGTGCTGCGCGCGACGAGTTCGACCGTCGGACTGATCAGATGCACGGTCTCGGGCGGGATGCGCCGCTTCAGGTCGAGCACGCCGGGCGGCAGGTCGATCTGGTCGAGAAACGGAAACACGCGCGTATAGGCGCTGGCTTCGTCGAAATTCATCACCGAAATGCCGGGTACGCGCAACAGCCGCAGCATCAGGCCGCGCGTCGCCGAGTCGCCGCTCAGAAGCGCCGCGTCGACCTCGCCGGCGACTAGCTGCGTGGCGGCCTGCAGACCGTCGCTCGGCACCAGCGTCGTCGCGCCGCCTGGCTCGATGCCGTTCGCCGCGAGCAGTTGCAGCGCGAGCAGCCGCGTGCCGCTGCCTTTGCGGCCGACCGCGATCCGCTTGCCTTCTAGCTGCGCCAGTTGCGTGAGCGCCGCGCCACGATAGAACACGACGATCGGCACATAGAACACGCTGCCGAGCGACACCAGCGACGACGTATCCAGCCCCTGGGCCACCCCGCCTTGCACGAACGCGATATCGACTTGCTGCTTCGGGTCCAGCAGCCGCTGCAGGTTCTGCACGGACCCATCGGATTCGAGCACGTTCAGGCGGATGCCGTTGCGCGCGAGGATCTTGCGGTACTGGTTCGCAGTGACGACGAACGAGCTGTCGCGCGGGCCGGCGCTGATCGTGATCGTGCGCGGCGGCGCCGGATTGGCGATCCAGACGATCAGCACGATCGCGAACGCGATCAGCAGCGCCGTGATGAAGTAGGGCAGCAGGTGCTCGCGCCATTCGGCGCGCGTAAGTTCGGCGGAAAAGTGCGGAGGACGCGGACGTTGCGCTTTCATGAATACTCCGTGCTTGAAGCCGGGAGCAGGCATTGTCGCCTGTGCGCGGTGGCTTTGCCGTAGCGGTTCGTTCTATCGACCGGGCGCGCGGCGCTCGACGGAGCCTGCAGTCCGCGGCCGGAGAATAGCGCGTACATGGCATAATTTGCCGCAAATCGCGGTCTGGCAGTAGTGGACTTCACAACTCGCGGAGTGTCGCTGGGCGCATGTTGAATCGTCGGTATCGGAAGATCGGCAGCTGGCTGGGATCGCTCGCGATCCTGCTGGCGACGCTCGCGCCGACGATCTCGCAGACGCTCTCCGCCCATCGCCATGCCGACGCGATGATGGGTGAGCATTGCCAGATGGCGTCGATGGACGACATGGCGTCGATGCCGGGCATGCGGATGCAGGACGACACGCCCGAGCTCACCCAGGCCATCGCCAACCCGCCAGACAACACCGACGACACCGGCAATCCCACGGACAAGCACGCGCAGATGTCCGGCGATGCCTGCGGCTATTGCAGCCTGCTCGCGCATCTGCCGGTGATGCCGAGCGTCGGCATGCTGTTCGTCGCCGCGGTCCGCGCGCGCCAGCACACGGCCGTGACGCGCGATAACAGCGTGCGCCGTGTCGAACCGCTGACCTTCGCGCAGCCCCGCGCCCCGCCTTCCGCTTCCTGATCCGAATCCTTACGACGCGATGCGCCTACGAGCATCGCGCTTGCTCGCGCGCGTCCGTTCGACGGCGCGCGCCGGCCTCGTCATCACCGAACAGACAGGATGCACTCATGCACACATCAGCAACGCGCGGTGGCCGTCCGCCGCGCGCGGCGCCGCTCATCGCGGCCGCCACCTATGTCGCCTACACCGCTTACGCCGCGTGCGGCGTCGTAGGCCTGATCACCGCGCCGTCCATCGCGCAGGCGCACGCGATCGCCGGCAACCGCGTCTTCCCGGCGACGCTCGCGGTCGACGACCCCGGCGTCGGCGACGAAGCCAACCTCGAGTACGGCCATCAGCGCGTGCCTGACGACAACGGCGACCAAAGCATCAACACGTTCAGCTTCGAGTACGACAAGCTGATCACGCCGCGTCTGGCCGTGTCGATCGACGGCGCGTACGTGCTCCAGAACAACCCGCGCGCGGCCGGCTTCAACAACTTCGGCGTCGGCCTCAAGTACCTGCTGTACGTGAACGAGCCGCACGAGCTGATGACGTCGATCGGCGTCACTGCGGAGCTCGGCGGCACTGGCAGTCGAGCGATCGCCGACAACTTCTCGACGATCTCGCCGACCGTCTACATCGGCAAGGGCATGGGCGATCTGCCCGATTCGCTCGCGTATCTGCGCCCGGTCGCGATCACGGCCGAGGCGGCCACCGCGCTCACCACCGGCGCGGGTCAGCCGAACGCGTTCATCTACGGCTTCACCGTGCAGTACAGCCTGCCGTATCTGCAGCAGCACGTGCACGACGCGGGTCTGCCGCAGCCGTTCTCGAACCTGATCCCGCTCGTCGAGGTCCCGCTGTCGCGCAGCCAGGGGCAGACGACCGGCACGGTCAATCCGGGCTTTATCTGGATCAATCGCTACGGACAGTTCGGCGTCGAGGCACAGATTCCGATCAACCGTGCGAGCGGTTCGCACGTCGGCATTCTGGTGCAGGCGCATGTGTTCTTCGACGATATTGCGCCGACTACGCTCGGCAAGCCGCTCTTTCCATGAGTAGTGCAGGAGAAAAACGATGATGAACAGCTTCGACTATCACGCAATGCGCCTGGCGGCACTGATCGCCGGTGTGACGTTCGCGAGCGCGGCACTCGCGCATGTGTTTCCGCAGAAGCAGGAGCCGGGCGCGGGCGCATCGGTGGCCGCGCCCGCGCAGGTCAAGGTGACCTTCGACGGGCCGCTCGAACCGGCGTTCAGCTCGCTGAGCGTCACCGATGCGAGCGGCAAGCAGGTCGGCACGCAGAAGTCATCGGTGGATGCGCGGCAACCCGCGGTGATGACGCTGCCGCTGCCGACGCTTGCGGCCGGACACTACACCGTGCATTGGGTCGCGGTGGCGTCGGACGGGCATCGAACGCATGGGGACTATGGCTTCGATGTGAAGTAGGGCGGTACGATGCGCCGTGCTCGCGCAGGCGGCGCTCAAACCCGCTTGAACAACTGCCGCGCGAGCGAGCACATCAGCATCGTCGCGGGCGATTCGTCCTGCAGGCGCCGGCTCATGATGATCGGCGACGCGGCGCTTGCCGACGGAATCGGCCGGTACGCGACGCCGTGCGCGCGCAAGCCCTCGACGCTCTCCGGCACGAGACACACGCCGACCTGCGCGGCGACCAGACCGAGCGCGGTCTGCAACTCGCGCACTTCGTGAATCGCCTTCGGCTCCAGCGCCTGATCGTGCATCGCCGAGATCTGCTGGTCCGCGTAGCTCGGCCGCGGCGTGCTTGGATAGACGATCAGCGTTTCCTCGGCGAGCGCGGCGAGCGTCAGCGGCTTCTTTTGCCGTGCGAGCGGATGGTCCTGCGGCAACGCCGCGATCATCCGTTCCTCGACCAGCACTTCGCGCGCGAGTTGCGCATCATCGAAGCGCAGGCGGCCGAAGCCGACGTCGATGCGGCCGCCTTTGAGCGCGGCCAACTGCTCGAGTGTGAACATCTCGATCAGCGATAGCTCGATATGCGGCGCGGCCTCGCGAAACGAGCGTATCACCGCGGGCAGCGCGCCATACAGCGTAGACGGCACGAAGCCGATCACGATGCGCTCCGCGAGTTGTGCGAGCCGGCGCGTGAGCGGCGCGAGCTCGTCGGCTTCATCGATCAGACGTTTCGCCTGGGTGTAGAAAATGCGGCCGGCTTCGGTGAGCCGCAACGGTCGCGAGCCGCGCTCGAACAGCGGCAGACCGACGTCTTCCTCGATCTGCTGGATCTGCCGCGACAGCGGCGGTTGCGTCATATGCAGACGATTGGCCGCCCGCGTGATGTTCATCTCCTCGGCGACCGCGATGAAGTAGCGAAGTTGGCGAAATTCCATGCATGCCTCAGAGGTATGATGCGTCGGCGATCGGGTTGGTGTTGGAATGCCGCGCGCTGAATGTCCGTTTACGGCTCTGTGCTCCCGCAGGAGCGCTCCGCGGCAACGAATGATAGCAACAGCACCGTCAAACCCTATCTGTCTGCTCGGCCTCGACGTTCAATCAATACCGCGCGCATTCGTTTAAATGACGTTGAGGCAGCAGATAGCGGAGGAGGGAGATCATGTGGTCCATTATTCTCGATACGCTCGGTGCGCTCGCGGTGCTCGCGAGCGTGGCGGCGCAGATCGCGCTGCTGCGCAAGCATTGAATAAAAAGCGCAGTGAATAAAGCGCTTTCGGTGTGTAGGGCCTGATCGTGGCGTCTACTCGTAGGAGTCTCATGCATCGATCTGGTACGAGATGCACCGCGAACCAGATCAGCGCGTATTTGCCCGAAATCTTCGTGAGCCCCGCGTAAAGATATCCAACGAAATCCGCTTCGAATCGATTGTTCGTCGGAAGCGGCGTGTCAATTCGCCTCGAGCCGCTTTATCCGAGCTCACGCGATGCCTAAATTTACGACCTGTGACAGCGCCACTGCATTTCCAGCTTTCAGCGGCGTGGACCTCGTGACTTCTCGCGAGGCATGCCGGCGCGAACCATTGAAAGGACACGATGATGAGCAAGCTCACAGGCAAGGTAGCGGTTGTAACGGGTGCATCGAAAGGCATCGGTGCGGCGATTGCGAAGGCATTGGCGGCGCAAGGCGCGTCGGTCGTGGTGAACTATGCGTCGAGCCGCGCGGGCGCCGACAAGGTGGTCGCCGATATCACCGCGGCGGGCGGCAAGGCGGTCGCGGTTGGCGGCGACGTGTCGAAGGCCGCGGACGCGAAGGGCATCATCGATGCGGCGATCGAAACTTATGGCCGGCTCGACGTTCTCGTCAACAACTCGGGTGTCTACGAATTCGCGACGCTCGAAGAGATCAGTGAAGCGCATTTTCATAAGCACTTCGATGTGAATGTGCTGGGTCTGCTGCTGGTGACGCAGGCGGCGGCCAAACATCTGGGCGAAGGCGGCAGCATCGTCAACGTGAGCTCGGTCGTGACCCGCATCACACCGGCGACCACCGCGGTCTACACGGCGACCAAGGGCGCGGTCGATGCGATCACCGGCGTGCTCGCGAAGGAACTCGGTCCGCGCAAGATCCGCGTGAATTCGGTGAATCCGGGCGTGGTCGAAACCGAAGGCGCGCACACCGCCGGCGTGATGGGCTCGGAGTTCGAAACGTGGGCGATCAGCACGACGCCGCTCGGCCGTATCGGCCAACCCGACGATATCGCCGATGTCGTCACGTTCCTGGCTTCGGACGACGCGCGCTGGTTGACGGGCGAGAGCCTGATCGCGAGCGGCGGCTCGCGCTGACTCTGACGGGTTGTCAACGCTTCTGGCAACCCGCTCTTCAAATTGAGCGCGATAACGGATGGCGCGGGCCGGTAGCACAACGGCCGCGCCGCCTGTTGCAGCGACGGCGCGCGAGCTACGCGCGTTGAACCTCGCCGACCGAGACCTCGGTTTCCGCTCCCGGCAATTCCACCGCAAAAAAAGCGTCGAGCAGATTCGAACCCGGCCGCTCGGCGAGCCGCGTCAGCGATTCGATCATCTGCACGCGGCAGTCGACGAGCGGCACCATCCGGATGCGCCGCGACTCGTTGAACTCGGCGCGCGCAATCACGCCGACCCCGATTCCCTGCGCGACCGCTTCCTCGAGCGCCTCGCGGCCATCCACGTACATGACCGGCTCGACCTGCAGCGACTCGCGCACGAGCTCGATTTCGAGCAGTTGTTGGGTGACCGATTGCGGTTCGCGGAAGATCATCGGCTGTTCGACGAGCTCCGCGTAGCTGAGGCGGCGCTTCTTCGCGGCCGCATAGCTGGCCGGCACCATCGCGACCAGCGGATCGCGCCGCAACACGCGCGACCGCAGGCGGCTATGCACTTGCGGCGCGGCCGTGATGGCCGCGTCGACCGCACTCGACAGCACGCGCTGCATGCACTCGGCCGCATTGGCGATCGACAGCGTGACGACGATGCCCGGATGCCGCTGGCGAAACGCGCCGATCAGCGCGACGGCGAGATCGGGCGCATCGGCCGCGAGCGATAGCGAACCCGACTCCAGCCCGCCCGCCGATTCGAGCAACTGACGCGCATCACGCTCGCAGCTGAGCATATGCCGCGTCACGCTGAACAGGCGCAGCCCGAGTTCGGTCGTCTCCACGCCGCGCGGCCCGCGCTCGAACAGCTTGACGCCGTAATCCTGTTCGAGGCGCCGCACATGGTCCGACACCGCCGGCTGCGTCAACGATAACGCCTGTGCCGCTTTAGAAAAGCCGCCATGTTCAGCGACCGCATGAAACGCCCGCAATTGCGCGTACTGCACGTGTGCCTCGCCGACCGATAAGTTTTAACGATACTGCCATCGATTATATCGATTTTACCGATGGACGGCGTTTCTATATCGTGTGAGGTATCGACATAGCGATATCGGAGTACCCGACATGGAAAGCGCGATCGGCGGTTCGGCGGCGGCATTGAGCGTTGCGGCCGCGGCAACATCGGTCACCGGTGGCACGACATCCTGCGCGGCGCCGGCTGGCGGCGAGCCATACCTGTTGACACCGGGTCCGCTGACCACGGCATTCTCGACGAAACAGGCGATGCTGCGCGACTGGGGCTCATGGGACGGCGACTTCCGCGCGATGACCGCTCAGTTGCGCGCGAGCCTGCTCGAAATCGCCGGCGACACCGCCGGGGAGTACGACTGCGTGCCGCTGCAGGGCAGCGGCAGCTACTGCGTCGAAGCGATGCTCGGCAGCCTGATTCCGCGCGACGGCCATGCGCTCGTGCTCGCGAACGGCGCGTACGGCAAGCGCGCGGCGACCACGCTCGGCTACCTCGGCCGTGTCTGCACGCTGCTCGACAAGGGCGACTACCTGCCGCCGCGCGGCGTCGAAGTCGAGCGCATGCTGGCCGCCGATCGGTCGATCACGCACGTAGTCGCGATCCATTGCGAAACGAGTTCCGGCATCCTAAATCCGCTCGAAGAGATTGCGGCCGCGGTCGCGAAGCATGGCCGCAAGCTGCTGATCGATTCGATGAGCGCCTTCGGCGCGGTGCCGCTCGACGTGCGGCAGATCGCGTGCGAGGCGTTCGTGTCGTCGGCGAACAAGTGCATCGAGGGCGTACCGGGTTTCGGCTTCGTGATCGCGCGCAAGAGCGCGCTCTCCGAAGCGAAGGGCCGCAGCCATTCGCTCGCGCTCGATCTCTACGATCAATGGGACGTGATGAATCGGACGGGCCAGTGGCGCTTCACGCCGCCCACGCATACGGTGGCTGCGTTCCTCGAGGCGCTGCGGCTGTTCAGGCTCGAAGGCGGGCAGCCCGCGCGGCTCGCGCGCTACGCGAACAATCGCGACGTGCTGGTGGCCGGCATGCACGAGCTCGGCTTCGAGCCATTGCTCAGCGCGCACTGGCGCTCGCCGATCATCGTGACGTTTTTCTCGCCCGCGCATCCGTCGTTCGAATTCGCGCGCTTCTATGAACTGATGAAGGAGCAGGGCTTCATCATCTATCCAGGCAAGCTGACGGTGGTCGACAGTTTCCGCATCGGCTGCATCGGCCAGGTCGACGAGCAGGTGATGCGTCGCGTGGTCGAGGCCTGCGCGCAAGCGCTGCGCATGATGGGCGTCACGCACGCGGCGCCGCCGCCCGCCGCGCTCGACGAACGCAAGGCGCTCGCACAGGCGGCCTGAGCCGCGACGGCAAACCCAATACATTCGAATTTCGGGGGATTCAAGCAGATGAAATATGTGAAGGCGGTGATTTTCGATTGGGCCGGCACGGTGGTCGACTACGGTTCACGCGCGCCGATGGGCGCCTTCGTCGAGACCTTCGAGCAGTTCGGCGTGCCGATCACGATCGACGAAGCACGCGGCCCGATGGGCATGGCGAAGCGGCCGCATATCGCGGCGCTGATGGCGCTGCCGCGCGTCGCGCAGGCTTGGGCCGAGCGTCACGGCCATACACCGACCGACGCGGATATCGACGCCGTGTACGACGTGTTCGTGCCGAAGAACATCGCGGTCGCGGCGAGGTATAGCGCGGTGATCCCGGGCGTCGCCGAAGTCGCGAGCGCACTGCGTCACGACGCTATCCGCATCGGCACGACCACCGGCTATACCCGCGAGATCATCGACGAAATCGTGCCGGGCGCGGCCGCGCAGGGCTTCTCGCCTGACAGCATCGTGTGCACCGGCGATACGCCGGAAGGACGGCCGTCGCCGTACATGATCTACCGGACGCTGCCGCAGCTCGGCGTATGGCGCGCGAAAGAGGCGATCAAGGTCGACGACACCGAGGTCGGCATCGAAGAGGGCATCAACGGCGGCACATGGGCGGTCGGCGTCGCGGTGAGCGGCAACGCGTTCGGCATGAGCGAGGCCGAGGTGAAGGCGCTGCCGGCCGACGAATTCGCCGCGCGCCGCACCGCCGCGACGGCCAGGTTGAAGGCGGCGGGCGCGCATTACGTAATCGACAGCGTCGCGGATCTAATGCCGGTCGTGTACGACATCGACGCGCGGCTCGCGCGCGGCGAGCGGCCTTGAAGCGTCAGCCCGATAACGTCACTTGAAGAAACCGACCGCGAGATCGATGAACTCGCGCACCTTGCGTGGCACGAACTCGCGGCTCGGGTACACCAGCGACACGGCCACGTCGCCATTGAGCACCGCATAGCCATCGAGCACGCGCACCAGCGTGCCGGCGCGCAGTTCGTCCTCGACCATTTCGAGCGGCAGCAGCGCGATGCCCATCGCGCCGAGCGCGGCCTGCTTCTGCATGATCATGCTGTTGACCGTGAACGAGGCATCGATCGCGATGCTCTCGCCGCTGTCGTCGCCGGCCTCGCTCGCGTGGTCGGCGTCGCCGTCCCCCTTGCGGAAGATCCACATCGGGCCGGTCGTGTCGAACGGCGCGGCGATCAGCCGATGCCTCTCCAGCTCGGCCGGCGTTTGCGGATGACCGGCCTGCGCCAGATACGCGGCCGCGGCCACCGGCACCGCGTGCGAGTTGATCAGACGCCGCACCACCAGCGACTCCGAGCGGATCATATGCTCGGTCACGATGCCGACATCGAAGCCGCCTTCGAGCAGATCGACGCGTTTTTCCGTCAGCGTGACGCGCAGGTTCACCTGCGGAAAGCGCGCCTGATATTCGGCGAACAGCGGCGTCAGCCGAAACAGCGAAAAACTGCCGAGCGCGACGATGCGCAGGTCGCCGGCCACTTCGCGCGACGCCGTGGTCGCGCGCGATTCCACTTCCTCCAGTTCGGCGAGCAACACGCGGCAACCGTCCGCGTATTGCGCCCCGGCCTCGGTCAGCACGACCTTGCGCGTGGTGCGCTGAAACAGCCGAATGCCGAGATGCTGTTCGAGGCTCGACACATGGCGCGTGACGACCGATGTCGACACGTTCAGTTGCGCGGCGGCCTGCGCGAAGCTGCCGACATCGGCGACCTTGACGAAAGCCTGCATGGCCTGAAAAAGATTGATCATCTGAGTGCAAGAAGCGTCTTTGTTGTTGCGCACGGCGGGGCCGCGTTCGCGCCCATGTTCAACTACCGCGCGAGCAGCGCGCCATCGCGCGCGACGACGCGGCCGTGCGCGACCACCAGCTTGCGCACCGGCCGCGCGACGAGCGCATGCGCGAGCGTGTCGGCATCGACCAGCACGAGATCGGCGCGGGCGCCCGGCTGCAAACCGTAAGCTTCGAATCCGCAGGCGCGCGCGGCGACGCCGCTGACGCAATCGAACGCGAGCGCGAGATCGTCGTCGCGGCGCAGGCCGTAGCGCATCGCGATCAGCATCGCCCGTTCCAGCATGTCGGGCGAGCCGTACGGTGTCCACGTGTCGCGAATCCCGTCGTTGCCGCCGAACAGCGTGACGCCGTGCGCGCGGCAAGCCGTGAGCGGCGGCACCGGCACCGACGGCGGCGCGGTGGTCAACAGCGCGACGCGCAGCTCGGCGATACGCGCGAGCAGCGCATCGCGTTCGCGCTCGGGCAGCGCGCCGAGACAGAACGCGTGGCTCACCACTACTTGCCCCTGCATGCCGTGCGCGGCAACGCGATCGAGCAGCAAACCGAGCGTGAACGCGCCGATTTCGCCGGGCTCGTGCAGATGAATGTCGATCGGCTTGCGGTGACGCTCGGCGAGCGCGAACGTCAGATCGAGCGACTTCACCGGATCGCCGTCGATCAGCGCGGGATCGAGCGCGCCGAGCACGTCGGCGCCCGCGGCGAGCGCGCGATCGAGCAGCGCGTCGGTGCCGGGCCGGCCGAGCAGCCCCGACTGCGGAAACGCGACGATCTGCAGGTCGAGCACGTCGCGCAGTGTGTCGCGCGTGGCCAGCACACCGTCGAGATGGCGCAGGCCCGCGTCGGTGTCGATATCGACGTGCGTGCGCACCCGCGTCGTGCCGGCCGCGAGAAACGCGCGCGCGAGCGCGAGTGATTGCGCACCCGCGTCGTGGCCGCTTTCGGCGCGCCAGCGGCGCTCGTTTTCGATGCGGTCGGTCAGCTTCGGCCCGACTTCGTTGCGATACCACCGCAAGCCCCAGTTGGTCTTGTCCAGATGTGTATGCCCTTCGACGAAACCTGGTAGCAGGAGCGCGTCGCCGCCGTCCTCGACTGGCACACCGGGCTCGCGCGGCAGAGCGGCGCCGAGCGCGGCGATCCGGCCATCGACGATCGACACCTCGACGCGCTTGCCGTCGGCGAGACGCACGTTGGTGATCAGCGAGGCGTTCGTCGTGGGGCGTGGAGTGGTCGTGGTCATGAGCGGTCGGCAAGGGGAGTGAACGGGGTGCACGGGGTGCAAGGATACGCGGCCGGTGCGTTGACGTAACCCGCGATGCTACCCCGAGACGATAATAAATCGGTCCCCGTTACGACTGATAAAGCGTGAATTAACCCGGGAATTCGACACGCCGATATCGCGGCGGAGGGCCGCGCCAACCGGCGAAATCCAAGGCCGGACGGCGGTTCGCGGTATACTCCCGCGTAACTTGCCTGATCGCCAGGCATGCCCGATACTCAGCTGTTCCCCCAAATCTCCCCGTACGTCGAGTTTAACGCTACTGCTTATGAGTACAATCCTTGAAAGTCTTCCGATCGGCCAGAAGGTCGGTATCGCGTTTTCCGGCGGCCTCGACACCAGCGCCGCGCTGCACTGGATGCGCAAGAAGGGCGCCGTGCCGTACGCCTACACGGCCAATCTCGGTCAGCCCGACGAAGACGACTATGATTCGATCCCGCGTCGCGCCACGCAATATGGCGCCGAAGGCGCGCGCCTGATCGACTGCCGCGCGCAACTGGTCGCGGAAGGCATCGCAGCGCTGCAGTGCGGCGCGTTCCATATCTCGACGGCGGGCATCACCTACTTCAACACCACGCCGATCGGCCGTGCCGTGACCGGCACGATGCTGGTCGCCGCGATGAAGGAAGACGGCGTCAACATCTGGGGCGACGGCAGCACGTACAAGGGCAACGACATCGAGCGTTTCTACCGCTACGGTCTGCTCGTCAATCCGAACCTGCAGATCTACAAGCCGTGGCTCGACCAGCTGTTCATCGACGAACTCGGCGGCCGCGCTGAAATGTCCGAGTTCATGCGCCAGTCGGGCTTCGACTATAAGATGTCGGCTGAAAAGGCCTATTCGACCGACTCGAACCTGCTCGGCGCGACGCACGAAGCGAAGGATCTCGAAAGCCTCGAGTCCGGCATCAAGATCGTGAATCCGATCATGGGCGTCGCGTTCTGGCGCGACGACGTGCAGATCGCCAAGGAAGAAGTGACGATCCGCTTCGAGGAAGGCCAGCCGGTCGCGCTGAACGGCCGGACGTTCCCGAACGCGGTCGAACTGCTGCTCGAAGCGAACCGTATCGGCGGCCGTCATGGTCTGGGCATGAGCGACCAGATCGAGAACCGCATCATCGAGGCGAAGAGCCGCGGCATCTACGAAGCCCCGGGCCTCGCGCTGCTGAATATCGCTTACGAGCGTCTCGTCACCGGCATCCATAACGAAGACACGATCGAGCAGTTCCGTGAGAACGGCCGCCGTCTCGGCCGTCTGCTGTACCAGGGCCGCTGGTTCGATCCGCAGGCAATCATGCTGCGCGAAACCGCGCAGCGCTGGGTCGCGCGTGCGATCACCGGCGAAGTGACCGTCGAGCTGCGCCGTGGCAACGACTACTCGATACTCAGCACGAAGTCGCCGAACCTCACGTATCAGCCCGAGCGTCTGTCGATGGAGAAGGTCGAATCGACGTTCTCGCCGCGCGACCGCATCGGCCAGCTGACGATGCGCAACCTCGACATCAAGGACACGCGCGACAAGCTGCGCATTTACTCGCAGGTGGGTCTGCTGTCGTCGAACGAGACGTCGGCGCTGCCGCAGGTGAAGGGCGACAAGGAGTAAAGCGGCGCGTCCGATTATCTCAACGTCGCATCGATCGATGGGCCGGCTCGCGAGAGCCGGCCCATTTTCTTTGGGGCCGCCGGATGCGCTCCGGCGCGTGCCCGCGGTCCCACATTCTGTGCTCAAGTTTGGCCTGCCTATGCCGTTGACATAAGCTAAGCCCATTCTGGAACCCTTCCGTGCAACTCGCTCACAGTATCGACCGCCTCGCCAGCCGGATGCCAGTCGACTCGACCGCCGGCGGCGAACCCGAGGTGGAGTCTTCGGTCATCGAGTGGCTGTTGCACGACGATCAGGTGATGCGCGAGTGCTTCACACACGCGGCGGAGATTCTGAAGAGTGTGACCGGCACGGCGATTACCGCGATCGTGCTGCTCGACGAGGAGTATCAGCACTATCGCGCCGAGGTCGGCATGGCGATGCCGCTCGTCACGCGCGCGCGTTCGCTCGCCGACTACGCGGTGCGCGACGCCGATCTGTTCGTGATCGAGGATGCTCACAACGACAGCCGTTTCGGTGAATGCATGCTGGTCAAGCGTCATCCGTTCGTGCGCTTTTACGCGGCGATCGCGCTGCGTGCGCCGAACGGAGAGATCGTCGGCGCGCTATGCGCGATGGACCCGGCACCGGGGCGGCTCGACGCGGGCCAGCGCGGCGTGTTCTACCACCTGCGCGCGATGATCGAAAACGATCTGAAGATGCGCACGGCCACCGCGATCGATCCGCTCACGCAGTTGTACAACCGGCGTTTTCTGCTCGAGACCATCGCGCGACGCTGGAAAGAGGCGCGCGACGGCGACATGATGGGCTCGGTGGTCGTCGACGTCGACTGGTTCAAGCAGTACAACGACACCTACGGCCATCAGGCCGGCGATCATTGTCTGCGGCTGGTCGCCTCGGTGATGCAGGCCGCCGCCGACAGCGAGCACTTCGTGGTCGGGCGCATGGGCGGCGAGGAGTTCGGACTGCTGATGCTCGAAGCACAGAAGTCGAAGCTCGAAGACACGCTCGAAACGCTGCGCCAGGGCGTGGCGGATCTCGCGATCGAACATCGCGCGTCGCCGCTCGGGGTGGTGACGGTCAGCGTAGGCGCGTCGCTTACGCGTATCAGCGACTTGTCGCGGCCCGCGCATCGCGACGGTTTCGCGAGCGCCGACCGGGCGTTGTACCGCTCGAAGCATAACGGGCGAAATCGCGTGACGATGGCGTAGCTCTAGTCTTCGTCATGACGGCGGCTTGGCTTATAGGACCAACGTCCCATTTCCAATCGTTGCCATCGTGGCAATATCGAAGCGCGTAGTGAACGTCGACGCAGTCGCCGGGTGCGGCAGCAGGGCTTTTTACGATGCGCATCATTCAAACGTTGCTGTTCATCGCGGCGTTCTGCTCTGGCATGACCGTCGGCGTTGCGACGTGCGTCGCCGCGCAAACTGCCGCTGCGCAGCCGGCCGCGTCGGCGGCCGCCTCGTCGGCCGTTTCCGTTCCGGCAGCCCCAGGTGCCCCCGCCTCAACTCCCGCCGCGCGCCAAATCGATCTCGGCAATCAACCGTTCAGCGGCGATTTCGACGCCATGCTGGACCGGCGGCTGATCCGTGTACTGGTTCCCTACAGTCGAACGCTCTATGTGAATGAGCAAGGCCACGAGCGAGGGCTGACCGCCGGCCTGATGCGGGACTTCGAGCGTTATCTGAACAGGAAATACCAGGCGACGCTCGGCAAACGTCCGCTCACGCTGGTCATCATTCCGACGACGCGCGACCAGTTGCTCCCGGGGCTGATAGCGGGCCGGGGCGACATCGCCGCGGGCAATTTGACGGTCACGGAGGCCCGCCTGAAGCAGGTCGACTTCGTGTCGCCTCGTGACCGCACAGCAGTACGCGAAGTGGTCGTGACCGGGCCGAAGTCGCCAGCCCTCGCGAAGCTCGACGACCTAAGCGGCAAGACCGTCCATGTGCGACCGAGCAGCAGCTATTACGAGAGCCTGAAAGCGTTGAACGCGCGGTTTGCCAGGGAACGCAAAGCCCCCGTGAAGCTCGTACCGCTGCCCGACGCGCTAGAAGACGAAGACGCGATGGAGATGCTCAATGCCGGGCTGGTCCAGATCCTCGTCGTGGACGACTGGAAGGCAAAGGTATGGGCGCCGATACTGCCGGGAATCGTCGTGCATAACGACATCGCGGTGCGCGACGCAGGCTACATCGGCTGGGCGGTCCGCCTCAAGAGCCCGAAACTACAGGACGCGATCAACGACTTCTACCTGAATTACGTGAAAAAGCAGAGTGTCGCGGAAGTCCGTCTGCAGCAGGAAATGAAGCGCATCAAGCAGATCTCCAACAATACGGAGTCAGCGGAGCTGAAGCGATTCAAACAGACGGTCGGCCTTTTCGAAAAATACGGCGCGCAATACGGCTTCGATCCGCTCCTGCTTGCGGCTCAGGGCTATCAGGAATCGCAGTTGAACCAGAGTGCGCGCAGTCACGTTGGAGCAATCGGCATCATGCAGCTGATGCCAGCCACGGGAAAGGAACTTGCGGTTGGCGACATCAGGGTGGCGGAGTCCAACGTCCATGCGGGAGCGAAATATCTCGACGTGCTGATGGCCCGTTACTTTCCCGATGCTCACTTCTCGGAAAGGGACCGCTCGCTGTTCGCATTCGCGAGCTACAACGCAGGACCCGCAAACATCGCCAGGATGCGCAAGGAGGCGCAGGCGCGCGGTCTCGATCCGAACAAGTGGTTCAACAATGTCGAAATCGTAGTCGCCGAGAAAATCGGCATCGAACCCACTACGTACGTGCGGAATGTCTTCAAATATTATGTTGCTTACCGGCTCGTCCGGGAGGCCGAGGCGGCACGGGCTCGCGCTATCGGGCAGATGCGCAAGCAGGGCGGAACGTAAGGGAAGTGCTCGTCTGAAAGCGCTGTCACCGCAGCGACGTGCCGCAGCCAGGCTGCGGCGTGATCATCGTGGCACGCGCCCGAATCAGGCCATCAGGCATTTACGTGGAGTCTGAAGATGTCGACCATTGAAGATCGCTTGCATGCGCTTGGCTACGTCCTACCGGAGCCATTGCAGCTTCCTGCGGGGCTGGCGCTTCCGTTTCCATGGGTGCGGGTAGTCGGCAGCAGGGCTTGCATCTCGGGCCATGGACCGACCAACGCGGACGGCTCGCTCGCCCAGCCACTCGGCAAGGTGGGGAGTCAGGTCTCGCCGGAGCAAGCGTTCGTGGCGGCTCGCCTCACCGCGCTCGCTATTCTCGGCAGCCTGAAGCGCGAGTTCGGAAGTCTGGAGCGCATCGCGTGTTGGACGAGAGTGTTCGGCATGGTCAATTCGGCACCCGCATTCAACCGGCAGCCCGCCGTAATCAACGGCTTCTCGGAACTGATACTGGCTGTCTTCGGCGAGGAGCGCGGCGCTCACGCTCGCAGCGCGGTGGGAATGGCCGAGCTGCCCTTCAACATTCCCGTGGAGATCGAGGGTGAAGTCGAACTGCTTCCACGAGACGCCTAAGCGCTTGCATCGAGCGAAGCGGTGAAGGAGCGCCACAGTGAAGCGCCGTGATCTGATCAGGGGGCTTGCGGCTGTCCCGCTGTTTCCCTCTGTCTGGCCGTTGCTTCGGCTCGATGCCGCTCACGCTGCACAGACCCCGCGACGCGTACGTCCTGGCGAACCGGGATGGCCCACGCCTTCGGACTGGGCGCGACTGAAACAGCAGGTGGATGGCCACCTGATCCGACCGGAGTCACCACTCGAGCTCTGTCGCGAATCTCCCGGCAACGCCGAGTGCCTTGCGCTCTTCCGCGAACTCAAGAATCCGTACTTCATCGGCGATAGTCCCGTCTTGACACAAACCTGCGAGTGGGTTGGCGCGTGGAAAGCCGAACCGAGTGCGTACGTCGTCGCGGCGACAAAAGTCGAACATGTGGCGGCGGCCGTCAATTTCGCGCGTGAACGCAATCTTCGCGTCGTTGTACGCGGCGGGGGGCATTCCTATCTTGGCACTTCGAACGCACCGGATTCCTTGATGATATGGACGCGCGCGATGAACGACATCGGGAATCACGATGCTTTCGTTCCGAGCGGTTGTGACGGGATCATTCCACCCGGACCCGCGGTAAGCGTCGGGGCAGGCGCGATCTGGATGCATACCTATGAAGCCGTTACCGGCGGCGTGGGTCGATATGTACAGGGCGGCGGTTGTGGAACAGTGGGAGTCGCTGGACTGATTCAAGGGGGAGGTTTTGGAACGCACTCCAAACAATTCGGCATTGCGTCGGCTTCACTGCTCGAAGCGGAGGTCGTCACCGCGGACGGTGTGGTCAGGGTCGTCAACGCGCGAAGAGAACCGGATCTTTTCTGGGCCCTGAAAGGCGGGGGCGGCGGCACCTTCGGCGTGGTCAGCCGTTTGACCTTGCGCACGCACGAACTGCCGGACGTGTTCGGTCTCGTATCCTGCGCAGTCGTGGCACGCTCGGATGTCGCGTACCAACGCTTGCTGGGCCGCTTCGTCGCGCTTTACGCCGATAGCCTATGCAATCGCCACTGGGGTGAACTCGTCACGCTGCTGCCGGGCAAGCGCTTGCGCATCGCCATGAGTTTTCAGGGACTCGGCAAAGAAGAGGTCGCCACGCTGTGGCAGCCGTTGTGGGACTGGATTGGCTTGCAGGACGACCTGACCATGACGGCCGCGCCATCGATCGTCGCCGGTCCGGGGAGGATACGTTGGGACGGCAAGGCGCTCGCGCGGTACGTGCCCGGCCTGGTCCGTTTCGATGACCGGCCCGGCGCGCCAGATGCCAATTTCTTCTGGACACAGAATCTCGCCGAGGCCGGTCATGTGATCCACCGCTTCGACTCGCTGTGGTTGCCTGCGGCAATGCTGACGCGCGAGCGCCAACCCGAACTCGTCGATGCGCTGATGGGCGCTACGCGCTATTGGCCTGTCGAGCTTCATTTTCAGAAAGGGCTGGCCGGCGCCCCTGCCGATGTGATTGCCGCCGGCCTGCAAACGCCCGTCAATCCAGTCGTGGCGGAGTCGTTCGCATTGGCGATTATCGCGAGCGAGGGGCCGCCGGCATTCGACGGTCTGACCGATCACGAGCCCGACGTTGCGAAGGCACAGCGAGATGCGAAGCTGATCGGTCTGGCCATCGACGAACTCAGGAAGATTGCACCTGCAGACGGCGCCTACGTCGCTGAGAGCAGCTATTTTCAGCAAAACTGGCAAGTCGCGTACTGGGGGGCCAACTATGCGCGTCTTCTGTCGATCAAGAAACGTTACGACCCGCACGGAGTTTTCTTCGTTCGTCACGGTGTCGGCTCCGAAGCCTGGAGCGACGACGGGTTCACCCGCATGGCCGATTCCGACTAGCCGGCCGGCTGTTTCAAGCGAATCCTGATGCTCGTTGTGTGTCGGTATGAGCGTGTATTGACTCCGGCGAGAGCTCAATGCACGCTAGCGATGCATCGGCATCCGAAGCATCTCTTTCTAGCGAACTGATGAAGCGGAGTCGGTAATAAGTTCGGTGCCGTTGCCAATACAACGTCGTATAAATGACGGAGACAGAAAAGATGACAACACCGAAGAAGATCCCGGCGGCCATGCACAACCCTTGGTGGCTCACTACCGCGGCGAGCCTGATGGCGTCCGCGATCGTGCTGGCCGGCTGCGGCGGCGGCAACGACGACGGACTGCATCCACCGCCGCCGAACAACGTGCTGCCAGGCTTCATCAAAAGCGCGGTGACGACGAAATCTTATGACGGCAACAGCGACGATCTGCTGACCGCGGGCCTCGGCAAGACCGGCCTCGCCTCGGCGACCGCGCCGGCCATCGCGAATACCGCGCAACCTACGGCCGCCGAACTGCGGCGTCTCGCAATCTGGTCGAACTACCGGGCGCTCGTCGACATGACGGCGAACGGCGGCTATGGACGCTTCTGGGGCCCCAACGTCGACCTGAACGGCAACGACACGCTGGGCGAAGGCAAGATCGCGGGCAAGGAATACCTCGCCTATGCCGATGACGGCAGCGGCGCGCAGAACGTGAGCCTGCTCGTGCAGATTCCCACGAGCTTCAATCCGGACCAGCCTTGCATCGTCACCGCGACGTCGTCCGGTTCGCGCGGCGTGTACGGCGCGATTTCGGCGGCCGGCGAGTGGGGCTTGAAGCGCGGCTGCGCCGTGGCCTACACCGACAAGGGCAGCGGCAACGGCGCGCATGAGCTGTCGACGAATCGCGTGACGCTGATCGACGGCACGTTGCAGGATGCGAGCACAGCGGGCAAGGCGAGCCTCTTCACCGCGAAGCTCGGCAGCAGCACGCTGGCAACGTTCAACGCGCAGTTCCCGAACCGCTATGCGTTCAAGCACGCGCACTCGCAACAGAACCCCGAGCAGGACTGGGGCAAGAACACATTGCAGGCGATCCAGTTCGCATATTGGGCGCTCAACGATTCGTTCGGCGCATTGAATGGCACGACGCGCACGGTGCGCTATGCGAGCGGCAGCATCACGACGATCGCCGCGTCGGTCAGCAACGGCGGCGGCGCTTCGCTCGCGGCGGCCGAGCAGGACACGTCGGGCCTCATCACGGCAGTGGTGGTCGGCGAACCGCAGATCAACATGCGGCTCACGCCACAGGTGTCGGTCGCGCAGGGCGGCGTGCCGGTCGGCGCGTTCGGCAAACCGCTCGCCGATTACATGACGCTCGCGAACCTGCTGCAGCCGTGCGCCGCGCTCGCTCCGGCCGCGGCCGGAGCGCCGTATCTGACCGCGCTGCCGACCGCGACCACCACCGCGCTGCGCACCGCGCGTTGCGCGTCGCTCGCGGCAGCCGGTGTGATCGCGGGAGCGGATACGGTGACGCAGGCCACCAGTGCGCTCGCGCTGCTGCATCAGAACGGCTATCAGACGGACTCGGACCTGCTGCAAGCGCCGATGTGGGACTCGCAGGCAGTGCCGGCCGTCGCCGTGACCTATGCGAATGCATATGCGCGTGCAAGCGTCGCCGACAATCTGTGCGACTTCAGCTTCGGCACCACCAGCGCAACGGGCGCAGCCGGCGTGACGCCGGCGGTCTCGCCGATGCTGACGGTGTTCGGCAACGGCAACGGCGTGCCGCCGACCAATGGCATCAACCTCGTCTACAACGCGGGCACCTCGGGCGCGGTCGATCATCGGCTCGCGACCGCCGATGCGAGCTACGCGGGCGCCGCATGCCTGCGCGCGCGGTGGACGAGCGGTGCGTTGAGTGCCAGCGTCGATGCAATCCGCGTGAATGCGAACCTGCATGGCAAGCCGACCATCATCGTGCAAGGACGCGCGGATGCGCTGGTGCCGATCAACCACGCGTCGCGGCCGTATCTCGGCTTGAACCAGGTGGCCGAGGGCGGCGCGAGCAAGCTGGCGCTTTACGAAGTCACGAACGGTCAGCACTTTGACGCGTTCCTCGGCGTCGCCGGTTTCGACATGCGTTTCGTGCCGTTGCACTACTACAATCTTCAGGCGCTCAACCTGATGTGGGCTCATCTGAAGAACGGCACGGCGCTGCCGCCGTCGCAGGTGATCCACACGATACCGCGCGGCGGTACGCCTGGAGCCGCACCGGCGCTGACCACGGCCAACCTGCCGGCGATCGCGGCGAGCCCGGGTGCCAATGCGATTTCCGCAACGAACGGCGCCGTGAACGTGCCGAATTGAGCGGCGCGAGCTGAAGCAATGCGCGCACACAGGCGCCCGCCTGTGTGCGCGTTGCTGTGAGATGACCTACTTCTGCGCTCAAGAACACATCCCCTCGCGCTCGAGCCACGAACGGAACTGCACGACCAGTTCATCGCCAGACTTCTCATCCGCAATGTAAGTGCAGTAGCTGCGAGACCGCAGACGCGGACCGTCGAATGGCGCGACGAGCCGGCCAGCGGCGAGATCGTCGGAGACCAGCGCGGTCGGTCCCATCGCGATGCCGATTCCGTCGATGGCGGCCTGCAAGGTCAGATAGAAGTGATCGAAGGTCAACGTGGCGGCCGGCCTCAGCGCGGCAAGCTGCGTGCTCGCCAGCCAGTCGGGCCAAAGCCGCGGAAGACTCGAAGTGTGCAGCAACGTGTGCTGCCGCAAGTCGTCCGGCGATCGAAGCGGCACCCGCTGCAAGAGCGCCGGACTGCAGACTGGAAGCCTCTCCTCGGACAGGAATGGCCGCATCGAATAGCCATAGAACGTATCCGGGCCGCCCCGGATGACGATGTCGTAACTCTCTTTCAAACTCTCCAGCGGTCCGTTCGACGTCTCCACCTTGACCTCCACGTCGGGATGCTCGGCGCGGAATGTCGCCAGTCTCGGCACCAGCCAGCGCAACGTGAATGTCGCGGGCGCGTTGACGGATAGCGTCCGCGACAGCGTTTCGGGCACACCGTATTGCGCGGTTGCCTGCGACAGCTGTTCGAACAGTGGGCCGATTTCCTCCAGATAGGCCTTCGCCGCCGCCGTCAGTGTCACGCGCCGGTGGTGCCGTTCGAACAACGAGGCGCCGAGCCATTCCTCGAGCAGACGCACCTGCTGGCTCACCGCGCCGTGAGTCACGTGCAGCTCCGCGGCGGCTTCCTTGAAGCTGCCGAGCCGGCCGGCGGTCTCGAAGGCCCGCAACGCATTGAGCGGAGGCAATACTCGTTTCATTTGCAAGAGTTTTTCTAACGCAAGCGGCCAATTTATCTGGTTTGAGGGGCCACGACAAGATAGATATCCTTCCTGTTGTACCGCTAATGCCATTCCCGCTCACTCTCGGCCCCAAAACCCCATGCTTAGTTATACCGGTGGCATCGTGCTTTTTGCCGCGATGCTTCACGCGAGCTGGAACGCGATGCTGCACGGCAACCGCGACCGGTTCCTGTCGATGACCTGGATGAGCATCGCCATCGCGGCTGTCGCCACGCTCGTCGTGCTGGTCAATCCGTTGCCAGCCAGCGCCTGTTGGCCCTACCTCGTTGCATCGGGGCTCGTGCATATCTTCTACAACGTGAGCCTCGTGCGGTCGTATCGACGCAGCGACCTGGCGCTCGCGTATCCGATCGCGCGTGGCTCGTCGCCGCTGCTCGTCACGCTCGGCGCGGCGCTGTTCGCGCGTGAAGCGATCGGCCCGTTGCACGCGCTCGGGATCGCGATGATCTCGGGCGGCATCATCGCGATCGCGTTGCAGGGGCGGCACGTGTCGCGCGCGGGTGTGCTGAGCGCGCTGACGACTGGTGCGACGATTGCGCTCTATACCGTGATCGACGGCATCGGCGTGAGACTGTCCGACGGTCAGCCGCTGACCTACACCGCGTGGATGTTCCTGTTCTATTGGCTGATGCCGCTGCTGTTCGTCGCAACGCGCGGCCTCGCGCCGCTATGGACACCGGTACGTGCCGAGCCGCTGTCAGTGGGCTCGTCGCTCATCGGCGGTTTGGTGTCGATCGCGGCGTATGGCATCGTGATCTGGGCGCTGCAGTCGGGCGCGATGGGTGCGGTGTCGGCGTTGCGAGAAACCAGCGTGGTGTTCGCGGTGCTGATCGGGCGGGTGTTTCTTGGGGAAGCGGTCAATGGCGGGCGCTGGCTCGCCTGCCTGGTCGTTGCGGCTGGAGCGGCATGTCTGGGGCTTTGACGAGGATGCGGGTCGTTCATCGCCGGCTTGCCTTGATGTGACGGGTGGCAAGCAAGCCATGCGCGATTCGTCCTAAGGTTTCCTTCAGCTTTGACTGATAGATAGCGGGTTCGACAATGGCAGAGAAAAACAACGATGCCCCGTGGACCCAGGTCCGGCCGACAGGCCGAAAAGAACCGTTACCGCTCGACCTATCTGCTCGAATTGGCGCGCGGCAGCTCGCACATTTCGAGCACGCTGGGCGCCGACAGCCGGCAAGCGGCGATCGCCGAAGTGCTGTGCGAATTTGGGCTCCAATACGGCAAGGACAAGTTGCCGGTCTTTCGCGCTCTGCTCGCGGAAAGCCTCGAGGACCGTGACAATCCGGACGCGGCGCGAGCGGTGCTGAGCTTCGCGCCGCGCCGAACGCTCTAGCCGCCGATCAGCTTCAACCCCACCGGCAGCGATTCGCCGAACACGCGGCCTTCGTCGGCGTTATCGAGCGCGACGACTTCGCTGACCATCGTGATCCAGGCGCGCGGCGCGCTCGCCGCTTCGAGGCGTCGCACGACACTCGTGCGCAGTTCGTCGGGCAGATCGCGCGAGCGATCGCCGGTCATGCGGGCGATCTGCACCGCGGCGAACGCGGCCGGGTCGACCTTCTTCCAGTCGAGCGCAAGGATCGCGTCGAGCCATTGCGCGGCGACCTCGGGTGGCACGACGCTGTGCGCGCTGCCGTAGAACGGCTGGCGCGCGCCGATCCGTCCGACTGCCCACCAGCTTTGATGGTTTTCCGCGGGCTTTTTCAAGCGCGTGAGCACCGCCTCGCCGAGTTCGATCTTGCGTTCCGCCGGAATCCGTTCGAGCGATGCGGACAGGCGCACCATATCGGCGAAGCCGGTCTTCGCGACATCGAACGGCAGCTTGTGACGCGATTGCGCGGCCTTCTGCAGATAGTCCATCGCGTCGAGCACGCGCAACTGTGCGTCCTCGCCGAGACCGCCGGCCGCGCGGCGCCACAGCGTCCACCATTCGGACCACACCTGGCTGTCGGTCACGTATTGAATGCCGTCGTCGAACAGCGTCCAAAGTTGCTCGACGCGCCATTCGTCGAGCGGATAGCCGAAGCCGGGCCGCACGCAATAGCCGGCCAGATTCAGCCACAACCGTTCGTGATCGGCGGAGCGGCGCCGGCGCCGCGCGCGTTCCCACAGCGCGCCGAACAGCTCGCGCAGCAATGCGCTACCCCAGCCATCGCGTGGGCCGAGCAGATGTTCCAGCTGCGAGCGCAGGCGTTTGATTTCCTTCGGGTCGACGTTATGCGCGCGGGCGCCGAAGCAACGGTTGATCAGTTCGATCGCGCGATCGAGCGCCGGGTGGCGTTGCGGCGCGCCATCGGCGGATAGGTCTACTTGCGCGTCGCCGTGGCGCAGCTGGAATTCGAGCAGCCAGCGTTGCGATGGATCGTCGAGCTCGATGCAATGGACGTCGAGCGTGCCGACCTCGGTCAGCGACGTGGCGATGCGCACCGCGGTTTCGCGGGCGCGCTGGCCGTCGCGTGGCTGGACGATCGTCGCGATCGGCGGCAGGCGCACGAAGTCGCCGACCGCGAGATCGACCAGCTCGCCAGGCTGATATGCGGTGTCCGCACTAGACGACACCAGGTGAAAGCGCACCGGATGTCCGAGCCGCAGTGCGAACGTGCGATCCTCGATCAGAATCTCGTGACCTTCCTCGGTGCCGCGCGGCAGCAGGCAGATGCCGCGTTGCGCGGGCGCTGCGTCCGGCTCGGCAACGTCTTTGCCTGCAGGCGTTTCGTCGAGCAACAGAAAATAGCTGCGCGGCGAACCGCCGCCGATTTTCGGCGCGAAGCCGGCGCGCGCGAGCGTATAAGCGACCGCGCCGCGCGCGACCGCGACGTCGGGGTTGTCGTTGTGCAGCACATGGAGCGGCGCGCCGCGCCAGCCGCCGAGCGTGTCGGCGAGACGCCGCGATAGCGCGTCGGCGCGGAACACGCCGCCGTTGAGCAGCAGCGTGTCGGGAACGGGCAGGGCGGCCGTGCCGGATGGGTCCGGCGTGCTGGAGTGCGCGCCGAGGGCCTTGCGCGACTGCGCGGCGAATCGTTCGAGAAAGGCCGCGATATGCCGCGTGACCGCCGCATCGGTCGCGTAAGGCAGGCCGAATTCGACGATCGCGCCGCGCGGGCGGCCCGGTCGTTGATCTGCGGCGACGCGCGGAAAGAATCCATCGACGATGATCTTCTCGACCTCGTCGCGCGTGACCTGGGTGGTGCGCGCACCGCCGATCAGCTTCGAGCCGGCGCCGAGCAGCGTGACCGGCGCCGCCTCGGGCGCCTGCGCGCCGAGCAACTGCTCCTTCGCGACGCGGCATCGCTCGACCAGCTGCGACAGGCTCGCCGCCGACAGCCGCTGCGGCGCCTGCCCAGCGCCACCGGCACCACCCAACAGGCGCGCCTCGACCAGATGCGCGAGCGCGAGGTCCATGTTGTCGCCGCCGAGCATCAGGTGATTGCCCACACCGACCCGCGTCAGGC
>NZ_JBFRCK010000030.1:0-102009 GCF_040965775.1 Paraburkholderia sp. BR10954
GCATGCGTGCGCATGCCCCGCGCGGATCGCGCGGCAAACCGGTAATTCAGCGGGAAATTGCACGCGCAAGTCTCCTGAACGTAGCTTCGGTCGTCATGACGGGGCGCTTTTCAACAGCCTGCTAGGGTACGCGTGCTTTCAGGAACGCTTTCGGATCGGCCATGGCCCCAGAGATCGGGCGCGATCACCTGAAACGAGCGCGATAGTACCTCGATTTGCCGCTCCCTCATGGACGAGTCCCATAAGTAGCTGTGCCCAAGCAGAACCGGGAAACCGGTGTCTCGGATCTGGTAGTGCAGGATTCGGCCTTCGATTTGGATAAGCGGCGTGACTATTCCCCAACTGGAAGAAATAGGACGATGTTGCTGTCGAGGACGTTGCGCGGCTCACTCGAATGTTATAGTCCAGATACGTCACAGGACAGTTCATCGCCGCGGCTCTTACTCTGACACCTACCCTCCTTCCCCGCTGGCATGGCAAAAACGAGCTTTACGTAGCGCGCCGACTGTCCAGATGCTCCCCGATTGCTTTCAGCGTTGCCCGGTCCACTTTGCCTAACGAATTGCGCGGCAACCGGTCAACGACGATGAGCCGCTCCGGCATCTTGTAGCTCGCAACCCTGGGGGACAGGTCGAGCAATACTTCCTCGACCTGCGTCGCGGCTTCGGTCAGTTCAACAAAACCGATTACGCGCTGACCGAGGACGGCATCCGGCACGCCGACTATCGCTGCCTCGCGCACGCCGCGATGGACAAGAAGGGCGTCCTCAACTTCGACCGGCGAGATATTCGACCCGCCACGGATGATCAGATTTTTCTTTCTGGCGACGTACCAGAAATCGCCGGCTTCGTCCTGTCTCAGCACATCGGCCGTGGCCCACCAGCCATCCTTGCGTGCATCGTCGATGTGTCCGGGCCCTTGCCAGTAGCCGACGAACATGTTCGGACCGCGCAGCAACAGTTCGCCCGCTTCGCCGCGCCTGACGGTGTTGCCTTCTGCGTCGACGAGGCGGACCCGGTTCATGTCGACCGCGCGGCACACCGGCCCGATATCGAATCCGTAGGTGAACGTGCCCACGCTTTCGCTCATTGCAAGCACGTTGCGCATCCTCACGCCGAACACCCGCAAAAACTCCTCCTGCAGACTTCGCGGCGTCGTATCGCCTACGACGAGGCAGGTGCCCAGTGACGCGACGTTGCGTGGCTGCGCAATCTGCCCGGCGATCGCCCCCGCATACATGAACGGCAACCATATCAGCAGCGTGCAACGGTGCCGTTCTATCAGGTCAAGCGCGGCCGCTGGCTCGAATCGGTCCAACAGGACGCAGATACCATTTGTAGCTAACGTCGCCAGCACAGTAACGAGCCCTGCCCCATGCATCATGGGCGTGGCAATCAGAGCGACGTCGTACGGCCTCGACGCGACGGCCTGACATGCTTGCGTTATCGCGCACACTGTGCACTGGGTGTGGGTGACGAACTTCGGTTCCCCCCGTAGTGCCGGACGTTGACAGCAGAAGCGCAGGTTCATCGACGCGTGCCGGCGCGAACCGCACCTCGCATTCCTGGTGGTCAATCAACTCGCTCCATGCCTTTGCGCCCGTGCCCTTGGACGCGCCGTCGACAAGAAAGCGCCGGTCCTTATCGAGAATCGAACCATCCACGCCGGCAATTGCGCCGTACAGATCAGTCTGGCCCAGATACAACGAAACCTGCAGTCGTCGCAATTGCGGCTCGAGTTCCGCGCGTGTAAGCCGGTTATTCAGCGGCACCGCAATCAGGCCTGTCAACGTGCACGCGTAATACGCGATGACGGTTTCCGGTTTGTTCGTCAAGTGCAGTGCGACGCGATCGCCTGGTTTCAGACCCTGTGCGCTCAGGCCTTGTGAAAGCCTTCTGACATACTGTGCCAGACGGACCGTAGGTCCATGTGTCGTCGCCCGCGATCAGCGCAATTGCATCAGGGCGGACTTCCGCGGACTCGAACAGGCGCTCATGCACCGTAAGCAGTCGCGGCGTCTGCACGGGTTGCGGGCGTGTTTCTGGATGAGACATGGCGATCGCTCCAGAAGGGCGTTTAGCTTTCGATGACGGGACTATCCTGACAACACTCGACGCTCGCTACCTATTCCAATGCTTGCGCTGCGGCCGCGCCGCGAACGTGATCATCTGCGGGAGGGCGGACAGTTTGAGAATCTCGCGGATTGCCGAGCAGTCCAGTGAACGCGCTCGCTGTGCGATTGGCTACTCAACGCTCAACAAGGGGTTTGCCATCTGACTGCTCCTGTAACGGTGTCATCATAGGCATCACGCGACCCGTGAAAAAGCTGGGAGCGGAATGGCATGGAGGACGCCTCTCGAGTCGAAGCGGGTTTTGATTCGGGACAGCCTCAATGCATTGGGGCCATAGGCGTGGGCTATCCGGTCCGATGCGCGGTCGGGCAGGAGGTTGGCGTATCCCCCCGGCAACGAGGTGGGCGCGAGTTCCGCATCCAGGGACGCCGCCCAGATCCGATGCAGTTCCGCGTCGACCAGCGCAGGCTCCCATGCTGCGTAGATCAGAGCAGTGAAGTGCGGATCTCTCATGCCAAACGCGGTCACGTCGGCCGCGACCTGCGTAGCGGCTCCATGGCAATGATGGACGATGATCGAGGTCAAGGGCGACGTGCGCGCCTCGAACGCTGCAAGGAGTACGTCGATCGTCGCGCCCGTAAGGGCGCTGAACCACCGCGTCGCAACCTCGTAGCCGAGACCTTGGGCGAGCTTTCCATCGGTCAGGGAGAGGAGGTCGCGCGCAACCGTCGGGTCGGACCTGACAACAATGGGATGACCGGCTGCCGCCACCTCGCCGATGATTGCCTCGCCGGCTGCCTGCTCTCCAGTCCAGACAAGCGAGATCACGATCACCGGCTTACCGCCTGATCCGGTTGAAAGGGCGGCGGCGCCGAACAGCTCGTTTGGTGCCCGGAGCATCAACCCGGCATAGTGCGCGAGGGCAGCACGCCCGTCAGTCCAGGGGAACACGATGGTACCGACTAGCGCGTCATCCAGCCTGTGAAGACGCAGGCGCATCGACGTGACGACCCCGAAGTTCCCACCGCCGCCGCGCAGCGCCCAGAACAGGTCAGGCTCGCGTTCTCCGTCGCAGGTCACGATGCTTCCATCGAGCAGCACGACCTCGGCCGACAGGAGGTTGTCGCATGCCAATCCGAAGCGAGTCATGAGCGGTCCATAGCCGCCGCCGAGCGTGAGGCCGGCCATGCTCACCGCCCCGTCGTTGCCGATCACCGCGGCAAGACCTCGCTCGCCCGCAGCGCGATTGAACTGAGCGCTCGTCACGCCCGCGCCGATCGTCGCTTCGCGGCGCCCGGTGTCGATCTCAATGGTCCTCAAGTCGCAAAGGTCTAGCAGCAGACTGCCGTCGCGCATAGACCGACCGTTCCAGTCCTGGCCGCTGTTGTAGACGGCGAGCGGAGCGTCGAAGCCGCTCGCCGCGCGCGTCGCACTCGAGACCTGAGCAACGGTGCTGCATCGGACCAGCATTTTCGGACGGGAATCCAAAGCGCCGTTCCAATGCGCAATTTTCCCGCCAACTGCGGGCATCATCAGCACCTGGCAGCCAGCCTCGATGAGCCTGCCCTTCAACGCAGCCCAGTCAGTCTGATCGATGTTTGCGATTTCGTATTCGCCGTCCATTCCACGCACTCCATCAGTACGAGACCGCGTTGTCCGAACTTCCAGCCCGGAACAGCAGGTCTCATCTCCGCAAACGAGCGGGCCGCCACCATTGACGGGAGCGACATGTACGGTCACGTCTCCGCGCAACCGTACGTCCGTTCCATCACCACGTTACGGGGCGCCTGCTTTCGGGATCAACGCATGCCGCCGCTGGCAATAGTGTGTTCGCCCGTCAAGCATCGTGCGTCGTCCGATGCGAGAAAGACTGCAATCGACGCGATGTCATTCGGTTGGCCCAGACGGCCGAGCGGCGTCTGGCTAAGGACCAACTGTTCAACCTCAGGCGTGACCCACCCTGCTTTGCGCAATCCCTCAGTCATCACCACGCCTGGATTGATGGCGTTCACGCGAATCTTTCGTGGACCAAGTTCGCGCGCAAGCACGCCCGTGATTGCATCGACGGCACTTTTTGTACCGGTATAAACGGCCGTCATCGCCGGCGTGGTGCGGCTCACGAACGATCCGATGTTGATGATGGACGCCCCCTCCCGGAGGTGCTTCACGGCGGCTTGCGTCGCGAGCAGAACGCCTAACACGTTCGTGTTGAACTGCCTGTGGAAGTGGTCTTCGGTCACTTCTTCGATCGGCGACATCTCGAAGATACCGGCATTGTTGACGAGGATGTCGAGGCGTCCATAGGTTTCGACCGCCGCATTGACGATGCCTCGCGCGTCCGCTGCCTTTGAAACATCGCCACCGACGGCAACGGCCTTGCCGTTCGCCGCGGTAATGGCAGCAACCACGGCATCGGCGCCCGCCCTGCTGCTCGCATAGTTGACGACTACGCAGGCACCCTCCGCTGCAAGTGCCTTGGCGATTGCGGCTCCCATACCCTTGGACGCGCCCGTGACGACGGCCACCTTACCTGAAAGCTTACTCATGATCTCTTCCTCAATGTAACTCGTACCAACGGACCCAACATCTGGGCATGACTGACCGCTTTCCCCGATCTGGTGAACAGCTCCGGGGAGCGTGGTTATGCGGTGCTGTTTGCTAGAGACCTGGAAAGGCAGGGCTCCATTGCAGCAGCGCGTCTCGTCCGAACGGAAATTCCAGGACCGGCGAGTCGCTGTTGAACGTTAGTTCCTGGCCGACTACTGTTTGATGCGCTCGGCCGTAGCCGCCCCATTGCGGACGTTGCACGACCAGGCCCCAGCGGATATGGCAGTCGTGCCCCTCAGGCGTTGGTGCCGCCGTCGACGGTGAGGCTTGCGCCGGTGATGTAGCTGGCCTCGGGGCCGGCGACGAACGCCGCCATCGCGGCGATGTCGTCGACGTGGCCGAACCGCTTGAGCGCCGTGATCGCGATCTGCGGCGCCGCCCAGTCGCCGGTCCCGGGGTTGTTATCGGTGTCGATCGGCCCCGGCTGGATGTTGTTGACCGTGATCTCGCGGGGGCCGACCTCGCGAGACAGGCTCTGGGTGAACATCTTCACAGCGCCCTTGGTTGCGGCGTAGGTCGCCAGGACCGGGATCATGTTCCGCTCGCCGACGCAGGAGCCGATCGTGATGATGCGGCCGCCCGCCTTCAGGTGCTTGAGCGCGGCCTGGGTGGCGACGAACACCCCGCGCAGATTGATGGCGATCACGCGGTCCATCTCCTCCAGCGTGGTCTCCTCGAACGGCTTGGGGATGAGTATGCCGGCGTTGTTCACCAGGATGTCGAGCCCGCCGAAGGTGGAGACCGTCTGTTCGACCGCGGCCGTGACGGCATTCGCTTCGGCGGCGTCCGCCTGGATCGCGATCGCCTCGCCTCCGGCACTTTCGATCTCGTTCACCACCCGGGCGGCGGCGACCGCTCCCCGGATGTAGGTGATCGCCACCCTGGCGCCGTCGGCGGCCAGCCGCTTGGCGATCGCGGCGCCAATGCCGCGCGAACCGCCGGTGACGAAGGCGGTCTTGTTGGTCAGTTTTGCCATGGGACACTCTCCTGGAAAATATGGCTTCCGTGACTCTATGCACGGGTTCATTCATGCCCTGAGACCTCGTACATAGCGGGTCTCTAACGGAGAACAGTCGAAGTGGACAATCTATTCCGGATTTGCCGCTATCAGGACGATGGTTACTGTCCCAATCTCTCTGGCACCGTATTATGTTGAAGCTGGTCGAGTCTTTGTCTGGGATTCCATAGATGCTTCAGCGTTTCACGCTGCGACGCCTCAAAATATGGGAAATCATTTGAATTCCTCAGCGCATCAGGTTGACTCACGATAAAAATCAAACCAGCCATTAACGCCTGACACTGCCCTGCAGGATCGGAGATCGCCAGTTGGCGTCCGCTCACACGCAAGCTGGAAACTTCCGTCTGTTGATGAATGACATCAATAGAGTAATGGCTGCCCGCGGAAACGAGATCAGCAGGTCTTTCATAAGACTCAGTCCCGAAGAGAATCGATCGCTGGATAGAAGTGACGATGTCGTCAGCAACGGCGTCGTTCTTCGATTTCCCGATGATCGCGAACGCGGGCGAGAACAACAGCGCGTTGGGACACAGGTACGGAGGCTGACACACATATTCTCACCGATGAGAAAACCGAAGCATGGCGACCGCAGTCTTGTACCGACGACCGGTGGTCCAACGACTGCAGAGCAACCTATAAACAACAGTCATTCAAACGGTTGGCTCCAGGCAGTTTCCGGCCTCTCATCGGACAAAGCCGGACTCACTGCGGTGCGTATCGAGCAGGATGTCGGTCATCCGGGCGACCGCAGGCGGCGGGTGGCCGACGTCCACCGTCGGGCGCAGGCGCGAGAAGCGCTTGAGCACGACAGCAAGCCCACATGGTTCGAATATTTAGAACTGCCGCTTCGCAACGATGGAATGTTCCCGGTGACCTGGGCGTTATGGTCGCGTATGCCTCTTTTATTCACAACAACCTGTCGGTTCGGCCGGCTCACGGAGAAAACGATGCAAGTAACGGGAACGCCAACGCCTCCGCGTAAGTTCGCTCATTTTGTTCTGCGCACGTCACGCTATCACGAGGTCGTCGACTTCTACAAAGCCCTGCTTTGTGCACATTCGACTTTTTCCAACGACATCCTGAGTTTTCTCACCTATGACGAGGAACATCACCGGATTGCAGTACTGAACGTTTCGGGTCTTCAGGATCAGCAACGGGGGACTGCGGGCGTACACCACGTCGCCTTCACCTACGACTCGCTGGCCGATCTGATCGCGAACTATGAGCGCGCCAAACTGCAGAGTATCGAGCCTGTCTGGTGCACGAATCACGGACCGACCACTTCCTTCTACTACCGCGATCCGGACGGCAATCAGCTTGAACTTCAAGTCGAAAATTTCGCCACGGTGGAAGAGTCCATCGAGTTCTTTCATTCGCCTGAGTTTGCCGAAAACCCGATCGGCGTGGATTTCGACCCCGAGGAACTGGCCCGCCGCCTCCGTGCCGGAGAGCCGGAAGTGGACCTGATAAAACGTCCTCACAGTGGCCCACGCGGCTTCGACGCCCATATAAAGATCTTTTGATTGCGTCGTCCGGACGACCTTCGATTTCGACTAATGTCTGTGCCCTGCGTGACTGGTCAGCTAACGGAGTCCGGCAGTTTCTCTTCATGACGCCATGCCTGGCCACCGCCGACGTTTGATCGCAATGGCCGTGATCCATTAAAGAGCCGGCGCCATCGACCGACGCAACGAGCGCCCGAGAAGGGTTGCGGATTCAACCGGACGTGATCTCGCTCCGCTTCCCTTCAATTTCAGCGCCCTGGGCCGCAGGGACCTTCGCGCAATTGTGGGTACGCGGACTTGTCCATCATTACGACCAACGCAGCCAGGACCAATCTGGTGAGCTTCATGGAATAATGTCGCGTGGAGAATTGTTATGGTTAGGCAGCCCGGTAGTAGCGGGGGCTATCGGATAGCTACCACACCAATCGCCTTACCGGATGAGGAAGGGCATCCATTTCATCTTTGGTCGGAGACTAAGCATGAATCCACAGCAATATAGGCAGTTTCTTGCCAATCCGGCGGTCTTGCTCAACGGTCCGGGAAACGTACGTCAGATCCGGCTCGAAAGCGACATGACGCGGGAGATCCCGAACAGCGTTTCCCGAACGGTTCAAAACCCTGGCGCGGTTCCTTTGCATTACCAATATTCCGCAGCTCGCGTAACACCAGTCACACTCCGCTATGACGACACCGGGATTTCGGCTACGTCGGCGGTGTGGATCAGCCGTATTCCGCCGACCGGTGAACATCAGCGGGATCGCGCTTATTATCTGCAGTGGGCGCCTGATTGCGCCTATGCGGTCGATCTGAGTTTCGATGCGCAGTTGTTTTTCACTGCCGAACTTACCGGTTGCGGAATCATGGTCCTTAGGGCACCAAATAAGACAATCGTAGTTCATCACAATGTCCAGGTCCCACCTGTTCCTCCAACCTTTTGGCAGTGGATATTTGAAAGTGCCGCAGCGCGGCAACAGCGCCATGCCGCTCACGTTTCTGATGTTCGGACACAGACTCTGCTAAACCTGGCACAGGATATTGTTGCTTCACATCCGGGCATCACCGGTGGCACGCTATTGAGCGCGCAGCAGTACGGCGACCGGGCACGCGTATTCGGTATCAAGCGTGGTGAGCAATGGCGGCTGTACGTCAACTATCCCGCCGGTGGTAACTATCGAACCGACTTGCTATGTCAGTGAGTCCAACTTCGACCCGTTTCGACTTGTACGGCGCGAAGGCAGCATTCGGATTGGCGGCATCAGTAGGCGGCGAGGACCCCGGTGTTAGCGCTTCGATATAGTTCGCGTAGAACGACACTTGGTCCATCGGTCGAATCACGAGCGCGAACGAAGGTGTCACCGCCGACTGGTAATAACGGTAAGTCGTCGCGTCCGATACCACGTAGTTGCTGCTGTCGACCCACTGGTGACGCACGCCCATGGTGAGCTGAACGAGGCCGCTCATGGCGGACAACCAGTCAGACGTCCGCATCAACGGGCTGTTGACGAAACACGGCGCTGAGGACTCGCTTTCAACAAGCGTGGAGTCGACACGACGTAAAGGCAATCGCGACCTACTGGTGCGGACGTGCCGCAGTGCCGGGCACTGCGGCCGCGTCGCTGCCATCAGCAACCATCCCGGCAACATCGGCCAACCGATGTCTGAAGCTGGCGCTCAACCAGTTGCAGCGGGATAAGCCAGTGTGAGCGCGAATAGGTGAGCGACCTTTGCCGCACTATTCCATTGGCAGCGGACGCATCAACCCGTCCGTGGTCCAAAGCGCATTTAAACCACGATCCAGATGATAGGGCCGACCCGTCGTACGCTGGAATATCTCGCCATAATTGCCCGTAGCAGCGATAACTTTGGCCGCCCAATCATGCGGCAGTCCCAGCGCCTGAGCAATCGCGAAGTCATCGCCAAGCAACTGTTCGGCCCGCCTGTCATTGCGTTTCGACGCCTGTGCTACGTTGTGTTGCGTGATCCCTAACGCCTCCGCCTCGATCAACGCGCTGACCGTCCATTCGATCAGCAGTGCGAGTTTCTCGTCGCCAAAGCGGTATGCGGGGACAACCGGATTAACTCCGAATCGCTCAGGCAGGAATACGAAATCGTTGGGTCCATGAAAATTCGCGCGCGACTGCGCGAGCCGGGACTCCGTGCCCGTGCCCGCAACACATCGACGAACAGCCATGGCCGAGTCCATTTCGCCCTGCTCGGAGTGAGTCATGAGCCCGTAGGGAATCCCTCGCGCGGCCATTTCGTCGCGCAGAACCTGTTCTGTCGGGCTCATGTCAATTGCGCAAATGAGCTTGTCACGCAAGCCCGGCAGATCCGTTATGCCGCTTCGCTTCGAGACCAACACGCGCTGCGCGTCATAAAAGATCGACGGTCCGAACCCGACGCCGAAGTGCATCGCTGTCGATACCGAAGGCGATACACCGACGGCAACCTGGATCGTGCCGTCCTTCAGCGCACTCAACACCCCCGGCTCTGCGGGAAAGGACCGGATCGTGAGACTGTTTTCGTTGTTGAAGATGGCGGTGGCCACCGCTCGGCAAACCTCAGCCTCCATGGCCGAGAGATTGCCGTGAATGTCCTCACCATTCCACTCGTCGGCACAGAGGACTATGCCGCACTCCAGTTGGTGAGCAGCGCGGATTGAATCCAGAGTCTGAGCGTGCGCGGCGCCGGCGAGCGCCATCATCCCGACGGCCAGGAGACCCGGGAACAAGAGACGAGAGTGTAAGCGGATCATCCAGAAGTTCAATCTAGTCCGAAGGCAAAAAAAGATGGAGGTCGAGACCTCCATCCCTCGCGAGCGATCTTCAGGCCACATACAACATCTCAAACACCAAATCAGGGCGTCCCGGTTCCGGAAGTGGGGGTGCCGGGCGACTGGGTCGGACGCGGGTTGACGTCGACCGGATAGGGATCGATCGGTTCGCCCGCCTTGTAGGCCGCCGGAGACAGAAAGTCGGTCGGCAAGATGCCGACCGCCTCGCACGCACCATTGGTATAGCCGGACTGCGAATAGTATGGCGTCGCCAGGTGAGGCAACCTTGCGACGACGTTCTGCGGGAAAGTCGCTCGCGCAGGAGGAATTGGATCCTTTTCCCCACGCAGGATCGCGAAGTCGAATGCTTCCGTCAGGTCGCCGACTTCGTTGTCCGGATTATCGGAAGGACCGAGATTGGGCTGCCCCAATGTCTTGGCGCCCAACTCGCGCCCCTGCTTCTCGTCTGGCAGGGAGGCGAGCGGCACGAGACCGTATAGCTCGTTGATGAATTTGATCACCGACCCGTGCTCGCTGTAGTGGTGTGAGATCTTGCCGGCCTTTGCATAGGGCGAAATCAGGATCGTCGGAATCCGTGGACCGGCCGCAAGCGGCGAGCCGTCGGCAAAGGTGCTGCGCCGTTGTGGTGAAACATCGTCGTAGAACCCGTCGGTCTCATCGTACGTGATGATGATCGCGCTTTCCGACCAATAGGGACTATTGGCAATGTCGTTGATCGCCCTGGCGGCGAACGCTTCGGATATCTGTTGATCCGAGTAGGCCGGATGATCGCCGTTACCGAGGAATGCCTGCTGAATGGCTGGCGTTGGATTGACCGGCACGAGCCCGTCATTGTTGTCGTAGCCGCCGCGCAGATAAAACACGCCGCCGTCAGCCGGCAGCGTTCTGTTTTCAACGGCGTCGAAAAAGTCCCTGGCACCGTGCAGATTATTGTTCAGCACCTGCGGATTGTCGGCGAGATACCCGAAATACTGCGGACCGTTGTGGTGCAACACATAGCCAGTGTTCAGGCCCGGGTCGTGGGTCGGGTTCGGCGTGGCCGAGTTTTGCGGCTCATACGGATCGGGCGCGTCATGGCTATTGGAGCCCTGCTGGTACCGACCCCAGTTGACCGCCGGGTTGAGGTCCGCGACAACCTTGATGTCCTCCTGGATGTCCACGAGGTCCGCAGCGGGATTCTGATCGGTCTTGATGACTTTCCTGATGTTCTTGCCCATGAACGACAACGGCTGGGTGGCGAAGGTCAGATTCAGAGCCGGGCTGGTTGGATCCTCGTCGAAGTTATTATATACGGAGGCTTGACCGCGTTGGTGTCGAGGTTTGAACCCGGGAACGGGCCCGGATCGCCGACGACCGGCACATACGCATTGCTGGTGGTCGGCATGATCTGTGAGCCATAGCTGGCGCCAAGCGGATTCTGGAAGGCGGAATTCGCATAGGTCACCGTCGGGCCTTGATCGTTGTGGCGCGCCCATTGCGTCTGACCGGACTGGCCCGCGATCAGAGCGATCGCATTCGGGGTCGAAGGTCCGACGATGGTCTGGTGGAAGTTATCGAACAGCACGAAATTCTTCGCCCAATGCCCATGAAGGGGATCGTGTCGCAATCGATGTGGCCAATATCCGCCTCGGCTTTCTGCTTTTGCGCAAGCGAGATCGCGGTCGCCGGCACGCCCATTGGTGACGAGGTTGCCGTGCGAGTCAGTGGTCAGGCCCTCCTGATCCATGGCGAAACGGTCATTGGCCGCGACACCCGTGGTTGGATCGACATTGAGGCTGTTCGACATGCCCTGATGGCTGTGATCGACCGAAATCTCGTCGGCGGGATAGATCGGCACGATCTGTCCGGCAGCGGTCTTGACCGCTTGCGGCATCAGAAACGGGGAGATCGTCGCTGGCTTGAGCGAAGTATCGAGGTATTGTTGGGAGAAGCTGGGCGTCGCCCTTGCTGGAGTCGCGCCGCGCGGTGCGCTGAAGAGGCCGTTGGCGCCCGGGAAGGTGCCGAAGTAATGGTCGAACGACTCGTTCTCGTGAAAAATCACGATGACGTACTTCACCTTCCGGCGCAACAGTTCGATCTTCTCTTTAAGCGACAGCGTGTCAAGGTCATGGTCGTCGTGCTGCCCCTCGTCATGCCTGAAGCCGTGTTGCTGTCCATCGTCTTGCGGGAACGACACCGTGGGGTTTGCCAGAAGTGCCAGCGTCGCGAGCAGGCCAGCCATACGCTTGAATGACGCCACAAAAGACATTTTGTCCTCCTATGTGGTTCGGCCATTCCCAGCATTCTTGCTTTTGCGCAATGTCAGAAGGATGACGAACAGCGCAGACAAACTTCTGATTGAGGCAAACATCGCGAAACGGATTCGCGTCGGGCAGCTCCTCGATAACGTCGTGGCGCAGCTTTACGGCGATTTGCAAACGCATCGGTAGAGCCGCTACACGGTAAGCGGCCACAATCACATAGCTAAAAACGAGAAAAAGTCGCTAAACGCAGAGATATCGGCACGCATCCGCGATGCCAGCAGCTATTCTTCAGACGCGGTGACTCACGCTTTTTCCGGTCGGCTTTGCGGGTCGTCGGCCCCATTCCGCGCCCCGCGCGGAATGGGAAGGTATGTCACGTCCAAAAGTACCTCGGCGCGCGCTACACGCACTGCATCGTCGACAGTTAAACGCACGCATGTGGCTCGTCATCGGCATGCTGGTATTGACGATGGGAAGCAATTCCGGAGCCTCCGAAGTGGCTCAGTTTTCCTTCGACGCTTTCTATCACTTGCGCCAGGACATCCTACGAGGTGCGTGATGAAATTTTCTACTCGTGCATGGCTTGTTCAGGCTGTCTGGACCCTTATCCTGGCCTTGCCTTGCGCGGCATGGCCGCAATCGCAAACAATATCGACCATCGCTGGCACTGGGGTGTTTGGTTATGCCGGCGACGGCGGACCCGCCCTGTCCGCGCCTATCGATCCCTATGGGTTAGCGCTCGATCGCCAGGACAACCTCTTTTTTGCCGATCCCGTGTTCGGCGTCGTCAGGCGCATCGATCACGCTACAGGAATCATCACCACGTACGTCCAAAACGTTGGTCAGGTGTCGGACGTCGCCATCGGCCCTGACGGTGATCTGTACCTCGTCAACGGCCCCGAAGTCATGCGCGTGGATCACGACACGCTGAAAATCCAGACGGTCGTTGGGGAACCCGCACCCGGTTTTGGTGGGGACGGTGGACCGGCCAACGCTGCTTTGATCAACGCAACGGCTATCGTTTTCGACCGCGAAGGAAACCTGGTCATCAGTGATTCGGGCAACAAGCGCATTCGCCGTGTCGACCGTCGCACGGGCATTATCACAACGTTGGTGGGCGACGGCATAGATGGAGCAGGTCCGCAGAGCGGTCCCGCGACTGCAGCGGGCTTCAACTCCTTTCTCTCCACTGCGTTTAGCCGACGCAACGAAATGTTCTTTGCCGATTCTGGCTTGAACACCGTGCGTGAACCGGACAGGCAGGGCAAGACCTACACAACGGTCGCGGAGGAGTATCCGGGGACGGCGGGTGTGCCTGGGCAGCCAGCGACACAGGTGGTGCTGTGCACGCCCCTGCGTATCGCAACCGATTGTGCAGGCAATCTGACCATCAGCGATTCGGGGGCTGCCGAGGTGCTACAGGTGGACCACGAGACCGGCAACATCGAGACTATCGCGGGGACGGGTACGTCTGGCTTTTCCGGTGACGGCGGCCTCGCCATGCAGGCCATGCTTGAGAGGCCAACCGGACTCGCGTTCGGGCGTGACGGAGCCCTGTATGTCGCCGATGCCTTCCGGATCCGCAAGATTAGTGGGCTACCCGGATTGCCGGGACGAACGCCGCTACCATCTTCACGACAACGATCGTGACAATCGTGACGAATACCGAGGTTTGGCGTAACTGGTTCGGAGGACGGTGTCAGCGCTGCCAGAGCCGCATGTCATGTTGATCAAGGCCGCATTTCCCTTTGGCGGCCTCACAATCCACCTCAATCTCCGATCAGCTGCCGCCGACGCATCGCTGACCATTCATTGAGGCGGGAAATTCAACAGCGGTGCATGCAGCGCCGCCCGACGACAGTCGCAGGGCTGGCGTTCGCCCAGACTGGCCGCCCATTATCAGCTGAGAAACCCATACCAGCGGATGCCACATAGAGGGAACAATGACCGCGATGGCCGATAAGGCTCCATCGAACAGCAGGTTGGTTACGAAGTGAACCGGCCATCGGAATGACGGCTCATCAGCGAGACGTGAGCAGTACAAAATGCGCCAGCTTGCTCGGAGGTGTTGGCGTTGGCGTTCCCGTTTCTTGCATCGTTGTCTCCGTGAGCCGGTCGAACCGGCAGGTTGTGGTATCAAGGTGGGCCTGAACGACCTCGACCGGCGAAATTTCGCGGGTGCGGATCAGTTCAGCCAGTCTGGTTGCTCTCTGAGTCCATAGCTGCTCTCTCATGGTGGAAGGGCCAACACCAGCTACCGGACTCCGATCACCATCGAGTCCGGCCCGACCAGCGGTTCAACCCTAACCTCCCTGAAACCTGCCTCGGTCATCCATTCACGGCACTGGCTGGCGGTATAGTCGAAGCCACCGGGGGTCTCGATCAGCATGTTCAAACTCATCAGCAAACCGAAAGCGTTCCGTCTGCGCTCGTCGTCGATCACCGCGTCGTAGACAATCAAACATCCGCCGTCAGGGAGCGCCTCGTAACTCTTCGCGAGCAACTCGCGCTTCTGTTCGAGATTCCAGTCGTGAAGGATGTGTCCCATCACCAGCACGTCGGCTGAAGGCAACGCGTCATTGAAGAAGTCGCCTGGATGAAAGTGAATCCGATCCTTAAGACCGTTCGCCGCAATGTAGTCGTTGAACACGGGACCGACCACGGGCAGATCGAACCCAATGCCCTCGAGATGCTCGTGCGTACGCGCAATCTCCGCCACCAGGGCACCCTGCGCGGCACCGACGTCGACGAACGAGCGATAGTTCTGCCACGGGAATTTTTGTGCAATCGCTTTGGCCGCGCCTAGGCTGACGCCGCTCATCGCGCCGAGGAACTCACGGAGCACGGGTTCGTCCCGATAGATCGCGTCGAATGGATTTCCGCCCTGCTTTGCTTCGTTCTGTGGTTGCCCCGTGCGCAACGCTTCGGTCAGCGATCCCCAGAACGGGTATAGACGGTTGTTAGCCATGACCAACAATCCGCCCATGAATCCCGGCTTTGCTTTGTCCAGAAACGCGCCTGTCTCAGCGGTGTTTCGGTAGAAGCCGTCGTCTCGATCAAGGACCCCTAACGCGACCAGAGCATCGAGAAAGTCAAGCGTCGATCTCGGATGCAACCGTAATTCCTCCATCAATTGCGTTGCATTGCGAGGTCCGCGCCCAAGAACCGTAAACAGGTCGAGTTCGACCGCGGAAAGCAGCGCCTTTGACCCCCAAAATCCCATCGCCAGCTGAAGCAGCTTTTCAGCAGAAGGGGCCGATGCATTTCCGGTTTCCGATGGCAAGGCGGTCGATCGATTTTCCATGGCTTTTTCCTTTGGAAGACGTACTACGGTGTACCGGATCGGCCTGGTCTCGCTACGGGAATCTTTCCCGCAACGCGCCAACTCAAGTGGCGACCACGACCTCCTGATGAATGGCAAATTGCCTGTTCGCATCACCAGAACACTGTGCCAATGAACATTATTCCCCGCCTGCCCGCATATTCCAGACATCGACAATTCCCTTGATTCGTCAGACGCTATGTGCTTTTCCGCAGAGTCTGGTAGGCGCGTCCGGTAGACATGCGCCTTTCTGTAATGGCTCGTGCTCGCGGATCGCAGATCGCATGAGACGGAATAAACACTGAGTGTCAGCTGTTATGTGGTTGTTATCTGCGGCCTCGACTTCTTAGCCTTCCAGTCATGAAACTATTCGATCCAGACAACCTGCTACGTCCTGTCGATGACCACTCGGCGACAGGAGAGAACCTCGAATACGACCCGGAATTCATCACGCTTGAGCAGATCGCAACGCCGACATCAGAGCGGGCGATAGGCGACAGCCTGAAGGCCGCCGTAGAACCCGACTGGGACAGGGTGGCAAGCGCCGCCGAGTCATTATTCAGTCGTACCAACGATTTGCGCGTAGCGATCCATCTGATGACCGCCTCGACCCGCATACACGGCATTGCAGGCTGGTGCGCCGGTCTGGGGCTGGTTCGTGGTCTGCTGGAGCGCTACTGGGATGAGGTGCACCCCCGGTTGGATGCCGACGACGACAACGACGTGACGGCGCGCTCCAACGCGATCAGGCCACTCGGCGATTCCCGCAGTGTGCTCGGATATTTCCGCAACGCACCCTTCGTTACCTCGCCTCGGCTCGGCCGCTTTTCGTTGCGCGATCTGCGCATCGCGACAGGCGCAATCAATCCGACGCCATCCGCCGAAGGCGTGCCGCCGCCGACGCTGCCCGAGCTCGAAGCGTGCTGCATGGATTGCCCCGCCGACCAGTTACCCGATGCGTCGGCAACGCTTGCCCGCGCGCAGGATCATGCGCGCGCCATCGCTGCGATCGCGAGCGAAAAGCTGGGTGCGGCTGGCCCCGACCTGAACCCGCTATGCGGCGATATCGAAGAACTGAAGAAGTTTGTCGATACGCAATTGTCGAGGCGCTTTCCAGAACGCGGCGAAGCGCACATCTCAGGATTGGCGTCGGCCGTCGAGGACGCGCGCGGCGAGCATCCGCTCGCGAACCCGGGCCCCCAGCGTGATGAAGCACGAAATGGCGAGCGAATTCAGGGACCTGACGACATCGTCCTGCGTCTCGATGAGATCTGCGAATACTATGAACATCACGAACCGTCCAGTCCGCTTCCGGTTCTGCTCAAGCGAGCCCGGCGCCTGGTCGGCAAGAGCTTCGCGGAGGTCATCAAAAACGTCGCACCTGGCGGCCTTGCGGAACTGCAGACCCTTGCCGGACCCGAGGAAGAATGAATCCCGCAGGCCGCTATTGAGCAAAGGCCGACCAGCAAACCAGCACGGTGCTCACCCCGACGACGCAGAGCAGCAACGCGCACGCGGCGAGCAGCCGGATACCGAAGCCCCGGCGCGGTGACGCCCCTTCGGCACTGCGCACGCCGTCGGCCGCCCGCCGCTCGCTATCGCGGGCATCCGCAGTATCCCGAACCATCGATTCGAGCAAGACGCGCCGGCGCTGCCGATATTCGTTGCGCTGAATCCGCCGCAAGCGATGAGCTGCGTCGAGCGCCCTCAATGCCTCGTTGACCTGTTGTTCGTCCACACTCATTCCTGCCGCCTCCTCTTTCCGTCGCCGGCACTTCCGGGCGTGTCCTCGTTGAGCGCATCACGATGCCTCGATCCGCACGATGACGGCGGAGATGTTGTCGCGCGCCGGGCGCGCAAGGGCGAGCGCGAACAGGCGCTCGATCTGCCGGTCTGGACTATCCGGCTCACGTAAAGTCGCCGTCAATTCGCCGTCGCTCAATTCCTTGTTGACGCCATCCGAGCACAGCAGGAATTGCATGCCGGGACGGCTGCCGGCGACGGCCCAGTCAACGTGGAGCATTTCGTCGGCGCCCACCGCCCGGGTCAGCACGCCCGCGCCGGCGCTGGCCCGCGTGCTGCGTCCGGAATCCATGGCGTCGATCGGCCGGCTTGCCTCGTGGTCGCGGGTGAGTTGCGTCAGCACGCCGTTTTCCTGCACGTACACGCGGCTATCGCCGACCCAGCCGCACAGCACGAACTGCGGGTCATGCACCAGCAGCGCGACGGTCGAGCCGATCACGTCGGTCCGTTGCGCGGCAGCGGCTTCGCGCAGTTCGGTGTTCACCTGCTGCAGACAGTCGTCGATCGCGGCAATGAAGTCGAACACGCTTCCTTTGCGCGTCAGCGCGCCGAGCCGCTCCACGATCAGCGCGCCCGCGTAGTCGCCCGCACAATGGCCGCCCATCCCGTCGGCGACCGCCCACAGTCCGAGATCCTCGCGAACGAGAATCGCGTCTTCATTGCGGCTGCGCACCTTGCCTGTTTCGGTGTGGCCGGCGGAACGGCACCGCGTCGTCATGCGCCGACTCCGATCACGGCCAGCGGCCATTGCGCGGGTCGCCCGGCTAGCCCCGCGCACGCCGCGAGATGGAGGCGAACGTCCTCGTTCGTAGGCGAGGCCAGCGCATCGCTCAGACAGGCGCGCGAAAGCCCGGTGAGCGCGCGCGTGACGAGCAGCAGCAGCCGGTCACCGTCCTCGAGCGTGACGCACGCTTCGTCGCAATCGGGCTCTTCGGCGGCGCCGATGCCCGGCATCGTAAGCCAGCCGTTGCCAAACAACAGATCGTCAAATTCGCCGCCCGCGCCGGCCGCCCGCTCGACGAACAGCGGTTGTAGCTGGCCGCGCCGGTAATGCCAGGCGGACACCGCACCGAAGCGCAGCAATCGCACCTGCGCTGCGTCGAAACGCGCGACAAGGGCGGCGCCGTTTTCTGGTGCTGCGTCGCGTGCATCGTGCACGTCGTGGACATCGTGGCGGGCCGCGCGCAATTGCGCGTGCAGCGACAGCAGGCCGGAGCGCAAACTGGGCAGATCCGCCGCGCAGCGCTGCGCCGTCTCGCGAATGGCGCGCGCCGCGCTTTGCTGCGGGTGGGACGGCCCGTCGTCGGCGCTCAGCACCAGCGTGCGGCCCTCGTCGAGCAGCAGCAAGGGGGCGTCGAGGTTCGCAGCGCGATGGGCTGCCGGGACGGCTTCGGGCAACGTTCGATCATCGATATGCAGCGCGTGCGCGGTGCACGCGCTGCATGCCGTGTCAGTCATCGGCACATCCGTCGATTGCTCAGCCGAGTCTGCCCCGGCGAATGCCAAACCCGCGACGGCCAACGAATTGCACGTGTCTTGCCTCGCCGGCGGCTCCAGCAACGCCGCATAGCTCGGCGGCAAGCCGCGTGTCGCAACGAGGCGCGCGGAGCCTTCGGTCCACCACAGGCACCAGGGCCCCGGCCGCCTGCCGAGCTGCGACCAGGCTTCAGCCAGCATCATCGCGACGGCTGATCCTTCGGGCAGCGCCAATTGCCATTGACCCCCATTCCACGGCAACGCGCGCCAGAGCGCGGCCATGTCCGTCGCCGGTTGCGCGCGCATCTGCGGACCGGGCAACGCCGCCACGCGCGCGTCGAACGTTTCGACGCTCAGGGCTTCGTCCTGTGCGCCGCGATAAACGCGCTCGAGCGCATCGAACCATGCGTGATTGCAGAGCAGCGTGGCGATATCGCCGCCGCAGGGCGCAGCCAGCACCATGGGAAAAGCCCGGCCGAGCCGGTCGTGAGCCGGCCCGACCAGCCCACACCATGTGAGGTTGCCGCACACCGCCGCGGGCAGCACGAAACGCCATGCCGCGCCCTGCCGCCACGCGGCGTGCCAGTGCGCGCCGAACTCGCGGCGTCCGGTTTCGATCGCACGCTGGAAGTGACGGTCCCAGCTTTGGACGAACGCGGGCGGCAGCCGCCGCTGCACGAAATCGCCCGCACCGGGCAACTTGCCGAAGAAGCCGATGCCGCCGGTCATCGCGGGCACCTGAAACGCCGCACCGCATCGCTCCCGAACGGGCTCTTCAGACTCGCCGGCGCGACGGACAGTTTCGCGGCATGGCCGCCGAAATCGAAAGTCGCCAGATAGCGCAGTTCGCTCTGCTTTTGCAGATGGCCCGCATCAAGAGCGTGAAAGAACGCCCACTCGCCGTCGAACTTCAGCGGCGCGCCGACCGCTCTCCCCGACGCATCGAACGCACTGACGACCACATGCCCCGGCTGCGGACCGGGCCAGCTCATCTGCATGCTGGCGGGAGCATAACCGGCACCGCCCGTGTAGTCGTACTTCTGCCCGTCGACCTCGACAGTCAGCCTCGCGATCGGCGGGTCGAGTTGCGGCGCCAGCAGCGTAAAACCGACCTGCGGCTGCGCACCATTGCGGAAATAGATCTGGCGGATCGCATCGGCGTTCTGCGCATCGCTGAGCACGGCATCACGACCGGCAGGAGCGCCGGGTTTCCAGCGCCAGTTGCGGCCGCTTGTATCGACGGACCTCGCAAGCGTCGACTTGAAGAAGCTGTCGAAGCGTCCGCCGCTGCCGAACAGCTCCGCGAAATTCTGCAAGGGAATATCCGATGCGCCGTTCGACGCGAACGGATAGCGTCCATCGACGAAACTCGCGCAGTCGTTGCCCGCCGCTTCGCGAAACTGGCTGGCGAGCGCTGCGCTGCTGCCGCTTGCGACGAGTTCCGCGCTCTTGCCTGTCAAGCCCGAGATCAGCGAAGCCACCTGCGGCGGCAACTGGTCGCTCTCCTGGCGCGCCGCGAGCACGGCCGGGTTGTTCTGCGCGCCGGGCGCGCTCAGGTCGGTCATCGTGAGCAGGTTCTTGCCGAGCTGGTCGAGCACGGTGCTTATCTGATCGAGCGGCGTCGAACCGGGCGTGCCGACGCCCATCTGATTCAACGGTGCGAAATGCGCCTCGATGGCGGCGCCCGGCTGGCTGGCCGGCGCCTCACCCGAACCCGCGTCAGCGTTTGCGGCATTCGTACCGCCGCCGCCCGGCGTCCCGTTCGGCAGCGTGGCACCCGCACCGCGCAGCTCGCGTGCGAGACGCGTGTTCGCCGCGCGTCGCGTGACCAGGTTCTCGCCTACTGTCGCTGCCTGCGTACCCACCGCCGCCGACACCGACGAAGCCTGCGTTGCCCCGTCGGCCGTGGCGCCGCGCAACATATCGCTGGTGTTGTCACGCACGAGATGCAGCAGCGCCTTCAGCGGCGAACTCGGACCCGACAGTTTCGCAGCCAGTGCACTCGCGCCCTGGATATCGGACACCGGCTGAAGCTGCAGGTCGGCCAGCAATGCGTCCCATGTCTTGATGTAATCCTGCTCGTACAGCGTCAGCACCTGCTGCTCATAGCGCGAGCGCGCGAGCGGATCGATGCGGCTGGCGTTGAACACCCAGTAGTCCTTGACGAAGTCGTCCACCGAGCGCTCGATTCCGCCGTTCGCCTCGGCGGCGAATACCGGCCGCGTGAATAGTGCGGGCAACGGCTGCGAAAGCGGCACGCCGCTTTTTCGGCTGAATACATTGTCAAGCAATCCTAGAGACTGATCGAGACGCAGCGGCGGCGCACCCGAACGATTGCCGTCGAGCTGGACGCTCCCGTAGATCAGCGTGGCGAGATCGGCCGTCTTCAGCGTCGCCCGTGCCTGGTCGATCAGCGCATTGTCGAGTGTCAGGGCGCGCGGCTTTACCGGATCGTCGACCCGGGCGGAAAAGTGCTTGTCGAGCGCCTTCTGGATCGTCGGGTCCCGCGGGAACAGGCGTTGCCATTCGATACGCGCGAGCGCGGCCAGCTCGTCAGCATCGAAATGCTGAGGCTGGCCCAGCATCAGATAGCCCTTCAGGTAGTCGTAGAGCGACTGCGGATCGTTCGCGCTGGCGCTGAGTCCCTCGCGAAAGCGCACGCCCATACCGGGCAGCAAGGTGCCGTCCAGTTCGCGCAGATACGCGCGATGCACCTGCCCGAATAGCGCGCGCCCCTGGAACAGTCCGAAGCGCATCAGCCAGGGCACGTGGCCCTGATATCGTCCCGCGACGTCCTGCGCGCTGGAGATGACGTCGAGGCGAGCCAGCGCACGCGCGAAGTAGGTCGTGAGGTCCGGTGCCCCGGCGAGGCTGCTGGCGGGCGGCAAGCCTTCCAGCGAGTCCTGCACCTGCGCGACGTAAAGGCGGTTGCGCGTGTAGCTGGTGGCGAAGCCGCCGATCAATAGCGTCGTGACGAGCGCGATGCCCAGGTACGCGCCGGTCTGCATCAAAAGCTTCTGCCGTTCAAGCCGAGGATTGGTGCCGACGAGGCCCGACTCGCGGAACAGCACTTCTTTCAGCAACCGCTCGACGAAAAAGGTCCGCGCTTGCGTGGCGCCGCCCTGCACGCGCGCGGCGTCCACACCGAAGGTGCGCGCGACGGCGCTCAGCATACGGTCGATGGGCGCGCCCTGCTGGGTGCCGGAGGTCAGATAGACGCCGCGCAGCAGCGGCGTCGCGCCATATTGATGCCGCCCGAACACACCCTCGACGAACTGTCGCGCGATCTCGCGAAACGCCCCGAGCTGCTGCGGAAAGCCGAGCACGGCGGCGCGCCGGCTGCGATCGCGCTCGCCATGCAAACGTTCGATCACCCGCGTATTGAGGCGCTCCAGCAACAGGTCGAACTCGCCTGCGAAGCCCGCGCAGGCGCTGCCTTCGATACCCGCCACGACGGGAAACGTCATGCCCCAGACCTGGCTGCGCAGATCTGATCCGAGGTCGTCGAAGAACTCGGTGAAACCCGCCACGAGATCGCACTTGGTGAACACGAGGTACACCGGCACCGCCACCTTCAGATGCTGCGCGAGTTCGTCCAGGCGCCGGCGCACGGCGCGCACGTGCTGTTGACGCGCCGCTTCGTCGAGCGTCAGCAGATCGGACACGCTCATCGTCACGATCACGCCGTTCAACGGACGGCGTCGCCGGTATCGGCGCAACAGCGACAGAAACGACTGCCATGCCGAAGCATCGGCGGCTGCATCGGAGTCCTGGGTGGTATAGCGACCCGCTGTGTCCAGAAACACGGCCTCGTCGGTGAACCACCAATCGCAGTTGCGCGTGCCGCCGATGCCGCGCAGCGCCTCTTTGCCGAAGCGCTCCGAGAGCGGAAACTCCAGGCCGGAATTCTGCACCAGCGTGCTCTTGCCCGAGCCCGGCGGACCGATCACGACATACCACGGTAGCGCATAGAGGTTGCTGCCGTTCTTGCGTGTTTTGCGCAACGTGTCGATCGCTTCGCGAAAGCGCTGCTGCAACTGCTCGCGCTCGGCGCTCGCGGAATCGTCGACGCGAAGCTGGGCGTCCTGCCCGGCAAGCTCGCCGGACAATTGCGAGGTCTTGCGCCGCGCGCGCCATTGCATGACCTGCTCGTAAAGCAGCCAGGCCAGGAAGAGCGCGAAGATCAGCGCGAGCCGCGCTGCGCCGCTCGCAAGCGGCTGGCGTGCGCCGATGCCCAGATAAGGACCGCCCAGCCAGATCAGCGCAGCGATCAGCAGCAGGCCGATCGCGATGGGAAACCACCGGGACGTCACCCAGTTCTTCAGTGTATTCATGGGCTCAGTGCTCCGGGATAAACAGGATTTCCACGCGCCGGTTGCGCGCGCGATTGGCCGGCAAATCGACCGGCGTCGCGATCGGCTGCGACGAACCGGCGCCGCTCGCTTCGAGGCGGTTGGGATCGTCGAGTCCTTGCGCGAGAATGCCCTGCGTGTTTTGCGCGCGCGCCGTGGAGAGCGCGTAGTTGTCCTTGAAGGACAGCGAACGCACGGGCTGGTCGTCCGTGTGGCCGACCACGATCACCCGGCCCTTCAACTGGTTCAGCGCCCACGTGATCCGGTGCAGCAACGGCACGACGTCGGGCGCGATGTCGGCGCCCCCGGACGGAAACAGTTCGGCGGCGGCCAGACGCACGGTGTCGCGGCCGTCGGACTGTTCGTCGACGCTCAACTGTCCGGCCTGCTCCTGCGGCGCGAGCAGCTGCTTGAGCGTCAGGCGTGCAGCCGCGGGTGCGGGCGCGGGCGCGTTACGTTGCGGCGGCGGCGTGTTTTCCAGGCCGATCGCGGCAAGCTGCGCGTTGACCGGCGCGGCGATCGCGTTGAGCTTCGTGAAGAACACGAGGAACGCACCGAGCAGCATGACAGCTGCCGCCGATGCGGCCACCCACAGCGGCACGTGCCGCATCACAGGATTGCGGCGGTCTTCGACACCGCGCCAATGCGGCGCGAGCTCGGTGGCCGGCGCTTCGCGCAGTCCGCGAATACGCCGATACAGATCGTCCTGAATGTCGGCGAGACGCCCGAGGCCGCCTGGCTCCACGAGATAGCGACCGCCAAAGCCCAGCGCGAGACAGATGTACATCAGCTCGATCAGATCGAGATGGCGCGAGAAGTCGACGCTCAGGCGATCGAGGATCTGAAAGAACTTTGCGCCGCCGTAGGCCTCGCCGTGAAAGGTCACGAGCAAGGTCTTTTGCGCCCAGCCGCTCATGTCGCCCCACGGCGCGTTGTTGACCGACTCGTCGAGCATCGTGCAGAGCACATAGCGCGCCGCCATGATGGTTTGCGTGTCGATGCCCGCGTTCTGAGCGTGTTGCTCGAAACTGCGAACCTGGGCGACCGCCTGTTCGCGCAGACGGCCGACATCGGCCGGCGGCGATACGCTGTGCCGCAACTGCACGGTCAATTGCAGCAGCGGATTGGCTGCGCGCACGAGCGGATGGGCGACGCCGCTCTGGAAGTCGCTCAGTTCGCGGCGCAGCGGCACCTCGCCAGATGACTGTGATGAGCGCGTTCCCTGTATGACGCGCGAGAGCGGCGCTGTGGGCGAGACGGTACGAGTGACGTCGTCGGCGTCGGCGCTCGCCGCGCGCCGCGCCCGCACCATCGTGGCATCGCTATTCTGGGCCGCGTTGCCGGCACGATCGTTGGCGGCGTTCATGCGCGTACGGCCCACAGTTGCAGGTCAAGACCGGCGAAGCCGCTGCCGAAGTGCATCGCGATGCCGCCCGACGTCTTCAACAGACGCCACATCGGCGAGTTTCTGTCGCACTCGAAATAGAGGAATCCCGATGTGTACGGCAACTGACGCGGCGCGACCGCCATCGGCGACACGCCGATGCCCGGTAGTTGCAGGTTCACGAGATCGCGGATTTTCTCCACGGGACCGATCTTCGATTGCGCGGGCAATTGCCGGCGCATGTCCTCCGATTTCAGATCCGCCTTCGCCGCAAGTACGAAGGTGGCCGTGTCGAACAGCGTGACGTCGGGCACCATGCCGACCCACACGCCGTACTTGCGCTGCTGCAACGCAATCGCGACTGCGCTCTGTTCGAGCACCGCGCTCAACGCGAAACGCAACGCCGCAATCACCGGTTCGAAGCTTTCGCGCAGCAGTTCGTGCCGATACGGCGGGAAAGCTCGTGCGCGCTTGCCCGGCGCCGTGAACGTGGCCAGCTCTCCTGCCAGTTCCAGCAGTAGCCTGTATAGCGCTTCGGGATGCAGCAGCGGTGCTTGCGCGAGATGCGCGACGAGCGGCTGATAGCGGTTGATCACCTGCAGCATCAGAAAGTCCGCGATTTCCGCGGCGCCGCCCCGGTCGGTCTCGGCCACACGTCCCGCGAGAGCCTCGCCGCGCTGATGCAGCAGCCCGAGCAGTTCGGACATGAACGTCACGAGCCGCGCGGCCGCTTCGCTGCTCTGCGCAGTCGGCATGAAGCCCTCGTCGAGCATCACGCGCCGGTCAGCACGGCATTCGACGACGCGCGCCAGCGGAATCCGCATCAGACCTTCCATCGGCTGCGATTCGGGCAAGAGCCGCGTGCTCATGCCGGCCACTTCGAGCGCGGTCACGCCATCCATGCTGCCCGACGCATCGTGCACTTCGGTCTCGCGCACGCGATAGCGAAACAGCTGATCGCCGCCGGTGTCGGGCCATGCGCTGTCCGCCTGGTTCGGCGAGCGCAACGGCAAGGTCAGATGCACGATCTGGTCGCGCCAGTTCGGATCGATATCGAGCGGTGACGGCAGCGGATCGTCACCGGGCATCGCGAACGGCGTGCCGTCGGGAAACACGCCGCGTGCACGCTTGATGCCGAGCTTGCCGATGGCGAGCAGGTCGCTCTCCAGTTCGAGTTCGTGGAAGCCCCATGCGTGCGGACGCAGGTTGCCCGCGCGCAGCTCCACGTAACGCTCGAAATAGCGTTCCTGCTGCTGCATGTGCTGTGGCCTGAGAAACAGGCCTTCACTCCAAATCACTTTGTTGCTCTGGGTCATGTCGATGAACCGGTTAAGGGTTGTCACGCGTCGCGCCGCTTTTTCAGGCTTGCGAGCTGTTCCTCGTAGGCGCGCGCGAATTCATCGCCGAACAGCCGCTGGAAGCACTCGTCAGGGTTCCTCGTGACTGTCTCGAAGTGCTGCTTGTAGCGTTCCCAATAGCGCGGCCGTGCGCCAAGTGAAAAGCGACGCTTACCGCCTCCAGTTTCCTGTTCGATGCGGGCCGGATCGAAATGCGTGAGCATCGACCGGAACGCGGAGCGCACTCCGGCGAGCATCGCCATCTGGTGATTGCGAATGTCGTCGGCGGCATCGTTGAGTGCGGCGCGGCCCGCCAGGAATCCGCCGTCAGGCGGCGCAAGCAAGCGCTGAACGGCGTCCTGCGCGGTCGGCGCGAACTTCAGCGGGTTGTTTTCGGCACGCTGGATCAGTGTGGCTGGCAAGCGGAAGCTGTTCTTCAATTCGGCCCGCGCGTGCAGCACGTCCATCATTGCCTCGACGGCGATGTGAAACATCTCCTTCAGCTCGGCGGTCGTGTCCGGGGCCGCGGGCGGATCCGGTGGCGATGGCACTTGCGCCTCCACACGATGCCCGCCGCCCGTCGTGGATGCGACCTCGACAGGTTCGGACTGAGCCGGCTCGCGAGGCACCGGGACCAGACTCGCGACCGCGTCCCAATCTTCCGGGAGCACGGGTCCTGCCAGCGGCGCGGCCTCGGCGCGGGGCGGCCGGAAGCGGTCGGCGGCCGCAGGCGTGTGATTCCATCGGGGCGCGGCGGACACGCGCGGCGGCGGTTCGTCGGCGTAGGACGACGGCGCGTCGAACAACGCGAGCGGATCGAGACTCGCGCCCGGCCCCGACCCATCGGCAACACCTAGAATCAGGCCTGCGGATTCGCCTATGTGCTCCGCCGGCGTAGTGCGTCGCGGCGCGAGCAGCAGGCTCAGGTCCAGCGGATCCTCGTTGCGCGCAGGTGCAGGTTCAGGTGCAGGCGCACTCGCGCGAGCCGCCATCGGCGCGGCCGGAACGGCGGGTGACGTTCGCGCCGGATCGTGCGGACCTTCCGGATCGCCGCGCCGCTTCGCTTCGGTTTCATCGTTTCCGCTCAAGCGGACGCTGATCTCGAACGTATCGATCAGCAACCGATCGCCTTGCTCGAGCGCTGCCGGATCGCCCTTGCGCAGCGGTGTCCCATTCAGCGACATGCCATTGGTGCTGCGATCCTCGATGAAATACATGCCGTTCAGGTAGCGCACCACCGCATGCAGCCGCGAGACGCCCTCCGCGCCCAGCATCCAGTCGCACTCGTCGGAGCGGCCGATGCTGCCGTCGCGGCAGTCGAACACCTGCTCGATCCGTGCGCCGGACTGGGTGGCCTGCCTGGCTTCTATCGACAGAATCAGCCGTTGTGCAGCACTCATCGCAACCCTCCGTCGATCCCCTCGGGAACATCGAGGAGGCCCAGCGCATCGCGCGCGAAGGCGGCACGGCGCGCATCGAGCTGCGCGGGAACCAGCGCGGCCATGTAGTTCACCGCCGCTGTCGCCGCAATCGCGCTCAGGTGTTCCGGCGGCGGCGTTGGCCGCTCGTGATCCGGATTCAGGTTGCCGCCCGACCAGCCCGCGGCTGCAGCGGCCCACGCTCCGATCGTCCGGTAACGGTGCGCCTTCGCGAACGCGAGCGCCGCGGCGCGTTGCGCCTCCACGGGATCGCGTACCCACGCCTCCGCCAGCGCAAGACCCGCGCGGTCGTGTTCGTCGAGCGTTTGACGGCGGCCGCACTGGCAGGCCCAGGCCACCGCATAGCGGTGCGGCAGCAGACGGCTGAGCAGGCTCAAAGCATCGGCGCAATAGCTGGCGTCGAGCAGCGCCTGTACGGCCGCGCGTGCCGCCATTGAAGGCCGCAGGCAGGCCTGAGCGCGCGCGGAAAGCCGCATCTGGCTCGCGGCTTCGAGAATGGGCGGCGCGCTCATAGGATCATCGGCGCCGCGCCGCCCAATATTGCCGTCGCGGTTCCGATCAACTGCAGGTTGGTGGACTGCACGAGACAGTCGGCCTCGGACTCGATTTCCATCGCCGCAATCGAGCTCATGTTCAGATTGGCTTTCGAGTTGATCTCCATCGCGAGACCCGATGCCATCGTCACGTTCATCTCGCCGCTGAGCGTGATGTTGGTGCCCTGAATCGCGATCTCGCCGGTGCTGTTCATCGTGATGCTTGCGAGCCCAGTGACGAGCTTGATCTGGTTGCCTGCGGTCAGTGTGTAGTTGTGCGCGACCTGCACGTCATGGTCGTGCTCCGATTCTTCGCGCAGATCCTTTTGCGCATGAATCAGCACCTGCTCGCTGCCCATCCGGTCTTCGAAGCGGATCTCGTTGTGGTCGTCGCTGCCGCCGCCCTCGTGACTTCGGCTTTTCACGCCGCTCCTGGTCTTGTTCTCGGGCAGGTCGTACGGCGGCATGTTGTCGGCGTTGTAGACACTGCCGATGATGAGCGGCCGGTCCGGATTGCCGTCCAGAAAGCTGACCACCACCTCCTGCCCGACGCGCGGAATGAATTGCGCGCCCCAACGCTTGCCGGCCCACAGCTGCGCGACGCGCACGGGGCAGGAGTTTTGCGCGTTGGGTTTGTCCGGACGGCTCCAGAAGAATGTGACCTGCACGCGGCCGTACTTGTCCACGGCGATATCCTCGGGCGTCGTGCCGTAGACCACGGCCGTCTGCAGGCCAACAATGAGCGGACGCGGTGTGGTCGACATCGTGCGAAACGGCTGACGGCTGCGGAGTACCTTGAAGTCGCAGCCGAACGGCGCTTCACCGTCGTCGCCGCCGCCACCCGCCGAATAGTCGGGCTCGACGAGGCGCGTGACCGTCTCGATCACCAGGTACTCCTGGTTTGCATCGGCAAGCGGAAAATCCTTGAGCGTGAACAGCGCACCCGTCGCGAGACCGCAGGCATCGGTGCGTCCAACGCTCATCGCGAGCGGCACGTTCAACGCGTCCGCGCGCACCTGCGCATAGCGCTGCCCGTCGGACAGACGCTCGTCGTAGCCGACGTAGTCGTACCCGTAGTCGTAGATGTCGAGGCCGCTTACGCCATGCGCGTCCTCCCTGTCGGTGAGTTCTTCAGTGGCGAGCAGCGACGCTTTTGGCTTCAGATAGTCGTAGTCGTCGAGCTGCACCTTCGTTGTATTGACAGTCCGCGAGCTTGTCCAGTCGCTGATCGAGGCCTTCATGCGCTTGCCGCGCTCGACAGGCGGCGCATAGGGAATCTGCTCGAATCCCGGCACCGTCGAGTGTGCGCCGAGCGCGTCGGCCAGCACCATCGTATGCGTGCTCTGCGTATGCGTGAAGAAGTAATAGATGCCCTCCTGCTCCATCAGCCGGCTGATGAAGTCGAAGTCGCTTTCGCGGTACTGCACGCAATAGTCGCGCGGCGTATAGTTGCCGCTCAAGCCGAGCTTCACATCGCTATAGCCGATGTCGTTCAGCACCGACTGGATGATCTGCGGCACACTCATGCTTCGATAGATGCGGCAATCGCGCCTACGCGTGGCAAGCCACGGTTTCGGCACGAGCGTGAACGTGTAGACCGCATAGCGCACGTTCTCGATATTGACGAAGCCGCCCTGCTCGCCTTCGCAGACAATCGCATTGAAATAACGCGTGTAGCCTTGCGGCGTGACGAGCTTCACCGTCATCGGCGTACCCAGCAGCGAGCGCAGATCCACTTGCGCGTTCTTGCTGATCGCTTCGAGTCGCCAGCAAAAGAGCCTGCCGAGCGATTCGGTCGCGGTCATGTTGGCGAATAGCAGACTGCTGCCGAGATTCGAAGCGAGCGTAATTGCGTGGGCCATGAGGTGCTCTGTCGATGGGTTGCTGTTGCCTTTCAACAAACAGAACACCCGACGTGCCCGACCTATTCCCTCCGGATACGCAACGACGATCCCGCTGGCTCATTGAGGAAAGACGTTGGCGTTCAGCTGGTTCTTCCACGCGAGGAGGTTGTCCGGCTGGTAAGAGACCTTTTTAATCCGCTCCTGAAGGTCCTGCCTTATCGCGAGAAGCCACTTTCTGACAAGCCCGGTGAGCTCGCCTTTGATGACCACCTGGCGAAACTCGGTCAAGAACCGCGAGCAAGCGTGAGGTTTCAATTCGAGCGTCAATTTCGTCGTCGCGTCGGTTTACTCCACTGAGGATAGCTGCGAGGCGGGTTGAACATTCGCCACGAAGCGATACGCGAATTCGCCGTCCGCCACGCCGACGTCCACGCGCGCCACAGCCTCGCCACGTATCATGCGATCGAGAAACTCGTGGCTGATCGCGGGCAACATGGTGTTGGTCAGAATCGCGTCGATCATCCGGCCGCCCGATTCGCTCTCCGTGCAGCGGCTCACGACGAGTTGCACCACGGCGTCGTCATAGGCGAAAGGCACGTTGTAGCGATCCTCGACACGCCGCTTGATGTGCTCCAGTTGCAGCTTCACGATCTTCGCGAGCATCACGGGGCTGAGCGGGAAGTAAGGGACCGGCACGAGGCGGCCCAGCAATGCGGGCGGGAACACATCGAGCAGCGGTTCGCGCAACGCCTTGGCGAGCGCGCCGGCATCCGGCGTCCGCTCAGGGTCACTGCACAACCGGGCGATCAGATCGGTGCCCACGTTGGTCGTCAACAGGATCAGCGTATTCCTGAAATTGATCGAGCGGCCTTCGCCATCATCCATCACGCCCTTGTCGAACACCTGAAAGAAGATTTCGTGGACATCGGGGTGCGCTTTCTCGACTTCGTCGAGCAGCACGACCGAGTAGGGCTTACGTCGCACGGCCTCGGTCAGTACGCCGCCTTCGCCATAGCCGACATAACCAGGCGGCGCACCCTTGAGCGTGGAGACCGTGTGCGCTTCCTGAAACTCGCTCATGTTGATCGTGATGAGGTTGTGCTCGCCGCCGTACAGCGCTTCGGCCAGCGCCAGCGCGGTCTCGGTCTTGCCGACACCCGACGTGCCGGCCAGCAGGAATACGCCGACGGGTCGATCGGGGTTGTCGAGCCCGGCCCGCGATGTCTGGATGCGCTTTGCGATCATCTCCATCGCGTGGTCCTGCCCGATGACGCGCTCGCCCATCAGACGAGCAAGGTTCATCACCGTCTGAAGTTCGCTGCGGACCATCCGGCCGACCGGGATGCCGGTCCAGTCGGCGACCACCGAGGCAACCGCCTGATAGTCGACGTTCGGCAGGATCAGCGGGTTTTCGCCCTGCCGCCCGGTAAGCTGCGATTGCAGCTGTTTCAACTCGGCTAGCGCCTCCGCCCTGGTGTGATCATCGAGCGTGGGCGGCGCTGCCTCGCTTCGCAGGAGGGAGCGTAACGCGAGAATCTGCTGGACCAGCAACTTCTCGTCGCTCAACGCGGCTTCGAGTTCCAGCAAACGCTGTCTTTCCGTATCGAGCGCTGTTGAAGCCTGCGACTCGCGCGCCTGAACTTCGATGCCGATACATTTCTCTCGGGCAATGATTCCCTGTTCGATCTGTAGCGCCTCGATCCGCTTGCGGGCGTCGTCAATTTCCGCCGGTACTGCATGCTGGCTGATCGCAACGCGCGCGCACGCGGTATCGAGCAGACTCACGGCCTTGTCCGGCAATTGACGCGCAGGAATGTAGCGATGCGAAAGCTTCACAGCGGCTTCGAGCGCCTCATCGAGAATCTGCACACGATGATGCTGTTCCATGACGCTCGCGGTGCCGCGCAGCATCAGGATGGCCTTTGCTTCGCTGGGCTCGTCAACCTGCACGGGTTGGAAACGCCGCGTCAATGCCGGGTCCTTTTCGATGTGCTTTCGATATTCGGCCCACGTGGTCGCGCCGATCGTGCGCAGATTGCCGCGCGCAAGCGCGGGCTTGAGCAGGTTCGCCCCGTCGCCGGTGCCCGTCGCGCCGCCTGCGCCGACCAGCGTGTGCGCTTCATCGATGAAAAGGATGATCGGCTTCGGCGACGACTGCACTTCGTCGATCACCTGGCGCAGACGGTTCTCGAATTCGCCCTTCATGCTCGCGCCGGCTTGCAGCAGGCCGATATCGAGCGTGCGCACCTGCACGTTCTGCAACGGCGGCGGCACGTCGCCATGCGCGATGCGAAGTGCGAATCCTTCGATCACGGCTGTCTTGCCGACACCCGCCTCGCCGACAAGCATCGGGTTGTTCTGGCGCCGGCGCATCAGCACGTCGACCAGTTGGCGAATCTCGCCGTCGCGGCCAACCACGGGATCGATCTTGCCGTCGCGTGCCTGCGCGGTCAGATCGACCGTGAATTGCCGCAGCGCCTGCTGCTTGCCCAACTGGGCAGGCGCGATCGCGGCGCCACTTTCGGCTGGTATGTCCGCGCTCGCTTGAAATCCGTCCGTGGCGTGCTGACCGTTTTCGGGCGAGCCTTCGACGATCCGCGCGAAATCGTCGACGAGGCTCTCGACCCGAAGCGCGGCGAATTCTCCCGACACCTCCAGCAATGCGCGGCGCAAATGCCGCGTGCGCAACAAGCCGACGATCAGATAACCGGTGCGCACCTGGCTCTCGCCGAACAGCAGCGTGGCGAATACCCAGCCACGTTCGACTGCTTCTTCCACTTCGGCGGACAGATCGGAGATGCTGGTACTGCCACGCGGCAAACGATCGAGGGCGGCCGTGACGTCTCGCGCGAGATGCGAAGCATCGAGGCCAAAATGCCCCACGATGCGATGCAGATCCGAATCCTGCAACTGCAGGATCTGATGAATCCAGTGCACCAGTTCGACGTATGGGTTGCCGCGCAGCCTGCAAAACACGGTAGCGCTTTCGATGCCCCTGTAGGCCAGCGCATTGAGCTTGCCGAACAAGGCGCCGCGACTGATGTCTGCCATGATTTCGATCCTGTGTGACCGTGAGGCGGCCGCAAGGCCGCCGCCGGTTCAGTTGAACAATGCGCGAGTCCACGCACGAAGGCCTTCATTCGACCGGACTGAACACGACCTCGTCCGCATCGCCCGGTTTCGGATAGCGGCCCATCCAGGTGTTGAAGCCCATCCTGCAGGCTCGCCCCAGATGCGTCAGCGGAACTTCCTCTTTCTTCAGCACGAGTTGCACGTCCCAGCCCTGCTCGTCGCCCACGTACAGCTTGACCGCCGCCACCAGTTGCGCGAGCGTGTCGCCACCCGGAAGGAAGCGATTGAACTCGTTGAGGGTCAGCGGCCCGACACGCAGCCGGAAGCGCTGCTGCGCGCCATGCACGTGTGCACCGAGCAATGCATCGCGGCCCATTGCCGCCATGCTCTTTCCCATGTGCAAATGTGCGTCGCGCGGCAACTTCATCCACCCGGCGACGAACTCGATCACGCCCATCCGCACCCCGAAGTAATGCTCGAGGAAACATTTGAGCCCTTCGGCATTGCGCGCCTGCGGCACGAGCCGCCCGGCGAAGAAACGCTTGTACTGATCCGGCAGCGCATCGCGCCCGTCGAGATGCGGCGTAGCGATGCCGATCAGCGCGCCGATCCACGTGCGAAACCGGTCGTCTTGCGGGCGGTCCAGCTGCACAGTGGGCTGCGCATCGGCCCACGCGCGATAGAAAAGGCTCAGCATCCGGTGATGAAACACGTCGGCGAACGCAACCAGCGTTGGGTCTCGCGCGTTCTGCTCGCGCTCGATCGCGTATTCCGTGAGATGCAACGGCAACGGTCCGTTCGGCCCGAACAAGCCAAGAAACAGCCCGACCACGCGCGCCGACCGGCCGTTTTGTTCCGGCTCGAAACGCGCGATGCTGCGCGATGGAAACTCCAGCGTCGCGGCATGCGCGAGACGCACGGGATCCTCGGCCGGCCGGGTCGAATGACCGAACCGCGGCCGTTCGGGATACTCGCATTCGAGGCGGCGCATCGCCTCGAAAAACTCGAAATCCCGGGGGCTCGTATGCAACGCCGCTGCGAGCGTTACAGGATCGGGCGCTTGCCGGGTTTCGCGGGCCATCGGGCCACCTCATTTCGTTCGAGCGTGCGCAACACCGTTTCGGCGAACGAATTCAGCGAAACGTAGCGTGCAAAGAAATGCTGCATCACCGATGCGAACAGGAATGCACCGCTGCCTTCGAACGCAGCGTCGTCGCAGGTCAGCGTAATCTCCAGCCCGCGTCCGTATGTGACCGGTCCAGCCACCGGCACGCGTCGTGTGACCGGCTTCGCGGCGACATGCTTGATACCTTCGATCTGCCGCCGTGTCGCGGTGTCGAACGGGTCGTGATACAGGCTGAGCATCTCGCGCAGCGCCGCAGCTCCCGTTTCTCCCTCTTCGTCGAGCAGTGACAGGTAATTCAACTGCAAATGACTGATCAGGCGCCACGCGGATTCGCCATTCGCCACCGGCGCGCGAGGCCGGGTCGGTCCGGCTACGCACCGAATCGACGAAACGGGCGCGTCGGTGTCGAGCGTGAAATCGGTGTGCGACTTGCCCACCGGCATATGCAGAGGTAAATCACGGTTCGTGCACAAGAGCCGCAGCCCTAGCTGGCGCAGTGTGGTCGCATAGGGCGCGTCGTCGGCATCCACGAGTGCGATAAACGTCTCGCTGCCGACGTAGCTGGAACGCGCGCCGCGCTGCTTCTGGCGACGGGACAGCAGGCGCGGCTCGCGGCGCAACGTATAGAACGCCGCATGCGGACTGTGCCAGCTGCGCGCGGTGCTGTCGTAGAACGGCAGGAAGCTTTGCTCCGGCTCCTGGCGGTCCCCGTAGCCCTGCACTTCCAGTACGCTATGCACTTCAAAATCCATCGGCCGGGTGCGGTCGCCGAGCACATGATATTCGGTTGCGCCCTGCAGCAGATGAATGCGGTCGGAGCGTAGCTCGAACAGGTTGACAGCCGGCGTGCAAAACAGCCGAAAGCTGGCCGCATCGATCGCCTGGCGCAATCGCGCCGCACTGCGGTCGAGCCACACCACGATCTCGAACTCATTGCTCCGCGAACGCGCGAGCGCCGCTCGCAAGCCGGTGAACTCCGCAAACAGGAAGCGCTCCGGACAGGCGAAGTATTCCTGCAACAGCCGGTAGCCGCTGAACGAGCGGCCGCCGTAGGGCAGCATCGCATCGTGTTCGTCGAAGCCCTTGGCGCGCAGCGCTGACGCGTCATGGTGCATCTCGACGGTGTGCCCATCGTGCGCCGCCGTGCGCACCGTATAGCCGGTACGGTTCGCGATCAGCTGCTCGTACAGCAAACGCGGCAGCTCGCCGGCGCCGGCGAGAAAGACCGGCAGACTGTCGAGCGCGAGCGTGTTCACCGCCACACCGGACAGCGTTCTGAACTTCAGGCGCAGACCCGCGCGTACCTGGCTCGCTTGCGCCGGCGGCACGAGCTCCGCGGCGGCAAGCGCCGCGGGCGTGTCGAAGTAGCTCGCCTCCGCCATGGCCAGCGGCCACAGGGTCACGTCCTGCGCGGTGCGGTATTCGCATGTGGTAGGCTCGCCGAAGCCGGTGAGACTGCGCAAGACCGTGTGCCGCGCGACCAGGTGTCCGGCCGCGGGCAGGTCCTCCGCCTGATCAGGATGCAGCTGCACGACCGTCATCGATGGAACCGGCGTCAGGTAATGCGGGTAGATCATTTCGAGAAGATGCTGCGTGAACACCGGATACTGCGCATCGAGCTTCAGTTGCACGCGCGCCGCGAGGAACGCGAAGCCTTCGAGTAGACGCTCGACATAGGGGTCCGCGCAATCGAGGCCGTCCATGCCGAGGCGGCCGGCGATCTTCGGATACTCGCTCGCAAACTCCGCGCCCATTTCCCGGACGTGTTGCAGCTCGCGATTGTAGTAAGGCAGGAGTCGTGGATCCATGACGTTCAACGCAAGTGTTGCGAGACCTGAAACTCGCCGGTTTCGAGATCGAAGTCAGTGCGCAGATAAAGGGCGAGTGGCATCGGCTGGGCCCACATGTCGGCTTCGACCACAAACCGCAGAGAACGGCTGTCCATGCGGGTGTCATCGATCTCGACGCTGACCTGAACAGTGCTGCCAATCAGGCGTGGCTCGAAGTCGAGCAGCGCCGAGCGGATGCGGTTCTGCAACGCGGCGACGTCGATACCCGAAAGCGCTGCGCCGGCAAGATCGGGAATTCCAAAGTTCAGCACCGAACGGCGCACGTGGGGGAATCCGGCCAGCTCTTCGCCGCTCCATTGCCGCGTGCAGTTGAGCAGCCAGGCGATGTCGCGCGTCACGTATTCGCGCAAACGCGCAGCGGTAATGATGCGCTGCTCGCGACTCTCCTCGCGCTGCGCGGGATCGAGATCGGACAGACGGTCGAGCAGCGACGGCTGCAGACGCTCCTGGGGCAGCAGTTCTGCCATGACGTGCGCTCCCTTTCCGAGGTTTCTCGACTGCAGGAAAGCCGGGCACGGGCAAACGGCCCGGCGCCGCGGCCTGCTTACTGCTTGGCGACCTGCTGGATATCGAAGGTGAAGTCCTTTGTGCCGCCATTGGCCTTGCCTTCGTCGTCCTGCGGCTGGAACGAATACTTGAACTTGCCGAAGTGCAACGTGACGCTCTCGGTGAGCCGCTCGTCGCCGCCGCTGCCGCCCGTCGATACCGACGTGATCAGTACGCCCTCGCTCATCTCGATGGTGAGGAAATCGGTCTGCTGGCCGGTTGCGTTGGTGACGTACAGATACGCGTCGTCGACGCGCGCACCCGTGCAGCAAGCGTTCAGGAGTGCGTTCGAGCAACTGTCGATGTACTTCGTGACGGTGATGTCCTGAATGTTCGCTTTGCCTCCCGCCGCATACCCCGCGCCGGTGTGCAGGTTGCCGGTGTTGCTGGCTCCCCACGACCACGCGATGATCGGAACCTGGTTCTTGTGCTTCGAATGGTTGGAAGCACCCTGGATCGTGACCGTTCCAGAACCGAATTTCAGGTGCATGTCGAATGCCATAGTGACCTCTATGAGTGAGCCAAAATAATGTTTTCGCCGTAGCGGCGAACGATCAGTACCGCAACGCTCCCGCATCCGGAGCCTGCTTGCAAGCCAGGATGCGGCAGACGCCTCAAGCCGCCTGTGCGGACGGCAGACGCGACACGAGGCGCAGCGATACGGTCAGTCCTTCGAGCTGGTAATGCGGTTTGAGGAAAAACTTCGACGTGTAGTAGCCGGGATTGCCTTCGACTTCTTCGACGACGACCTGCGCGGCAGCCAACGGCTTGCGTGCCTTGCTTTCTTCGCTCGAATTCACCGGATCACCGTCGACGTAATTCATGACCCAGTTCGACAGCCAGCTTTCCATCTGTTCGCGCGTGCTGAACGAGCCGATCTTGTCGCGCACGATGCACTTCAGGTAGTGCGCGAAGCGGCAGCACGCGAACATATAGGGCAAGCGCGCCGACAGATTCGAATTCGCCGTGGCCGCAGGATCGTCGTACTCTTCCGGCTTCGCGACCGATTGCGCGCCGATGAAAGCCGCGATGTCCGAATTCTTGCGATGCACGAGCGGCATCAGCCCCATCTTGTCGAGTTCCGCCGAACGGCGGTCGGTGATCGCGATTTCAGTCGGACACTTCATGTCGATGCCGCCGTCGTCGCTCGGGAAGGTATGCACCGGCAGACTGTCGACCGCTCCGCCCGACTCCACGCCGCGAATGCGCGTGCACCAGCCGTAGTACTTGAATGAACGGTTGATGTTGACCGCCATCGAAAATGCCGCGTTTTGCCACGTGTACTTCGACGAATCCGCGCCTGCCGTGTCTTCCTCGAAGTCGAACGCTTCGACCGGGTCGGTCTTCGCGCCGTATGGAAGGCGCGCGAGCGTGCGTGGCATCGTCAGCGCGAGATAGCGCGCATCGTCCATTTCTCTCAGCGAACGCCAGCCAGCGTAATCCGGCGTCGTGAAGATCATCGAGAGATCGCGCTTGCCCGAGAGTTCGGTCCAGCTTTCCATGCCCAGCAACGTCGAATCCGCCGCCGAGATGAAGGGCGCATGCGCGGCGGCCGCGATCTGCGAAATGCCGCGCAGCATCTCGACATCCTGAGGACTGTGGTCGAAATAGTAGTCGCCGACGAGGCAACCATACGGCTCGCCGCCGAGCTGGCCATATTCCTCTTCATAGATGCGCTTGAACACGGGACTCTGGTCCCACGCAACGCCCTTGAAGCGCTTCAGGTTCTTCCCCAGTTCCCTTTTCGAAACGTTCACCACACGGATCTTCAGCATCGGGTCCGTCTCGGTGTTGGTGACGAGGTGATGCAGCCCGCGCCAAGAACCTTCCAGCTTCTGGAAATCCGCGTGGTGCATGATGGCGTTCAACTGCTCACTGAGCTTGCGGTCGATCTCGGCAACGTACGCGTTGATCGTCTGCATCAAATCGTCCGAAACGATGTGCGAGTCTTGCAGAACCTGTGCGGCCAGGGTGCGTACCGCTGATTCGACTTCTTCCCTCGCGCGCTCGTTCTTTGGCTTGAACTCCTTGCTGAGCAGCGCGGCGAAATCGCTGGCTTGGCTCACCGCGCCTCCAACATCCTGCTCGATCTGCTTCTGGATCTCCATGATTACGCTCACTCCTGTCCGGCTTCGGTGGCGGCTGCGGCGTTGGTATCGGCATCTGCGGGTTTCGGCGCCGCGCCGAGCGATTGCAGCAGTGCGGGGTCCTTGATCGCCTGCGCGATCAGCTTTTCCGCGCCCGCCTTGCCGTCCAGGTAAGTGCCCAGGTTGGCGAGCTGTGTGCGCGCCTCCAGCAGTTTCGCGAGCGCGTCCACCTTGCGCACCACTTCGGCGGGCGAAAAATCGTCCATGCTTTCGAAGCTGATATCGACGCCGAGCTGGCCCTCGCCTGTGAGCGTATTGGGCACGCTGAAATTCACGCGCGGTTTGATCGACTGCATGCGGCTGTCGAAGTTATCGACGTCCACTTCCAGCGCCTTGCGCGCTTCGATCGGCGGAAGATCGGCGGAATTGGCGCCCGACAGGTCTGACAGCACGCCCATCACGAACGGTATCTGCACCTTCTTCTGCGCACCGTACAACTCAACGTCGTACTCGATCTGTACGCGTGGAGCCCGATATCGTCCAATAAATTTCTGACTGCTCTGCTTCGTAGCCATGCTTCGCTTCCTCAGGTGTCCGTACAGTTACAAGGGATCGCCGATGCGCGAGGCGCCTTCGATAGACTCGGCGGGTTGGCGGCGCGTCATTTACGCATTCATAACAGCGCAGCTTCGCGATCTATTCCATATCCTTCGTGCGGATTGCGCATGGGCTTCGGATCACGCTCGCCGTCGTCTGCACACACCAGAACAGCCGAGCCCGGCTCGATATTCCGTGCGTGTTGCTGGTCGCAGCTGTGTTTCGCGTGCGTTGCCCCACTGTCGTCACTATCTGGGATGCGCTAGACCGCGGTGTACGTCGGAAAGCGGGAATAATCCGGCGACGCGGCTGTTCTTGTACCCGTCAGCCATTCCAGCTACTCATCCGGTTCGGTACGCCCATGAAGCTCTCGCTCGCTATCAAGTTCAATCTCGTGTTCATCGCGGTCTTCGCGATCGGCCTGACGGCCATCGGAGTCGTCGCGGATCGGGTGCTGCAACAGCAGGCGCTCAACGAAACGCGTCACGATGCGGACGTGCTGCTCAGCGCCGCCGCCGCGATGCAGAACTACACGGCCCAGCACATCACGCCCCTGCTCGCGACGCAGATCAGGTATTCGTTTGTGCCGGAGTCCGTGCCGGCGTATTCGGCGATCGAAATGCTGAACTCATTACAGAGTGCGTTTCCGAACTTCTCGTACAAGTCGACGATGCTCAATCCCACCAACCCGCGCGACCGGCCAACCGACTGGGAAAACGAAGTCATCGCACATCTGCACGATCATCCGGAATTGAAGGAGGCGACCGGGGAGCGCCGCACGCCGGGCGGTGACCAGTTGATGTTTCTCGCGCATCCGAGCCGCATTACCGACACCACTTGCATGAAATGCCACAGCACGCCGTCCGCCGCGCCGAGCACGATGCTCGACAAGTACGGACCGGCCAACGGTTTCGGCTGGCCCATGAATGACGTGATCGGCGCGGAGTTCGTGTCGGTGCCAATGTCGGAATCGATTGCGCGCGGCCACGCCGTATGGCGCAGTCTGATGCTCTCGCTAACCGCGGTGTTCGCGGTGGTGCTCGTGGTGCTGAACGCAATGGTGCATTTTCTCGTCACGCGGCGTTTGCAGATGTTGTCGCGCGCCGCGGGCGAAGTGAGTCTCGGCAGGCTCAGCGACGTCGAATTGCCGGCAGGAGGCAGTGACGAAATAGCGTCGCTCGCGGTGTCGTTTGGACGGATGCGAACGAGCCTCGTCACCGCGTTCGACATTCTCGAGGAGCGCCAGGAGTGAGCGGGCCGCCCATCGTGAACGACGCCATGACTTCGCCTCCCGCCACGACACCCGCACAGATCGGCCGGTACCGGATCGAGCGCGTGCTCGGACGCGGCGCCATGGGCACGGTCTATCTTGCGACCGATCCGCATATCCAGCGCCAGGTGGCGCTCAAAACGATCCACGCCACGCTGCTCAACGACGGACAAGGCGCGGCGGAGCCAACCGGCACGGAGCTGACCGTCCGCTTTCTCAACGAGGCGCGCGCGGCAGGACGACTCGTGCATCCTCACGTTGTCGGCGTATTCGACTATGGAGAGGCGCAAGGCATTGCTTTCATCGCGCTCGAATATGTGCGCGGCGCAAATCTCGCGCAACGACTCGCGCAGCATGCCCGCAACGGCGGCACGATACCGTTGATGGATGCGCTCACGTGGTTCGCGCAATTGCTCGATGCGCTAGCGTACGCGCACGAACTTGGAGTGATCCATCGTGACATCAAGCCCGCGAACCTGCTGATCGCTTCACGCGGCGAATGCAAGGTGACGGACTTCGGCATCGCGCAGCTCGATACGGGACGTCTGACGCAGACCGGCATGATGATCGGCACGCCAAGCTATATGTCACCGGAACAGTATGCGGGCGGCGAGATCGATGCCCGCAGCGATCTGTTTTCCGCCGGCGTCGTGCTGTACGAGATGCTGAGCGGAGTTTGCCCGTTCAGCGGCGCACCGGCCGCCGTCATGCATCAGGTGATGAACGAGATGCCGCCCGCTCCGTCGACGCATGCCGCGTGGCTGCCCGTCGAACTCGATGCCATGGTGCTGAAGGCCATGGCCAAGCGGCCTGAGGACCGGTACGCGTCCGCGCAAAGCTGGCGCAACGCTTTGCTGACGTTGCAAGACACCTTGATGGCCCGTCTCGACTCCGACCGTACCGTCGTGCGTAGAGGGCCGGCACGTGAGGCGCTCGCGGCGCCCGCGGCGAGTGCCGTGGCTGGTTGGCCGCCAGCGTTTCTCGCTGAAGTGGAGCAGCGCCTCGCGAGCCATGTCGGACCGGTTGCATCGCTGATCGTGCGGCGCGCCGCATCGCGGGCGAGCGACTCGCGCACCGTGGCCGCACAACTGGCGGCGCAACTGGCCCGCCATTTTCCCAACGACTCGGCGCGTCGCGAGTTCGATGCGCTGATCGAGCAGCACGTGATCGCTTTGGGCGATGGCTCGATGCGCGGCACAATGCCTGCGGTGAAAGCATCCGCAGCATGCACGCCGCTCGATCCTCGGCAGGTCGAAGTCGCTGCACGGCGGCTCGCATCGCACGTCGGCCCGATTGCGCACATCATTGCCGAGCAAGCCGCGCGTGGCGCGGACACGGCGACCTTCCGCGCGCGATTGGCCGATGCGCTGCCGGCGCAGACGGACCGAGCGGCCTTTTTGCGCGCCCTCGACGATCCGCCGCCTTGACCCGCGGGTAGCCGGGAAAGATACTATGCCGCCTCGCCAATAGCGGTGCTTCGCGAGCGCGTCTCTCCCACATCAGATTCTTCGAACGTGGCGGCAAGCTGCTTGCGCGCAAGCCAATCAGATCAGTGCGTCCACGCTGCTGTTCGTGATCTGTTGCGCGATGGACTGAAGATCGACAGAGTCCGGTTTGCCGATCAGCGCAAAGGCGAGATCGTTTTGCCGCCACGATACGACGGTCATGCCGCTCACCTGCTGTTGCGCAATCGCCTTGTCCGGTCGCGCGTCTTTCATCACGCACAGAGCGACGGGCGCTCCCTGGGCGGGCAGATAGACAATCTGGACCAGCGGCTTGTCATTGAACCGCAGGCGCGAGACTGCCTTGAACGACAGCCCCGCCGCTTGCAGATCGGGCACGCGCAACGCAACGCCGTCGACCTGCCGGATCGCCGCGACGGTTTTCGCGGAAGCCTCCAGGTCGGGCGTGACGTCTGCGACGGTATCACGCGTAAAGAGCCGTTGATAGTCCACCGCCGCGCGAATCCAAGGCGACACCTCGGCCGATGCTACGGCCGTGCTGCCCCCGCCCCCACCGCCCGGCATCCCCAGCCATGCGGGGCCGAACCGCAGCGCGAGGCCCGCGAAAAATGCTCCGGCGACAAATGCCGCGGCGAGCCACAGACGTGCCTGCGGTCTTCGTGCCGGTACCAGCGGGCTTGCAGCGTGATTCGATTGCGCGAGCCGCGCGGCGTTTGCCATCGCGTCGATCTGGTGTTGCAATTCGACCGGCAAGGGCGGCAGCTTCTGCGTGGCGAACGCCTCGCGATAAGGGAGTTGCGACGCGCGCAGCAATTTGACGCTCTCTCGCAACTCAGGAGAATCGGCGAGTTCCTTCTCGATCGATGCCGCCTCGGTCGGGCCGAGCTCGCCATCGACATACGCGAGCAATCTGCTGTCGTCGGGTCTCATAGGTCACCAGGCTGAAAGGAAAGCGAGCGTGACCGGGTTTCGTCCGCAGCCGTCTGCGCGAGGCAGGACGACCACCGCTCGTTCGTCGTCAAACCTCTATGATAGTCGCGGTTGCACGTTCTTCCCAGGCCGCACTCAGTGGCGAGTGCCTCCGGCGGCAGCATCTTCTTTCGTTCGGCGGTCGAACGAGACGCCATATGCCGACGAACGTGCCGCGAGCAACGGGTCGGCGGATGGCGCGATGCCGTTGGGCAGAATGGTCGGATCGAACGTGATGTCGCGACATGGCCCATCGATCTGGGTTTGCGCGCGATCGATCACGACCGTACCCGCGTCGATCCGCTCGCGTTGCGGCGAGTCTCTCCATTGTTGCGTCGAATCGTCGATCGGATCGCCGGGCATCGCAACGCTCAGCACCAGATGCCAACGCAACGGCTCCTTCGCGAGTTGCGTCACCAGATCGTGCGACAGGAAATCGCGATCTATTTCGGCGCGTGCTTGGACAGGACGCCAGGGGCTGTCCGGTACAACGTCCCAGCGGACGAAACGCTTCACGCCATGCGCATCGGTGGTCTGGAACGAACTGATACCGTAGTAGGTTGAGTTGCCGAAGCGCGACGATGGCGGGTGCGAACGGAGCCACTCTATAAACGCGCGAGTCTCCGGATGGCCATCAAGAAACGCCTGCATTTTTGCGGGATTGGCATGACCGGTTCGTGGATCCGACGCTTCTGCGCGCAACTGGTCGAATAGCGCCTGGGGTGTGCGTACCGCGAAGATCGGCGCCGAATTCATCGCGAGGCGCCACTGTTCGCCGTGCGGCAGCGCAATGACCAGCGCGAAGCTACGCACCATGCCATCGCTGTCCTCCTCTTGTGGATTGCTGCCCGGTATCGACAGGCGCCCGACGATGGCGTAGCTGCCCGGGTCGAATACGCTCGCGCGCGAAAGCTGTGCGCCTGCGCCGTTGCTGTCGAAGTGTCCGGTGACGCAAATGCCTTTCGCATGATTGCGCCGGAAGCCCGGATGCGGCGTTGACGTCGCCTCCAATGCATCAACGATGCGCTGCGCGGTCAAGCCCGGCGCGAGCCACCCCGCGCACCAGGCGAACAGCGCGGCGAGCAGCGCGGGCGCCGCGAACACCGCGAGCCAGCGCAGCGCCAAACCGCGGCCGCGCCGCCGATCAGACCAGGCTGGCGGCTTCATGCGCGTCGTTGCTGCCGATGGTGGTCAACACCTGGCCGTCATAGAGTTGTTTGCCCAGCGCTTCGAGATTGAGGCCACCGTGCTCGCCAATCAGCGCATAGCCGAGTTGGCCACGCCGCCACTTCACGACGTCCATCCCTTCGACACGATCGCTCGCGGGCGCAGCATCGGCTTTTGCCTCTTTCAGCACGCACAGCGCGACGGGGGCGCCGTGCTCCGGCAGGTAGACGATCTGCACGAGCGGCTTGCCCCGAAAATTCAGGCGCTGCACGCGCTTGAACGAGAGCCCCTGACCGCGCAGATCGGGGATCTGCATGGCCAGGCCGTCGTCCCGGCGAATCTCGGCGATGGTTGCGGCGGTCGCGCGGGGGTCGGGCCGTAGGGAGGCGACCGTATCGCGTGTGTAAAGCTGCTGGTAGCCCGCGGCCACGGCGATCCACGGCGTCACGCGCGAATCGTTCGACACAGTGATGAGTGCTGTGCCGCCCGTCAATTGAGGCAACAGACGGAACGCGAAGCCGCAGCAGATGACGCCCGCGACGAAAGCGACCGCGAGCCACGGCACCGAGATGTGCGGCTTCAGTCGACGGAAGTGGGCGCCGGACGGAAACCATGACTCGCCTGACTGACCGCCGCCGGGGAGGTCAATCGCAGCGACTGCAGTGGCGTCATCGGCCGCTTGCGGAGCGCGTGCACCCGCCAGATGCTGGTGTATCAGTTCGTCGACGTTGCTGCGCAAAATATCCGGCAGCGGCGGCAACGCCTGCCTGCCGAACGCTTCTGCGTACGGCAATTGCGACGCTCGCAGGGTCGACAGGTGCAACGACAGGTCGTCCGATGCGCGGATCGCACGCTCGACATGCGCACACTCGTCCGGCGCCAATGCTCCGTCGACGTAGGCTAACAGGGTGGCGTCATCGATCATCGTCAGCCTGCTCGCTGTGGGATGACCTCGCCGTCGAAGCCTCGCGGCTGCCGAATCGCGCGCCAATAGTCTGCCGTGCGCGCGACAGCCGGCTCATGATCGTGCCTATCGGCACACCGAGGGTCTCGGCAGCCTCGGCATAGCTCATGCCCTCGACGGCAACGAGCAGCATCACTGTTCGTTGCGCCTCGGGCAGTCGCTCGACAGCCGCGATGATCTCGCCGTGCAGCATGTTCTCCTCCGGCGTGCGCGCGCCGGGATCGGCGACTGTCTGCAGAAACTCGTCATCCCACTCCATGCTCGAGCGCTTGCGCACGTTACGCGACCTCAGTTCGTTGATCCAGGTAGAGTGGACGATGGAAAACATCCAGCTAAGCGCTGACGTGCCTGGCTGCAACTGATGGGCGCGCTCCAGGGCTCGAACACAGGCGCGCTGTAGAAGGTCCTCGGCGTCATGCTGGTTGCCGCTCAGGCGCAGTGAGAACGCCCACAATCGCGGCAGCATTCCCGGCAGCAGACCGGGCAGACTCTCATCCTCTGCTGTTGACATGATTGACTGGCTGATAACGGATGAATGACGCTCGAGCATGCCGACGAAAAACTGACCGCGTCGGGCCGAGCGGCGACGCCTGTATTGTGCAACGTTCGGAAAAACTTCGCAGATGGCGGCGATCGCGGCCGACCCGGCGGAAAGATTTAGGCCGGCGAAGCGTGCGAATTCGGGCGAGAAAGCGAGCACCATGCGCAATTTGAGCGGCAATTCTCATTTCATTCTCCTTGCGTCTCCCCTCAATGAACGCACCAATGCCTTTCGAGGTCAATGATGCAGCGTGTAATTGATCCGCGCCGCCGACGAATCCATGCGGCATGTCTGTCCATATATTGAGCTTGGCATCAACGTCGGCAGCCACGGCCTGTTCAACGTAACGGCGCAATTGATCCAGCAACACTTCATCGACACCGACATGGGGTATTAGTCCGGCTACCTTCTATTCAAACGGGAAACACTCGCGAAATATGAATCCGTCGAGGTCTGCCCCCTTATGCACGTGTCAGTTTCGACATTCAGCCTGAGTCTCAACTACTCTGGAGAGAACAGTCGCATCTCGAGCGTTATGGACCGGATGACCCTCGCTCCCCACACTCGCTTCATGTAGCACTGCGGTCGCCGAAACCGGCTTCAATGATGGGACCGGCGCACGATTGCACGTGGTCGTCCTCAACGGCGCATATCGCGAGCGCCCTTGCATGGGTCCGCACGCCCATTCCGCTTCGCTAAACCAACGATTCTCGGCGGCCGTTCGACCTCGCATCAAAACACTTACGGGACAATCGCGCGGACATGGAATAGATCGCGCCCCCCTTGTTCTATATGCGTGTACAGCAGTTGCCACGTGCCGCACGTCCATATCGGACCCGTGTTGGCGCGTAACCCGGTTGCACTTCGCAGTGCCGCATCCCTGCTGGGTGTGACATGGCGCGCAGTACGTCGCATAGAAACCAGCACAGCGGAGCATTCAGAAATTTGTCGCGCGCACGGTGGGCCTCATACCGCTCGTGCATTGGAAGAACTCCGATGTGGCCGCTTCGATCGGTGCGCAGTCGGTCGTCAAGCCGGAGGAGTACGACGATCCGGCGGCCACCGCCAACTCGACCGTCTCGGCGCGTCCGTCGTCAACCTTCGCCTGCTGCCGCTTCGCGCATTACCTGAGGGGCATCAGCGCGGAGCCCGCTGTGTAAGAACCTCCGAGACGCGAACCATGGCCGCCGATCACAACGGTTTGCCTCGCCTGAAGTTCACGTTTGATCAATGGCTGCGCACCAACTCCCGCGCAATGCACGTGCGCAGCGCTAACCTGAAGGCTTTGGACATCCTGGTGGATGCCTATATCCGCACGCCTTCGCCGAACAATCTACGCTTTCTGCGCCGCGCATTGCAGCGCTGGAAGCAGGAACACGGCGCAGAGAGTGAGTGGCCGGCGAGCAAGCGCAATGCAGAGAACCGCTCGTTCGAGCGGCTGGACGCAGAGATCAACGGCAAAGGCGACACCGATTCGGTGCTCGCCACGCCGGACTTCATGGCGCCGGCGATAGTCAACGCGCAGCTGGGCGAGTCCAGTCGATTCCATCAAATCCACTTTACGAATCCGAGCTGAGCAGAATTGCCCCGCTGCGATTTGCACGCTCGATATGTTCGATCGCATCGGCGAACCGGGCCAGATCGTAATCGGCCGCCACCTCGAAATGCTCGGGCGCGCTGCGGCCGATCTCGATGGCCTCCGCCACATCCTCACGGCGCTGTTCGGCCGACGTGGTCTGCACCCAGCGCGAAGACGATACACCTTGAACATGATTTCGCGATGCGCCAGCCCGCCAGACCGAAATGTGATGAGGTCCGGGGACATTGCGCCGTAAAACAACACGGCTCCGCCATCGCCGAGCAGCGGAACCAGATCGCTCACCATCGCTCCGCCCACCGGATCCATGATGACCTGAAGCGGACGCCCTCGCGCGGCATGGCGGACCTGGCCGAGCCAGTCCGGATCGGCCGTCGAAATCACCGGCAAATCCGGGAACCGAGTTGACAGGATCTTCGCCCCATTACCGCTTCGAACCGTGCCCATCACGTTCAACCCGCGGCTGCGGGCCGCAATCGTCAGAAAGCGTGCTACCGAAGAGCCAGCCGCGTTCAATAGAATCGGTATCTCACGACCGGCGTCCGGCACTGCGCGTTGTGCTGCCCGCAACAGCATGAGTGCAATCACAGCGTTAGGGAGCATCTGGGCGGCGATAGCATCGGGCAAATCATCCGGGATGGGTGTCACAAGCTCTGCGCGCGCTTTGAGACGCTCTGCCCAGGCGCCCGGGCTTGGATTGAAGATCACGCGTGTGCCCGGCTTCACACTGGCAGAATCCACGCCTTCTCCTGCAGCCTCGACGATGCCCATACCATCACCGCCGAACCAGGAATCCGTCCGCCGGCAGCGGGATATTGAACTTGCCTCGGACCATGGCGAGGTTGCCGGGATGAAGCTGACGCTTGGCCACGCGAACCACGACTTCGCCAGGCCCGGGTGGCGTGGGGTCAGCCAGCGTCTTCAGTTCAAGGACTTGTTCCGGCTCGCCGAAGCGGGTCAAGACAATAGCTTTCATCAATTTCACTCCTCTGAGGTCCTTGGGAGTGAGATTAGCCACTTTATTGCATCTTGATTAGGGGGTATTGTCTTGTTTTGGCTTCAAGCAAACGTTGAGGATCAGCGTTGTATATGGAAACTCTGGCGAACCTCGAATCATTTGTGAGAGCTGCTGAAGGCGGTAGCTTTGCGGAAGCTGGGCGCAGGCTCGGATTGACTGCGGCTGCGGCCAGCCGAAACGTGGCGATGCTCGAACGCAACCTCGGAGTACGGCTCTTCCAACGATCGACCCGCAAACTCGCGCTCACGGAAGCCGGCGAACGGTTCCTGATGTCGATCGACGGCAATCTCGACGCACTCCAGGCCGCCATTGCCGAAGCGGCAGCGCAAAGCAGCGAGCCGGCGGGTGTCCTGAAAGTCAGCATGCCACCGACATTTGGCATCATGCACGTCCTACCCTTATTGCCGGCCTTTCTGGCAAAGTATCCGCGAATCCGTCCGGAGTGGCACTTCGAAAACCGGCCAGTGGATCTGATCGCCGAGAACTACGACGCCGCCATCGGCGGTGGCTTCGATCTCGCGCCCGGCCTCGTATCGCGCACGCTGGCCCCGGTGCATGGCGTTGCCGTGGCCTCTCCGGCCTATATGTCCGGCCGATCGACGCCGACCGATCCTTCAGGGCTCGCTGCCTACAACGGCATCGTCATGCGCTCGCCGCGCACGGGGCGAATTCGTCACTGGATGCTCCGGACTGCGAACGGTACCGAGATAGCGGGACCGCTCACCGAAACCATCATTGTGAACGATCCCGCCGCGATGCGCGAAGCCGCGCGTCTCGGCTTGGGGGTGTCATTGATCGCACTGTTCGATGTGCTGCCCGATCTGGAGCGCGGGGATCTGATTCGGCTGCTGCCGGATTGGTACGCCGATATCGGCGCAATTTCACTCTACTACGCGTCACGGACGCTCATTTCGGCCAAGACGGGTGTTTTTGTCGATTTCATCGTCAACGCTTTCAAGAGCGAGCGAGCGGGCAGGCCACTTCAGTCCATTTTAGCGGGCGACTGAACCTTTTTTTCGCTTGCGGTCATTCGTTTCGGTGACCAGGTGCTTGCAAAAATTGGCGCGCACGTAATCCACGAAGACGCGCACCTTTGGACGCCCATAGGCCCGAAAGGACAATCGCAATCGAACCCCCGCCGACCCCGTAGTAGCCGCTCGCTGAGTCCTGCTCGACCAGTCCAGCCTTCGTGAGGTTCACCAGGTAGCGGTGAACTTTCCAACCGACATGCCGCATTTCGTCGCCAGAGATCGCAACGGAACCAGCCTTCCGAAACTCGCCAGTGCTCTCAGAATCTCAGCCCCGATTTCGACCGACTGAATGCGGGGCCGCAGGTCGTCGGACTGATCGTCCTGCCCGCCTTTCGTCTCTACAGTCATCGAAGGTGGGCAGTACGGGTCGGTACAGTTGGTCGCCGCACCGCTGGGATACTCCACGCAGCTGTATTCGCGCGGTGGGCTCGTGCAGGCGTTTGTTCGTGTTCAGGCTGGTAAGCGTCTGGCAGCCTTGGGGGTCGCCGCGCCCGATATGCCCGACATCCCGCGGCGTCGATCCGAGCCTCGGGTCGTTGAATTTCATCGTCACAAAGCCGCGGAATGCCTTCAGCCTTCCGACAACCCAGTACTCGACAACTTCGTGCTTCGTCGTCATCTGCTTGTCGACAAATGCGCGAAGATTGGCGCGGATGGCCTCCCAGCCCTCCCAGTGGCCGATACCCAGAGTGCCCTGCGCGTGCTCGGCAAAGCAGTCGAAGCCCTTGCCCCATGTCTTGTCGTCGATTTCCTTCCAAAACGCAAGCAACCAGCCGGGTGTCGCGGTTTTCCCGAACGTGATGTTGTCGCCGGAGGATTGCGCAAAGACGCTCGGGAGCGGAAGAGCCGCTGCCGCGGTAAGAGCTGCGCCAAGCAGCGCTGTTCGACGAGTACTATTAATTTTATCCATGATGTCCTTCGTAGTATTCAGAATATTTCCGTGTATCAGGAATTCATATTGTTGACAGCCGTATGAAGCGTCGTATCGCCAAAAGAAAGTTTGAGTTTTATCGATGCCAGAAACCGACACAATTACTTTCAATGTAATATGCGGCAGATGGTACTGGTTCGGTCGACCCGGTCTAATTCTGAGCTCTCCGATCACGGTGCCTCAGTCAGCGACCATTCGCAATTACACGCGAGGTAATTGGCGCGGCTTCGGTGTATGTCTATTCTTTTGTTGTCACGCGATCATCCTTTGACGCACGCATCCGCCCCCTGGTTGTGCTGATGCAAGCAACATGGCCTCCATCTGGAGGCCACGTTAGCCAACCGGGCCGGTATGTTCAGTAAAATGCCCGTAGCGAAACAAGGCCGATCAGAAGCACCTAGTCCATTGAACCAATGAATTGCACCGATCTAATGGTGCATGGGCAAAATGAATCTGAGTGAAGCTGAGCGGGAAGAACTGTTGTCGATGCAGCGCAGCCGAACGATGGCCGTTGGCCAGGTAAGGCGAGCGCGGTTGATCCTGCTGCTTGATGAAGGGGCATCGCGCGGAGCGATCATGAGCGAATTGCGATGCGATTCGCGTTTTATCACACGTGGCAAAACCGCTTCGCCAGTGAGCGTCTGGCAGGCCTCTATGGCCGGCACCCGGGTCGTGCGCCGCGGCGCGACCTGGCGCGTCTTGAGGCGAGAGTACTCGACTACACGCTGCGACGCAAACCGGCCGATGGCTCGACGCACTGGAGCAGCCGCAAGTTGGCCGCACAGCTGGGCGTGCCCTTCATGACGGTTCAACGAATCTGGCGCAAACACGAGATTCGGCCGCATCGTCTCGATACCCACATGGTGTCGAACGATCCCGACTTTGAGGCAAAGGCTGCCGATGTGATCGGCCTGTACCTGAACCCGCCTTTGCACGCGGCGGTGTTCTGCGTGGATGAGAAAACGGCCATTCAGGCGCTTGATCGCAAAGACCGGATGTTGCCGCTCTCGCCTGGGCGCGCCGAAAGTCACGGCTTCGAATACAAACGCAACGGTACCTTGAGCCTGTTTGCAGCGCTGAATGTCGCCACCGGCGAAGTGCTGGGCAAGACAGCACCACGCCATACCAGTGCCCAGTTCGTCGCGTTCCTCACCGAGGTGGTATCGGCGCAGCCAGCCAGAAAGGAGATTCACGTGATCTGTGACAACGTCAGCAGCCACAAAACCGACGCCGTTCAAACCTTTCTGGCTGACCATACGAACGTCTCGATGCATACACCCCCACGTATTCGTCATGGCTGAATCAGGTCGAGAACTGGTTTGCCCGCATCCAGCGCGACGTCATTACACGCGGCGTATTCACCAGCACAAAAGATCTCGACAAAAAGCTCATGCGCTACGTCCGCCAATACAACAAGCAGGCTGTCCCATTGAAATGGAAGTATTCCGATCCAACTCGACGCATCCGGTGCAATTCATCCGGTTCAATGGACAAGTGATACCAAACTGCAGGTGGCTTGAATGGGAGTCCGGGCGCCCTCTTTGTTGATCCGTTCTCGCTCAAACAGCAACCTTTCGGTAGGTCTGTCCGTTGAGGATGATCGTTTCCGATTCTTCTGGCTTTGCCATGTCAAGCGCAAGAGACGCGCCGTGCTGCAGACCTTCGTAGTAGGCCGCCGCGATAGCGACCCACAAAGGGTTTCGTGCGAGGTTGCACTGAGCAGAAGGGCCGATGAATCGCCACAGTGCAGCCCACGTCTCCCGCGAGCCGGAGATCTTAATCCGTAATCGGTGTGCCGGGCACGGCGACCAGGCAGATATTGACCATGCCGTCTTTCATGACTTGTAGCCCTTGAGGTTCTCGCACGCAGTCAGCATTGCGACGACGTCGCCACTCGCGATCGCGCGTCGCAGAATCGAGGCCTAGCACGGGTCATCATCGTGCCGAAAGTACCTACCAGGCCGAGTTAGACGCAATGGCCGAGGACTTCAGTCACGCGCTTGATTTCGTCCGGCAGCGCCTCGCTGAGGGATTTAGTGTCGCTCATGCTAGGATTTCTCGAATACCCTGAGAGAGACCTTCATGGCCGCCCACAATTTCTCGTACAAGGAAGTCAACTACAGCGTTTACGTGACCCAACAAAAAACCGGAAGGTGGAACTGGGCATACACGTTGACCACGCCGCCCGTCTACTGGAAAAACCCAGAGGCAGCTGCAGAAACCCCGGAGCAAGCGATCGAAGAGGCTCGTCTCCACGCGGAGCGCCGCATCGATGCGATGTAGTCTCGTATCATGGTGCCAGGATTCCTTCAGGATACGGACGGAGGCCGACATGTGGACCTGCCGAAACTGCGATGCTCGGTTTGACTTTGATCAGATCGCGCCGGAAGTCGATGACCAGGGATTCTTTTTCCTCTGTCCGGCCTGTGACTACAGAAATAAGCTTGTGAGCCTCGGCCGAGACGCGAATGGGAACTTGCAGCTTGTTCAACGCGACGATGAATAGAGCACTCTTTCGGAGGCGGTCATGCAATTCGACTACAAGCAGTTCCACATCGACGCGTCGCCGCTTGATGAAGGGGGTCGATACTACGGTCGCGCAAAGATTTACCGCCGCACCGCGGCGGGCGGCGAGGCGGTCGAGGTGAAGTACTCGGGTAACCTCGGGGACTATCCTTCCGGCGCAGACGCGTTCGAGGCAGCACAGCGCTGGGAGATCCAGTGGTGCGACGAACACGGCGCTTAGGCAGCGCGCTACGATGTTTCGGCAAAGAGAGCGAAGATGGCCATGGCTACGTACATCGACGAAGGCTTCAAACCGAGAGTGACGGAGCGTGCGACAGTCGCCTTTCGGGTAATTTTCGACGATCGCCATCAAGTCTTCGAGGTAAGCGCAGAAGCGCTCCAGGAATACTGTGATGCTCCCAGCGATCGCCGGGAAGATTTGCTCGCAGCGTTTGAGGATGCGCAGTTTGAGATTTTGGAGATCGCCGAAACGAAGGTCGGATCCAGTGACACGAATCCCATTCTTTTGACAATGGCTGATTTCAAAAAGCCTGGTCATTAGCGATCTCTCCGGAAATCAATGACCCCTACCCACAGGTTCACGTGGGGCCCGTGCCCGCGTTTGAAGTTCGCCCTGTCCCACAGGCCTACGCATGCCTGATCGAACCGCACTACATGTAGGAATAAGGCGGTCAGCCAGCATTCCGCTGCTAACGATACTGCACATGCACCTGATGCAGAAATGATACGGCATCGCTGCCACACGCAATCCCGCGTGACAGCGCACGCGTCCTCGCGTCAGCGCTTCGGAGTACCACCGCACATGGTCCGCCACTCAAGATAGCCGGTACGGTGCGGCATGAAGCATGAGTGCGATGCTCCGCTCTCCTCAGCGGACCGTGGCGAACTGACTGACCACGAGGTGCGACTGCGGCCGATCAGCGACGATAGCGAATGGGCGAGTGCGTTTATTCGATGCCTGCCCTCAAGCGCGGGCTCGTGAGTGAACGACAGTGCGTGCGGGCAGGCGTTGGATAAACCTAAACGACAGCACGCATACGCTGAACTCTCTGGCGGCCGTTCGTCGCTGCTCCTCGCCGAACGACCGGTGACCAGCCGTAAGCAGGCATGCCACCGTTGATACACGACCGTCAGCTGTGGCCGAAAACCGGCCCCGCGTCGCGGTGTCGGCAAGTTCCCAATCCCTTCGCTATGAGAGGCCGGCGGCCGCGCGGCCGTGGAGTCGCGGGCCGCACGACCGCCATCAATCCGGCCACTCGAGTCGCATCCTGGCCTGCCGCCGCGCACGTTTGTAAATCACCTGATGGCGCCGGTTGTCGGTCATCAACTTCAGGCACAGCAGTCAACCGCGTCGCTTTTTAGCGAGGAGGGCCTACGCGACCGCGACCATAGGACCGCACCTGCATCCCCACTCAACCCGCGGCATGGCATTGCACCCGGCTCCCAGCTTCCCGCCCTTGACCCGCGACAGTAGCCGATAGCGGGCGCGCATCAAGGGGCGAGGGACCGTGTTGCCCGCACCCCTCCCTCGCCTATTTCCTTGACGCCCGCCCGCTATCGGCTCCTCAAGTCGCACGGGCGGGAACCCGGGAGCCAGGCGGCCGCAACGCCAACCCCGAGTTCCACCGGGAAGTGTCTAGTCGCAATGGCAAGGCACCTCCCCTCGCCCGGTTCAGGTCCTCAACCTTGACTGTGGAGATTGCCATGCAACTCGCTTCCTCTTTCCATTACGGCTCCCCGATGCTTCGCGCTGACTCGCCCCTCTCAGACGATCAGATTCGCCGGGTTGCTCCCTCCATCTTCGCGGACGGCAAGCACGAAAGCCGTTCCGAACGCTACACCTACATTCCCACCATCGACGTTTTGCGCGGCCTGCGCAACGAAGGCTTTCAGCCGTTCATGATCTGCCAAACTCGTGTTCGCGATCAGGGCAAGCGCGAATTCACAAAACACATGCTGCGGCTTCGCTATGCCGACCAGATCTCCGGCGAGGAAGCCGACGAAATCGTGCTGCTGAACTCGCACGACGGCACCAGCAGTTACCAGATGCTGGCGGGCATATTCCGGTTTGTCTGCCAGAACGGCATGGTCGCGGGCGAGAACATCGCCGACATCCGCGTCCCACACAAAGGCAAGGTCATCCAGAACGTGATCAATGGCGCATTCGACGTGCTCGACGGCTTCGACCTGATCCGCGAGCAGAAGGAAGGCATGCGCGCCGCGACGCTCGACCGGGACGAACAACAGGCGTTCGCCCGTTCCGCACTCGCATTGCGTTATGACCCGAGCGACGCCGAAGCGCCCGCGCCCATTACCGAGGGCCAGTTGCTCACCCCACGACGCTTCGAGGATCGCCGCGATGACCTCTGGACCGTTTTCAATCGCGTGCAGGAGAACCTCACGAAGGGCGGCATCCATGGCAGCTCGCGCTCGGGCCGCGCGATGTCCACGCGACCCATCACCGGCATCGACCAGAACGTGAAGCTCAACCGCGCCCTCTGGATGCTCGCGGATGCCATGCGTCAACTGAAGTCTTGACGACCGGGGGGCGACGCACACACGCCGCCCCGTTGCCAGCCCTTGCGCCACGACGCCCTCCGGGTCACGTCCCCGCGCATTCACACAGCACTGGCCCGGCACCTTGTTTCCAAGTTTATGGAGTCCATCATGCAAGCCCAAACTGTTGAAGCAGCCACCGTCTCCGTTGACGTCGTCGAATCCGCAACCTCACCCGAGACCGATTTCGGCAACGAGCGGCCGGTCCTGACCGTGCCTTACTCCAGCCTGCGGCACTCGCCACTGAACGCCCGCACCAAACCTCTGGCAGGTATCCCCGGACTTGCCGCCAACATCCGCGCGAAAGGGTTGCTTCAAAACCTCGTCGTCCATGAGATCAAGGGTTCGCGGGGGAAACAGCGCAAATATGGCGTTTGCGCGGGCCAGCGACGGGAAGCCGCGCTCGACCTGCTGTTCGAGCAGAAGCACATCAGCGCCGACTATCCGGTGCCCGTGCGCGTGGTTCGCGAGGGCGAAGCGCTCGCCATTTCACTGATCGAGAACAGTGAACGCGAGGGACTCGATCCTTTCGACGTGCTGCGTGCCTACCGGATGCTGGCTGAGGAAGGCCACAGCGTCGATTACATCGCCGCGCTTTTTTCCGCGTCGCCCATCACGGTCAAGCGGCGCATGAAGCTCGCCAATGTGTCTCCCAAACTGCTGGCGCTGCTGCGCGAGGACGCAATCACACTCGACCAGCTTGCCGCGCTCGCCCTGGCGGACGACCACGACACCCAGGAACGCCTCTGGTTTGAGGCAAACGAGTGGCAGCGTCAGCCGCACTATGTGCGGCAGGCGATCACGCGCGCGGAGATCGACGCGAGCCGCAGCCGTCTCGTGCGCTTCGTTGGGCTCGCCGCCTACGAGGCAGCGGGCGGTTATGTCCGGCGGGACCTGTTCAGTGACGAGGAAAACGCGGGCTACATTGCCGATGCCGATCTGCTTCAACACCTCGTCGCGCAGAAGCTCGACGCAGCCGCCGAGGAAGTCCGCGCCGAGGGCTGGGGCTGGGTCGAAACCCGTATCGAGCGCGACATGCTGGAACTGAACCGTTTCGGCAAGTTGAACCCGGGCCAGCGCCCGTACACCGACGAGGAGCAGCGCGAAGTCGACGCGCTCACGGCACAGCACGACGAACTGGCCGACAGCCTCGAAGCCCTCTCGGAGGACGACGAAAGCGCCTATGAGGAAGCCGAACGCCTCGACAACGAAATCGGGCGGATCAACACCGAAATCATGGCGCTCGAAGGCCGCGCCACGGTCTGGGAAGCGTCACAGATGGCTGAGGCTGGCGCGTACGTGATCGTCGGTTCACAGGGCGAACTGGCTATCGAGCGCGGCCTCGTGCGACGGGACAACACGGCTGCACTCGACGCGGCGGGCGCGACCGTTTCCGGTACACCGGCAGCCGAAACCCCTGACACAAAGGGATCACTGGCTCCGAGGGTAAAGCCCGTCCACAGCGCGAAGCTCTGCCAGCGGCTGACCGCGCACCGCACCGCAGCCATCCATGCGGAACTGATCACGCAGCCCACCGTCGCGCTGGCGGCCCTGCTGCAACACCTGATCCCGCACGCACTGCCCGGGCACTTTGCCTTTACGACGGCGCGCGATTATCTGAGGCTGTCCGGCACGAACAATCACGACAGTCTGCTGCACGCGGCCGACGACCTGCCCACCAGCCCCGCATGGAACGCCATCGAAACCCAACGCGCGCGATGGATTGCGGAACTGCCGGCGAAACGATCCGACCTGCTCCCGTGGTTGATCCGTCAGGACCTCGACACCACGTTGCTCGAGCTACTCGCGTTCTGCACCGGCACGCTGCTCGACGGCATCGAAGGCGAGGAAACGCCACATGCGATCAACGCGCTCACAGATGCGCTGAACCTCGACATGGCCCGGTACTGGACGCCGACCCGCGCCACGTATTTTGATCACGTCAGCAAGGCGCGCATTGCGGAAGTCGTGTCCGCTGCCGTATCGCAGAAGGTCGCCGCCGATCTCACAAAGATGAACAAGGCCGACGCAGCTGCCGCAGCCGAACTGCGCCTCGCCAACGTTGCATGGGTTCCGGAAATCCTCACCGACCGCGAGATTCCGGCGATGCCCTCGTGGGCTACCCGCGAGGATGACGAGGACGAGGACGAAGCTGGAGAAGACGGCGGGGAGACAGCCGACGACGAGGACGCCGGATCGAGTTCCAGCAACGACGATCAGGAATTCAACAACACATCTCGCGACGCTGAGGCGCCTACAGGTCCCCACACCGCACAGCCGCCGTGGCCCTTCCCGACCGCCGCTAAGCTAAACGTGGCGCAAGCTGACCCGAGCGTCGCGTAACTTCCGCCCCTGAGCCGCAAACGCGGCACAGCAGACGACAGCGCCTTTCAGGGCCTGCCGTCTGCCTGCGGCAATTGCACCGCGCGACAGTCCGGGCCCGCCACATGCCATCCCATCTGCCAATCTGCGACGCCAACTGCAATCACTAGCAGACAGAGAACGGCACCGCCCACCAGCAACAGGCGACAAATCGAGCGTGCAAAACGTTTTTCCATTCCGGTCGCCATCGCCTCCACCCGCGCCGCCGATGTATCCACCGCCCGTTCGAATGCGGCAAGCATGCCGCCCAAGCGCTCGCGTTGCTCGCGTCCTGAAGCCGCCGCCGCGCCGATCAGCCGGTTACCCGCCACACGCGCGACCTGATTCGACATGCGCTCGATCAAACCCGTTATCGCGGCCTCATTCAGGCTTGCCAGTGCTGCCCGATAGCGGACCTCGTGTTCCTGGATCAGGTTTTCCGCGAGCTGGATCGTCGCCTTGCACCGCTCAAGCGCTTCGCGATGCTGCTGCATCAGGGCATCGGTTGCGCCGCCGGTTTCCCGGCGCGCTGCTTCGAGACTACCTTCACCCGCCCACCGGACTCGCTGCGGCATAGCTTCATACAGCCGCGCGTAGTATTCGAGCACAGCAATCATCGACCATAGCGCGTCATTGTCGTGCAGATTCAGCGCGACCGACACCCGGCGCATGCGGGCCAAGCTGGCCTCGTCCGGAACATCGCCGCAGACTTCATGAAACAGGCGGGTGAGCGGATCGGCCGATCTCGATTGCCTAGTGCTCATGAACCGTTCGGTCAACGCCGATGACCTTTGAGAACATCGCGTCGCACAGCGCCCGCCAGCGGAAGAGCTCCGCGCGCTGCCCGATATGCATGGTCTCCGACGCCTTGCGGATCGAGGTACGCTGACTACGCAACTCGTCCGCGACGCGATCCGCGAGATCGGGAAAATCCAGCGACCGGCCCTGTGCCTCGACGGCCTTGCGGAGGTTCGACTCACGGTACAGCGTGAACTTGTCCGGCGTGCCGAAGTAACAATTGCGCACGACATGTGTGAGCGCACGCGGGAATGTTTCGCCAAATTCAAGCAGCAGTTCGAGACTGTCGCGCTGCCGGTTGATGACCCATAACACGACGAGACGCCGGGCCAGGTCATCCAGCGTACTGGCGAGCGTTCCGCCGTACCGGGCAACGCCGGCCTGACTGCGCGCCGCCGTATTGACGATGACTGTCGCATCCCGATGCTCATCGCAGAAATTGACGAAATCGATCCAGCCGCCCGCCTCATCCAGATCACATGAAGCGCATTCGATTTCGTCATGGACGGCTTTCATGACATCGGGATTTGACGTGTCCGTCTCCACCAGGACGGTGTGGACATCCGTGCGCCGGAGATATTCGACCAGCGCCAGCGTGACGAAACTCTTGCCAACGCCACCCTTGCTGCCACCGATCATATAGATAGGAGGATTTTCCATTGCCATTTCATACCTCTACAGGTTTTCGGTATCCGGCCTGATCGGAAATCCGAGGAAGCCCTGAACCTCTTTGCGATCCGGCCTGGTGATTCCCCCATCCCCGTTCTGTTGTGATCTGGCGGGCGCATGGCCAGAATGTAGTGGCTTCGCCTGATTGCCCTTTTTTACGCGAGACGATGTCACGGCGGTATTCGTAGCAACGTGCCGCTCCGCCTGCACTGCATTTTCTTCTTTGGCAGCACGCTGCATCGCGTATCGCAATGTGCTGGCACTGATCTCTACACCGTCCTGGGCGATCTGCTCGACGATTTCTTCCTGTGTGTAGCCCTTTCTCTGCGCATCGATGATTTGAGGCTGCATGGACTTCATTGCATCCCGGACGTTGACACGGTGCTCATGCGCGGGCTTTTCCGGCAGAGAACCGAGACGGCGCGCTGCGGCGTCCCATTGCGCCTGGGTAAAGCTTTTCATCACCGGCATGATTCGCTCCTGCACACTGCCTTCATGCCATCTTGCAAAGAGGACTGGCGCACGTCAATGCCTGGAAACAGGCTCGAATCGGCGTGATGGAATGTGCTGGATTGAGTAGGACTTCTCTGGAATAACAAACTTTTTTTTGCGCCGTCGCGCGCGCGCAACGTACCGGGATTTGCGCGTCGACCAATACGAGTGCATCGGCCTTCAGTCGAATGATCAGAGGCTCTGCGTTGACAACGGGCAGCACATGAAATCCGTCACTCGCCAATTTGCGTCGAATGACCGCTGGAGTTGATGTGACGTGTCCGTCCGATGCCATTCCTGCGGGGCCGCGCGGAAATGTCTTTGTTCAATTTGCGCGAGCGTCTGCATCCTGGCACGCGGATTCAATACGGCCTTTGAATTTTTCCGTGCGGAGCACGGCAGCCCATGCTCATCCATGTTGCGCCATCAGTCATGCCTTTGCGATTCGGGTCAATCATTTATTTGCGTGTGGAGGGCCGACCCGCTCACGAGATACGCCATTTTTCGGCCGGGTCACTTCACTTTGCTGCGCGGACGAGTACATTTTTTTTCGGCAGGTGTTCATCTTTTTGCGCGACTACCGGCGACCACACTCACAGGATTTGCGGATGACAAAAGAAAAAGAATAACAACGAGGTATGGCAGGATAGGCTATCGCCGGCTTTCGGCGCCCAAGGACCGACGCTTACTGAAGAACTCGATTATCTGCTGACGCAATAGCCGAGCGGTGCGGACATCCAGGCTGGCGTCTTAAGGAAAGTAGGTCGGGCGTAGCTGACGGTCGCCGATCCGACGACGTGCGGCAGTTGCCCGTCACGTCGCCGACATTCGCAAACCGGTGTAAGGCGAATGTTGGCCCTCGTTAAGGACGAGTGAGCCTTCCCGACCCATCTCGGCCGTTCGACACTCGGTAAGCCGAACGTCTTTTGACGACCCGCAGCGGTCAGTCGCTCGTACCCCGTCGCCGGCACGTCGACGGCCTTTGACACATACTCGATTGGACAAGCACCTCCGACAGGAGGCCACAACGTGTCCCGCGAGCCGTCAATCGCTGCAGTACCCTTCTTTATCCTACGCCTTGATCAGACACTCGTGACGATCTGAGCTCACGCAGACTAGCGGCCGCTTGTAGAACCAAGCCGCAATACGTCGCGCTTCAGCGCGAACTTCGTCGAAAATCTCATTCGCCGAGCGCTCCCGGTAAATCCTCAATTCGCTGACCTACGTTCGCTGTCGAGATACGGCGACACCCATGCTGCGATGCAGCGTCCTACATACTCTGCATCTTTGCTGTCGCTTAACAGATGGTCAGCTCGGTCCAACGATAGGAAACTCTTTGGATGCCTCGCCGCAAGGAAAATTTTTTGCGCTTGGTCAATGGTGACGGTGTCGTCCAGAGGAGAATGGAGGACAAGTAATGCCCTCTCCAGCTTTGCGACCTTCTCCTCTAACCGGTGTTCATCGATGTCCTCAAGGAATTGCCGCTTGATCGTGAAGTTCCGCCCGGCGAGCTGAACAGTCAATGTGCCCAGCTCCTCGATTAATTCGATGCTGTCTTTGAACAAATGCTTGATATGACCTACGTCACCAGGTGCCCCGATCGTAACGACCGCCTTTGATTCCGGTATTTTGGAAGCTGAGGCCAGAACTGCCGCACCACCCAGACTATGTCCAATCAGTATGCTTGGCGCTTGATATGCCGTTCTAAGGAAATCCGCCGCCGCCAACAGGTCGCTGATGTTGGAGGAAAAATTACTGTTGGAGAAGTCGCCATCGCTGTTACCAAGCCCTGTGAAGTCGAAGCGAAGTACAGCAATCGACTGTTCAGTCAGAGTTCGTGCGATCCTCGACGCCGACTTCAAGTCCTTACCGCAAGTAAAGCAGTGCGCGAACAGCGCATATGCAACAGGCTCGTCAGGAAGCTCAAGGAGTCCTGCCAGTGATTCACCCTGCGCGTTATCGAAAGAAATTTTCTGCTTGATCATTGCGAGGCTCCTCGGTGCGAATGCTGTGATGACGAACAGTTGAATGTTGGGCAGTCGAAAATGGACACGATGCTGGATTGCTCTCTATCTGCGGCACGAATATCTACCAAACAATCTGAGGCGGTAGTGCGGCGGATCCCGGACCTCTTGTCGCTTGCGAATGCGTCAATAGGTCCCTGAATTGCAGCAACTACATTCGATATCAGGCGATCACGAGACCTCCATGGATCCCTCGGATTACGCTGTATCCTTGCGTCCCATACGCCCTCGGTCCCATACCGGATTCGACCTTCCTGATCGAACTCGATTGCGAATATGGCTGTTTGAAATACAAGACCGCTCTCAGCGCGTCGGTCTAACCAGAATGTCCACCGCCGCCAAACTGGCCATCGACCCATACGTGCTCGAAGAATCCCAGGACGATCGCCTCATGCTCGCTTATCCGAAAGTTGAACTCCTTGTCGCGCTCAAGCCGGAAATTCCGGAAACTTGCGTATGCGAACGCCTCACAAAAAAAATCTCGTCGATATAGCGATAGGCTAGTTCGTTGATGCGTATCGCGTCTTGTTCCTGGGCCGCGACGTCGCCGTTGCTCTGAATACTCTTTGAAAGCCATTCTTTCTCCGGCTGTTTATTGGACGAGTGAGGCCATTCGTTTGGGCGCGGCGGTTACGCCGGGCCCAACGTGGCTGAGTCGGCTGGCCTCTATACCGAGGGCTGTCCGGCAAAGCTTGGGACAAACAGACGGCACCGAGGCATTGCGAATGGCGGGACGCCGTCTGCGGTGCAGGGAACGCGATGTGCAAATACGCTGTGGCGCGTCGCTTCGACTGGCGCAGCACGAATAGCACGAGGCAGCTCAGCGCTCCGGTGCGCCAGTGAAAGGCGCCGCCGGGTCGTCATTGCCTGCCTGCCCTAGCTGAGGCAGATACCTGCCGAAGTTCATCTCAAAGTCGCTCGGGACGCCGTAGGCCAGGCCACGAAGCTTGGCGCGGCGGGCCTGGCCAGCTGGCGAGGCCAGCGCCGGGAAGAACAGGTCAATGCTCGATTGCAGTTCGGCAGACGTCGGAATTCCAAAACGATTGACCTGAGCTTTCGCCGCAGCGAGCGTCTCACGGTCGAACGAGGCCAGCCGTCTGACAAGCGTATCGACAAAGCCATCGAGGTCGTCATCGTCCAGCGCACGGTTCACCCAGCCATAGCGTTCGGCAATGTCGGCGTCGAAGTCGTCGGCGCTGAGGACAAACTCGAGTGCCCGCGAGCGGCCCACGAGGCGGGGAAGCCATTCCAGCGCTCCGCCGGCTGGGACCAAGCCGACGCCGACCTCCGGATTGCCGAAGATCGCGTTCTGCCGGCTGGCGAAACGCATGTCGCACGCAAGCACGAACTCGTTACCAATGCCGCGGGTGCGCCCTCGAATCTTGGCGATGCTCACGACTGGCATCGCCGATAGGCGCAACACAGAATCGCGCCAAAAGCCTAGAACCTCCGGTCGCTCCGCTGCCTTGGCCACGTCGAGATGGGCGACGAAAAACTCGGGATCAGCTGACTCGAACACTACGACCTTCACGGAAGGGTCCGCCTCGAGGTCGGTCAGTAACGCTCCGAATTCGACAATGGTTGAAGGAACGAACATGTTGATCGGTGGATTGCTGAAGGTGATCGTCCACCGGCCCGGATTGGTGCGGTCGATGGCGAACTGCAAAGGGTCGGACATGGTGCTTCTCCTAAGGAGATTCGAAGACCAGTTTTGGATTCAGGGTGATCTCGTGCCCTGCCAGCTTTTACTTCCGCAGACGCTTTCGACACGAAAGCAGACAACGACAAGCGTGGCCTTCGTGACGAAAATTCCTGAAAAAGATGTGTTGGTGACGGGCACGTGTTCCGGCGGGGAAGCGCGTGCCCAGTCGGGTTACTGCGTGACGATGTTTGTGGCGATTTCGATGTTGCCGTGTACGGACTTCGAGTACGGGCAGATCTGATGGGCCAGATGCGCGATTTTCTCAACGACTTGCTTTTCCACACCGGGAACGCGGATGTCGAAATTGGCGCCGAGGAACCATGCGCTACCGGTCTGACCAATGTTCACCTTGATGTCCACGGAATAGTCAGGCGGCAGCGTGACCTTCTTCAGTTGGGCCGCCATCCCGAACACCGTGGTGTAGCAGGCCGACCAGGCGCCGGCAAACAGTTGCTCGGCTCTCGGGTGGGGATCGGTGCCGATGAACTCGACGTCTTCGACGCCGGGTGCTGTCAGCTTGAGGTCGTAGGCGCCAAACTCACCGGGCTGGACATTGGGATCGCGGTTGACGGTGGCGTGGGAATTGCCTGCAGCGAGGACTTTTTCGATCTTTTCCATGATGGATTCCTGTGTCTATGAGGGTATCAAGCGTATTTAAATCGTGCGAGATGTAATCGTATGCGCTGTATCAGTTACGCTGTGACGACGTTCAGGGCGACCTCGATGTTGCCGTGCACAGCCTTCGAGTACGGGCAGATCTGGTGGGCGCGGTTCGCGATCGCCTCTACGACTTCCGTTGCCAGACCGGGTGCGCGGACGGTGAACTGGGCGCCCAGGCAAAATCCGTTGCCGACCGTTCCGACACTGACCTGGATGTCCACGGAATAATCGGGAGGCAGGGTGACCTTCTTCAGCGAGGCCGCAATCTCAAACGCGCTGATATAACAGGCCGACCACGCGCCCGAGAACAACTGCTCGGCTCGCGGGTGCAGCTCGGTGGCGAGGAAATCGCGGCCTTCGTCGTTGAGCGCCGACAGCTTGAGGTCAAGCACGCCGTGCTCGCCGCGCTGGAGATCGGGGTCGTGATTGAACCTGGCGTTGGAGTTGCCCGAAAAGAGGACTTGATCAATCTTGGTCATGATGGATTCCTGTGTGAAAGAGGGAGTCAAGCGCTTTATATCGCATGCGATGTAATCGCTTGCGTTGCATGATGGAGAAAGATGCTCCCCGTGTCAATCGCAAAAGATTTAATCGCATACGCTATACCGATAGGTGCAAGAGGATCACCCGCAGCTCGCATGATTCCGCCTGGACTAAACGCTGGCATAGAGCGACCGCCGTCTGGTCATCATTAGAGTTTAGGTCGAGAGCTAGAGCTCACCGAGGAGGATGTCTCCCGGCTCCCCCGCGCCCTCTCCAGCCCGCACAGTCACGTCGGGCATAACTCTTACCAATCCGCGAATGCTGAGTAACTCTCTCCGCGCTTGACGATATGATTATCATAGTTATATCCTTGGCACATCCAGATGGACGCGCGAAAGGTCCCGAACCGTCCGATAGAAGCGAGATGCATAGCCGGGGAAACGCGAAGCGGGGTACTCGCACATCTTCTTAAAGGAGTACCGAAATGTTCAACCTCAGGTATGACGCAGCACGCACTGGCCTGTTGCTGGTCGACCCCTACAACGACTTTCTCTCGGAAGGCGGCAAGCTTTTTCCGATGCTTCGCGACGTCGCTACAGACGTGCGCCTACTCACCAACCTCCGCGCCGCTGTCGATACCGCACGAAAAGCTGATGTTAAGGTTGTCTACGTCCCGCATCGCCGCTGGCAAGCAGGAGACTACGAAAACTGGGATCATCCGAATCCAACTCAACGCCTCGTTCAACAGCGCCACACCTTCGCCAGGGGTACTTGGGGTGGAGAATGGCATGCTGACTTTGTGCCACAGGAAGGCGATATCATTGTCCATGAGCACTGGGGTCAAAGTGGCTTCGCAAACACAGACCTCGACTTTCAACTCAAACAGCAAGGCATCACGCACGTGATTGTGGTCGGCCTATTGGCGAACACCTGCATTGAGTCCACGAGCCGCTTCGCCATGGAACTTGGCTATCACGTTACGCTCGTGCGAGACGCGACGGCCGCGTTTACCAAGGAGATGATGCGCGCCGCACACGAACTGAACGGGCCGACCTTCGCCCATGAAATCCTTACGACGGCCCAGTTGGTCGCCGCACTTCCCGTTGATCAAAAGGAACACTCATGAAACTCACCGGCAACCTACTAATTGGTGCCCGGGAAATCGCTGCGACGGCCGGCAGCATGAAGGCGCTGAATCCCGCACTGAATGTCGAGATTGAACCGCTCTTTGCATTTGGCGGAATCGAAGAGGTTAATCGCGCTGCGCAACTCGCCGACGATGCATTCGATAGCTACGGCGCCACGAGCCTTCCCGAACGCGCCGATTTCCTCGAGCGAATTGCTGAGGGCCTTGACGTCATAACACCAGAACTCGCTCGACGCGCGTCACTGGAAACCGGTTTGCCGGTCGCTCAACTTGAGGGAGAGGCAGCAAAGTCCGCGCTCCAATTTCGCCAGTTTTCGACCGTCGTTCGTCAAGGCCGGTTCCGCCAGGCGACGATTGATCGGGCCCAGCCGGAACGTCAACCCCGTCCACGGATGGACCATCGGATGCAGAAAATCGGATTCGGTCCGGTCGCGATCTTTGGGGCGAGCAATTTCCCGATTTCCTATTCGGTGGCGGGCGGCGACACGGCGTCAGCGTTGGCCGCGGGCTGTACCGTGATCCTGAAGGCCCACAACGGGCATCCCGGCGCGTCAGAAATGATGGGGCGGGTTATCCAACAGGCTGTTAAAGATTCGGGCTTGCACGAGGGCGTCTTTTCTCTCATCCGCGGCAGCGGGAATGAAATTGGTGAGGCGCTGGTCGACCATCCGCTCATCAAAGGCGTGACCTTTACAGGATCGGAAGCCGGTGGTATGGCACTATTCCGGCGGGCACAACAGCGGCCGGATCCAATACCTGTATTCACCGAAATGACGAGCGTCAATCCGACTTTTGTACTACCGGCTGCGCTCGCGGCCCGGGGAGCCACCATCGGCGATGGCTTTGCTGAACGCATGCTCGTTACCGTCGGTCAGGCGTGTCTGAAACCCGCCATCCTGCTCGCCATAGACGGAGATGGCTATTTCGAACTGAAGGAAGCGATGATCTCTCGCGTCGAGGCAATGCAGGCGCGAACGATGCTCACGCCAGGCATTTTCACTGCATATCGGAAGAACGTGGAGCGTCAGAGCCACGCGGGTGCAAGGAGGATCGCAGTGGGCGGCGAACCAGAAAGTGCGTGGGACGGTCAATCAGTTCTCTTCGAGGTGGACGGCGAACGCGTGTTAGAGAGCCCGTCTCTGTCGGAAGAGGTATTCGGTCCTGCTGCGCTGCTCGTCCGTGTGAGGGATGTCGAGCAACTGATTGCGATCGCAAAGCAGTTTCGCGGCCAGCTCTCAGCAACTATGCAAATCGAATCCGCAGATCATGCACTCGCTGCCAGCCTGCTGCCGCTTCTCGAACGCCGCACGGGGCGCATTGTCATCAATGCATTCGCGCATCCGCAAGAGGTGGCATACGCATCGATTCACGGTGGTCCTTTCCCCGCTACGTCGGACAGCCGCTTTACTTCTGTTGGCATGAGTGCGATTGAACGCTTTCTCCGACCTGTCTGCTATCAGGGGTTCCCGGACGACCTGCTGCCGGAGGCCTTGCGGCAAAACAATCCGCGCAGCATCTGGCGTCTCACCGACGGCGAGTTTTCCAAAGCCTGATCGCTCGGTCAGCTTGCAATCGTGTCGGGAACTCGAGATCAATGGATGTCGGCGAAGTCATGAGTTCCTGTCACGTGCGTCGCGACACGAAGTCGTGCTATCATAAATATGAATATCATATTTACTGTTGCGATGTCGATGGAGGTCTTGAATGGCTGCACTGTCCGAGAAGTGCGATACGCTGTGCCCGGTCGCTCGGTCTCAGGCTATTATCGGTGACCGCTGGGCGGTTCTGATCGTGCGGGAACTGTTCATGGGTAACCGAAGATTCGACAGCCTGCTGGCACAGTCACAGGCGACACCGCAGATGCTTTCGTCCCGGCTCAAGCGGCTCGAAGCGGATGGCATGATCGAGCGTAAGCGCTACATGAAAAAACCTCCTCGTTTCGAATACGAACTCACGGAGATGGGACGAGCGTTCTACCCCGTCATCCTCGCCCTTCGCGAGTGGGGCGAAACGTGGCATAAGTCGCCGGGCGAGGACGTCGCGGTGCGCTATACCCATCTCACCTGTGGTTACGATGCTGGCATTGGCACCGTTTGCCAGGCCTGCGGCGAGCCATTGCGGCGTGAAGATCTAAAAGCTGAATTGAGTCCTTCTTACGCTCAGGAGCGTGCAGCACGGCAAGACGTAGCAAAGGCCGATAAGGCTGCTTGATTCAGACTCAGCGCGCGACTGATTCCGGACGCTCGGCCGACGGAATCACAAGGTCGTTCGTCAGCCACGTCCCGCGTTCGCGTTCAGTATGTGGCGACGTTCCGACCAACTTTTTCGTTTCACGCTGAACGGAATCGGGGTCTGGACTATCGACTACCTTTTGCGTAGTCCCGATGATTCCGGCAATCCGAAATCCGGATAGTTCAAACCCAATATGGCGAATTGAGCAAAGGCAATTCCGTTATGCGGCTCCCTCTGCGAACCCGAACTTGTCGTATGTGCTGCGCCTTCATATCTGGCGGATCTGAGCGCGCCGTCAATGAACTACGTCCGGTGTCAAGGCCCTCTCAATCTGCAGCGAAACAACAATACGGTCGATGAAACCCACGAGTCCGCTGATTGTTCATGACGGACGCCGCTGCATTACAACGGTTAAGTGCTCACTCGTCGCTCTGCACTGACTTGATAAGATTGTTGCGCAACGTCACGATCGCCGTCTGAATTTTCGCGAAATCGTCGGGCGCGAACCCCGTCTGAACGGGGTCCAACTTCATGGCACGTTCGCGCAAGCGTCGGCCGTTCTTCGTTAGACTAACCCGTACCTGGCGCTCATCACCGGGATCACGTTGCCTTTCAAGATAACCCATTGCCTCGAGCTTCTTCAGCATCGGCGTAAGTGTGTTGGATTCAAGAAACAGCTTGCTGCCAAGACCGCTGACGGTCTGGTTGTCTTCCTCCCACAACGCAATGATCGCAATGTATTGCGGGTAGGTGAGCCCGAGCTCGTCGAGTATCGGCTTGTACGCCTTGCCGAAAGCGAGGTTCGCGGAGTAAACCGCAAAGCACAAGTAGTTAGAGAGCGTCAGATCTTCGAGTGCCAGTGCATCCTTTGATTTCACGTTTATCCCCTTTGGCTGGAGCAGATGTCGCATAGACATTATATCGCACGCGATTATATCGCAATGGTATGTATACCACAGCGGTGCCTCGCAAAGCACAGCGCCGTGGGAAGTGCCCGGAGACGGCCATTCTGCATCGTTGATATCGCCCGGCCCGCCCCACCCTGCCGCTTAGGGGCCTCCCGATAGATACGTCAGGCCGGAATCCGATGGAGAGCACAGAGCTTGTTGCCGTCCGGATCGCGCAAATATGCGAGGTAAAGGCCGTGTTCCCCTGACTGGCGAACGCCCGGCGCCGCCTCGTCTGATTTTCCGCCGTTGGCGACCCCCGCGGCATGCCATCGGTCGACCTCCTCTGGCGACTGGCAGTTAAAGCCGATCGTTCCACCATTCGCAGCAGTTGCAGGCTGACCATTGAGTGGCTGGGTGACAATAAAAAGCCCCATGTCGGTACGGTAGACATAGCGCCGACGCTGCGCGTTGTCGTCGGTGACGCCCTCACCATATTGAAGAACGCCGAGCACGGCATCGTAGAACCGCTTTGCTTTTTCAAGGTCGTTAGTGCCGACCGCAACATGACTGAACATTGTCTGCATTTCCCTTGGTGAATAAACGATGAACCGCCCAATCCTGCGGCCGTCGCGAAGAAGCAACCACGCGGCGCAACGGCCCAGAGGCGGAGGGCACGACTTAGTGGTGCTCGAGCAGGTTATCGCGCGGCGAAACGGCAACTCGGCGGCCCGCTTGCGACAGTCCGGAGACTGCACCGCCATATGCCTTTTCCTGGCTGGTTGCGTCCTGCCGTTCGGCTGCAATGGTTCGCAAGCTCTGACCGCTTTGCGAAGCGGGTGCGCCAACAGATGGCTTATAGAAGGGTGCGGGGCCATAGCCACTGGCGTACGCAGGTGCGGTGATGGACGCCGAAACGGCGACGAGCAATGCAAAGATGAGCTTGGTCTTCATGATGGGAATTCCTGAAAAAGATGTGTTGGTGACGGGCACGTGTTCCGGCGGGGAAGCGCGTGCCCAGTCGGGTTACTGCGTGACGATGTTTGTGGCGATTTCGATGTTGCCGTGTACGGACTTCGAGTACGGGCAGATCTGATGGGCCAGATGCGCGATTTTCTCAACGACTTGCTTTTCCACACCGGGAACGCGGATGTCGAAATTGGCGCCGAGGAACCATGCGCTACCGGTCTGACCAATGTTCACCTTGATGTCCACGGAATAGTCAGACGGCAGCGTGACCTTCTTCAGTTGGGCCGCCATCCCGAACACCGTGGTGTAGCAGGCCGACCAGGCGCCGGCAAACAGTTGCTCGGCTCTCGGGTGGGGATCAGTGCCGATGAACTCGACGTCTTCGACGCCGGGTGCTGTCAGCTTGAGGTCGTAGGCGCCAAACTCACCGGGCTGGACATTGGGATCGCGGTTGACGGTGGCGTGGGAATTGCCTGCAGCGAGGACTTTTTCGATCTTTTCCATGATGGATTCCTGTGTCTATGAGGGTATCAAGCGTATTTAAATCGTGCGAGATGTAATCGTATGCGCTGTATCAGTTACGCTGTGACGACGTTCAGGGCGACCTCGATGTTGCCGTGCACAGCCTTCGAGTACGGGCAGATCTGGTGGGCGCGGTTCGCGATCGCCTCTACGACTTCCGTTGCCAGACCGGGTGCGCGGACGGTGAACTGGGCGCCCAGGCAAAATCCGTTGCCGACCGTTCCGACACTGACCTGGATGTCCACGGAATAATCGGGAGGCAGGGTGACCTTCTTCAGCGAGGCCGCAATCTCAAACGCGCTGATATAACAGGCCGACCACGCGCCCGAGAACAACTGCTCGGCTCGCGGGTGCAGCTCGGTGGCGAGGAAATCGCGGCCTTCGTCGTTGAGCGCCGACAGCTTGAGGTCAAGCACGCCGTGCTCGCCGCGCTGGAGATCGGGGTCGTGATTGAACCTGGCGTTGGAGTTGCCCGAAAAGAGGACTTGATCAATCTTGGTCATGATGGATTCCTGTGTGAAAGAGGGAGTCAAGCGCTTTATATCGCATGCGATGTAATCGCTTGCGTTGCATGATGGAGAAAGATGCTCCCCGTGTCAATCGCAAAAGATTTAATCGCATACGCTATACCGATAGGTGCAAGAGGATCACCCGCAGCTCCGATGATTTCGCCTGACTAGACCAGCCGACCCTTAGACCTACAAGCCATCGTGTCACCTAGTCGGTCGTCGGCCGATGATGTGACTCGTGTGGGTAACGAGGGCTATCCGTGCAAGCAAGCTGTTCACTCAATCGCACGATGTCTCCCGCAACATTGGGGTCAGTTAGCGACGCGTCACTGGCGCTGGTGATGTAGGCGTGCCAGCGACGTCGCGGCCGTCTGCGGACAGGCTTCCCCCAAAGGACAGGCGGCATTACGAACTGTCCCCCTCCCCGAAACCGTCAAGAAAACTCCCGCAGTCGCTTGACACTATGATTTTCATAGTTATATGCTGCAGCATTGTCGAATGCGAAGCGAGAAAAGTCGCAAATCATCCGACAAAAGCGATCCGACGGCGGCTGCGCGACGCGATTAGCTGTTGCGCAGAAATGCACGACACAATGTCTCGGTACGCGAATGCAGCCTTGTTACCACCGGATCGCAGACGCGCCGCGAGGCGACGCGCATGCGATTCTTTATGCGAAAGGAAAGATTGTGAAGATCGAAGATAGTGTTGTTTTCGTGACGGGCGCGAACCGTGGGCTTGGCCTGGAGTTCGCGAGACAGGCCCTCCAAAGAGGGGCGCGGAAGGTGTATGCGGGCGCACGCGACCCCGCCAGCGTCACGCTGCCGGGCGTCGTGCCGGTGAAGCTCGATGTGACCGATCCAGCGGCCGTGGCCGCGGCCGCAGACGCGGCCCGTGACGTCACGCTGCTGATCAACAATGCGGGCATCGCACGGGTCGGTAGCCTGATGGACGACGGTGCGCTCGACGCGCTGCGCGACCATTTCGAAACCAATGTGTTCGGCATCCTGGCGCTGTCAAGAGCGTTCGCGGGCGGCCTTGCCGCCAACGGCGGCGGCGCAATTTTGAATGTGCTGTCTGTCGCGAGCTGGGTGAACAGGCCTATCTTGTCTGCCTACGGCGTGTCGAAGTCGGCCGCGTGGGCGCTGACTAACGGCCTGCGCCAATCGCTGCGCGAACAGCGCACTCAGGTCGTTGCGCTGCATGCCGGCTTTATCGACACGGAGCTTGTGCGGGGATTCGAGGTTCCGAAGGCGACCCCGGCCGACGTTGTGCGCCAGGCATACGAAGCTATCGAGGCCGGCGCGGAGGAGGTGTCCACCGACGACTTCACTCGGCAGGTGAAGGCCGGGCTGTCGGGGGGCAACTATTTGAACGACACAGCGCCACGCTAGTGGCGCCGAAGCGGACCGGTCGCGCCGCAAGCGACGTCAATGCGGTCTAGCTGGCATCGCATAGGCAACAGGCAGCAGCGGGCTTGGCGCACGCGATTGCCCGAACCATGGAGTACATCCACACGCATTCCCCCGAGGAAATTGCGGACAAGATCCCAAAGGACTACTACGGTGGAGACAAGCCGCTCTATGTACAGGCGCTGAAGTCCACCATGGCCATGTACACGCCCGATGGAAAAATGCCGGCGGGAGGGCCAGAAAACGTCCTGAAGGTCTTGTCGACCATCAATCCGGCGATCAAGGGTAAGCGCATTGACCTGGGCCATACCTACACCAACGAGTTCGTCGCCGCGCTCAAGGCGTCGTGAACTCTTCAGTGACTAATGAACGAACCGAAGGTTAATGGCCACTGAGTTACCTCATGCGCCCGGGCGAACAGTTCGGGCGTGAGGATCCAAACCAGAGGTGCTACCGCTCAGTCGTGCCGTTTTCCGCAAATCGACGCTCCACTGGATTTTTTGGCGAACCGCCAATTCCCACATTCACTGTGGACCGTTTATCCAGTGACCGTTTGGTACGCGAAGCCGCCTCCTGAATGTCCAAATGGCGTGCTCAGCGAACGTCCCTTCATGGCCGTACTCGGCCGAATCAGCCGGGTACCAGTTTGCGGCCATTGCAGAAGACTGGGGGAGCGACGCGACCCACGGTCCCGCCGGACGAGCGGGCGACCCTCCCACTGCGCCATTCCCACTTCGCCAAAAGTTCTCTGAGTTGTTGCGGTTACGCGTCCGCCCCTCCTCCACGTGGTTCCGTGCGCACAGCGATTCGCCACTTTATCTGGCGCCGTCAACTTGCGTTCGAAGACTTTCATCAGTTCCTCGAAAGCACTTCTGCAGCCCCTATATGCACCTCCAAATGCTTTGGGGCCTAAGGCGAGCGGACTTGGCAGGCTATTGGGTCCCAACCGCCATGAGACGGATATGGTGCGCTTCGCAAACAGGCAGTTTGCGTGTTATAAGCCCATAGCGGATTACTTCGTCGCATCAATAAGACCGAAATGGAGGATGCACCGTGAAGCTGATCGACAAGGCAAAGCTCTCGATGGCCGGCGTGGCGCTGGTCTCGCTCGGCGTTTGCACCGGATTTCTTGAAACCTCGCCGGCGTATGCGAAACCTCCGGCGGCGAGGCCGGCTGTTCTTACCGCGTCCGCGATCGCGGTCGCCGACAAGTACAGTGCCGACGCCGCCGAACAGATCTTCAAGGAAGGCGGCAACGCCGTCGATGCGGCGGTAGCGATCGCGTTCACGCTCGCGGTCACCTATCCGGAAGCAGGCAACATTGGGGGCGGTGGCTTCATGACGCTTTACGTCGACGGCAAGCCGTATTTCATCGACTATCGCGAGCGCGCGCCGCTCGAGGCGACGAAAACAATGTACCTGGACAAAGACGGCAACGTGATCAAGGGCAAGAGCCTGTACGGGTACTATGCCGTAGGTGTGCCGGGCACGGTCGCCGGCATGTGGGAAGCGCACCACCGCTTCGGCAGGCTGACGTGGAAGCAGGTGCTCGCGCCCGCGATCAAGTATGCGCGCGACGGCTTCGAAGTCGATGAGCAGCTCGCGAAGCGCAACGAAGACGCCTCGAAGGAATTCGAAGGAAAGACCAACTTCGACAGGTACTTCGGCGGCATGAAGCAGGGCGTCAACTTCAAGCAGCCGGAGCTTGCCGCGGTGCTCACGCGCGTCGCGAATCAGGGTGCGAAAGAGTTCTACAACGGCAAGACAGCCGACTTGATCGCCGAGTCGATGCACGGCCACGGCCTGATCACGAAGCGCGACCTGCAGGAATACAAGGCCGTGTGGCGCCAGCCAATCGAGGCGAACTGGAACGGGTACCGGGTGATCACCGCGCCGCCGCCGAGCTCGGGCGGTGTCGGTCTCGTGCAGCTGCTGAAGATGAAAGCCATTCTGAAGCCAAAGTTCGAAGGCGTCGAGCTGAATTCGGCGCAATACATTCACCTCATCGCGGAGATCGAGAAGCGCGTGTTCGCGGATCGCGGGCAATATCTCGGCGACCCAGGCTATTACAAGGTGCCGGTCGCGCAACTGATCGACGAAACGTACCTCGCGAAGCGTGCCGCCGAAGTGAATCCGGACACGCCATCGGACACGAAGAGCGTGCAGCCGGGACGCGGGACGTCGATGCCCGAGAAGGCCGAGACAACGCATTTCTCGGTGGTCGACAGATGGGGTAACGCGGTGTCGAACACCTACACGATCAACGGCTATTTCGGCTCAGGTGTCGTCGCGGAAGGCACTGGCATTGTGCTGAACGACGAGATGGACGACTTCTCGGCGAAGCCGGGTGTGCCGAACATGTTCGGCGTGGTGGGCAGCGACGCGAACGCGATCAGCCCGAAGAAACGTCCGCTGTCGTCCATGACCCCGACCATCCTGACGAAAGACGGCAAGGTGTCGCTAGTGATCGGTACGCCGGGCGGCTCGCGCATCTTCACGTCGATCTTCCAGGTGATCACCAACATCTATAACTTCCAGATGCCGCTTGGAGATGCGGTCGCCGCGATGCGATTCCATCACCAGCTGCTGCCACCGAACACGATCTTCTGGGAGCCGTACAAGCCGATCGAGGGGGACCTCGCGAAGCAGCTCGAGGCGAAGGGCTATGTGCTGAAGGGCCAGGACTTCAATGGCGACATTCAGGCGATCAAGATCAACGACGACACGCCGGAAGCGGCTGCGGATCCGCGCGGGCGCGGTGTGGCGCGTGTGATTCACTGAACGCGCAGCAAGGTGCCGGGTGAAACAGGGAACATGACCGGAGAGTCGGCATTAACCAGGCAGTTGAGCGTCTCGTGGCTGGCGATGAGCCGCTTTCTCATCGACATGACATCACTTAGGGATGAGCCGCTCTCCCGCTGATGGGACAAGGCTGTTGCCATGAGCCAACGGCCCGGCTGCGAGGATGCTGCAGCCGGGCCTTCCGAGCGGCTTGCTACCTTGATCATATGTGGAACATGACCAGTCTGAATTACGCTGCACCGCCGCATAAGTTAGGGCGCATCGACCGCTGTTTCTAATGAGGGTGTTCGTCGCCCGAACAAATCAAACCTCGTTGACCGTCGTGACACTCAGTGGGTCACCGAATGTATGAGGCTGTATGGAAACAGTCGGCGCACGGACCAATTTTGAATTCACTGCGCCCCGAGTCACGGTCGATACCCTCCTGGTCCATTAGGTGACACCGGGACCAAGGATAGAGCGCTAGAGCAGAGATTGCGCTTTACCCTGCTTTGAGGCCCGCCCGTTGCCTCAAGCGCCCGCCACGTGTATGGCCTTCATCGTTTTCGAGAACCTAGCTTTCGGGCCGGAGGTTCGCATGCCCCTACCCGGGGTAGTGTGAGTCGCGTCTCGACCGGCAGCACGCGACCCACTCCAGACGTTCGGACTGATGCGAGGTCAACGGCTGCTTCCAGAGTACAACGGCCATGCCGCCAACTCGATTGGCGGGTGCTCAGCCCTACATGCTGACGAACTTTCATCCTCCGGAGGCCGCAATCCGCGCCGTCGAAATGACATTCAACTTCTATTCCGATAAGGGTGCGCGGTTCGCTCAAGCAAACCCGACTCGATCAAGGCGGCGCGCACACGTTCGATTTCACCGGCGTCAAGTTTCAAGAGCGGTGGCCTTACCGTTGCGCTCCTGAATTGTCCCAAGATGACGAGCGCCTCTTTCATGCGGTTGTGCATGTCGAGAAAAGGCGGCGCGTAAAAGGCTTGCTGCAACGGGTAAAGACGGTCGTTGACCGTGCGTGCAGCGACCAAGTCGTTGCGCTGTACCGCCTCGAACAGTTCGACCTGTTGAGAAGCCACAACACTGCCCGCACCCGCACCCGATAGCAAACCCCTTGCACCCCGTCACGAGCGAGCTCATCAGCCACGAGCTGTTCGTCGATAACACGTTGACCGGACGGTCGAACTGTTGAAATGTTCGCACATTGCGCTCGTGGACCATCGGTTCGGACCAGTCCTTGATCGCGCGTATCGTCGGCACAGCCTCGAACATCGCGAGCATCGTGTTGAACGAATACGCGAGGCCGCTTGCCACCGAATACTGGAACGCAATGAGCGGCAAACTCGATGCATCGGCGATCAGCCTGAAATGATTGATCACCATTTCGGGCCGCAATTGCCCGCCCATTACCATCGTCGGCTGCGGAAACACGAGCAGGGCCGACGCACCGGCCTGCTCCGCTGCCCGGGCGATGCACGCAGCCTCCAGCGCGCCGTCAGCGAATATACGCCGCAAATGATGGGCACCATGTTGCCGATCTCGTCAAGTGCCAGATCCAGGATCCGGCGCTGCTCGTCGAACGTGCATGCGCTCACCTCCGATGCATGGCCGTTGACTGTTATTGCAGACGCGCCGCGGACACCGCCCAGACGCCGCAGGTGATCCGCGGCACAGCGTTCGTCAATCGCGTAGTCTTCAGAAAAAGGTAGCAAGGACGCCGGGATCAGCCCCGCCGGCGTCCAGTCCGGAGAAGGCGTCGTCATCGTGTCCTACTTCCTATGAGAGTGGGTGTGCGGCGGTCGCGTTGCCGCCTGGAGACTCCGGCGCTCACAACCTTGTTCGCGGCCCTGGAAGCCATGCAACGTCGTCTTGACCGCAAGCCCGACGTAATGACCATCCGCAGAAGCACTGTCGAGCATGTCTTCGGCACGCTCAGGCACTGGATGGGTGCTACTCACTTCCTGACCCGAACGCTGGGGCGATTGAACACCGAAATGAGCCTTCGGATGCTGGCCTACAACATCAAACGCGTCGTAAATATACTTGGGGTTGCTAGAACGATAAAGGCGTTGAAGATGGTTGGAGCCTGACGCCCCGAGGGGCGTTCTCGCGCTTGAGACGGTACGCCAGCCCAGATTCGACCTGATCGAACGCGAATGACCCGAAGTGGAAAAAGCGGTTCCCACACATCCTCGGCCGGTTGCCGCGTTCAGGACCGTCATGCGTCGATCCAATAGATGCGTCCCGGAAGCTACGAATAGGTAGGAGCATTCCTGAATCGGCGCGTCCGGAAAACGTAGTTTATACGTCCTTTCAGGCATCGACCAATTGACCGTATAAATGCCGGTAAGGAGGCAGCCATGCCGACAATTGCGTTCGTGGTGTTCGACGGATTCTACTCGATGGCGCTCGCTGCTCAGTCGGTGTTCGAGTTCGCGAATGTGGAAGTCGACAAGCCTTTTTATGAAGTTTTTAACGTGTCCGAACGGGGTGGCCCGGTACGCTCCTCAAGCGGTCTTGCGTTACTGACTGAGGCAATAGACCATCGCGTGTTTGATACGGTCATTTTTGCGGGCAGCAATCCGGCCGATATCGGACCGCCGCCGGGACTGCTGCAATATGTGCGCCGCAGTGCCGAAACAGCACGTCGTACTGCTTCCGTCTGCACGGGTGCGTTCGTGCTTGCGGAAGCTGGATTGCTCGACGGCCGCCGCGTGACCACGCATTGGTATCACGCCCACGAGCTGCGGACACGATTTCCTTCTGTCACGGTAGACGACGACCGGATCTTTATCGAGGATGGACTAATCTGGACCTCGGCCGGGATGTCGGCCGGCATCGATCTTGCGCTCGCACTGGTAGAAAACGATCTCGGCGCCAACCTGGCGCGAGCGGTTGCGCGCGACCTTGTTGTTTATCACTGGCGCACAGGTGGACAGTCACAGCACTCGGCGTTGCTCGAACTCGAACCAAAATCCGACCGCATTCAGGCAGTGCTGACGTACGCAAAGCAGAACCTTAGGGAGCCGCTTTCAATCGAGCGTTTGGCGGAGGTCGCGCGGCTGAGCCCACGACAGTTTAGCCGCGCGTTTCGCGAGGAGACGGGGCAAACTCCGGCAAAGGCGGTTGAGCGACTGCGGCTTGAAACAGCACGCCTGATGCTCGAGGAGAGTCGGCACACAGTCAATCAAATTGCTGCTGCAAGCGGCTTTTCCGATCTTCGTAGAATGCGGGAGGCATTCCTCCGTGTGTTTGGGCAACCACCGCAATCGTTCCGTCGCAATGCCCGTGCGACAGCGTCGTGACCAGCCGGTTCTGGAGACTGACAGTGTTGGGAGCGCGTGTGCGCGACGCACACGCCCACTTTCAGTCGCAACGAGACTACATCGTTCCGTCTCGCTCAGGCTTCGCTGATTTGGGCATGCGAAATAAATATCTGAAACGCAATGCAAGCAACTTCAACGCGCTCGATTCCTCGATTCCTTACGTTGCGCTGCTCGACGCGCAATTCGGTCGCCATCGTCGGAACAATGCCTGAAGACAACTGGCGTTCGCCATATAGGTAATCCTGCTTCTACATATCCAGCGGGTTGGGACAAGCTCGTGGGCGCCCGGAATCCCACCCGCGGTCCGATCTCCGAAAGTGAAAAAGCTCGCACGGCCACATGCCTTCGGGAAGGGAACGCAATGAAAACTGAGCTCAGTCGTGTTGTGGACGAACTCCCGGGCCTGGTATGGTCCGCATTACCCGACGGCCGTATTGAATTCGTCAACCGACGCTGGTGCGAGTATACGGGGCTTTCCGTAGATCAGGCGTCGCGAGATGGCTGGCAATCCATCCATCCCGACGACCGCTCCGCGCTGCTCGAATCCTGGCGGGCAATCGTCGCTTCTGGCCAATCAGGCGAGGCGCAAGCACGAATGCGACGCTGCGATGGCACATATCGCTGGTTTCTGTGCCGCGTGAGTCCCGTTGTCGATGCAGCGGGTGAAGTCGTGAAGTGGTGTGGGATCAACGCGGATATCGAGGACAGTAAGCAAACCGAAGCCGCACTACGGGCACAGGAGGCGCGCTTTCGGCTGATCGTATGCGGTCTGCCTACTCACGTGATTCTGTTCACGCCGGAGGGGAAGCTATCTCACGCCAACCGTCATACACTTGAATATACGGGCGCGACGCTTGACGAACTGAAGCAGTGGGTTAGCAAAGATTTTACCCACCCGGAGGATCGACAAGCGAGCATTGCCCGATTCTACGCGTCGATTAGAACTGGCGAGCCTTACGATTCTGAATCCCGCCATCGCCGTGTCGACGGCGTTTATCGATGGTTTCGCGTGCAAGGCTTTCCGCTGCGCGATAACGAGGGGCGAATTGCCCTTTGGTACTTCCTGCAGACAGATATCGACGACCGCAAGCAGGCGGAGGCGCTGCTTACAGGCGAGAGGCGCCTGCTCGAAATGGTCGTCATGGGGCAACCTTTACCTGTCGTTCTCGATGACCTGTGTCGGTTGGTCGAAGAGATCACGAGCGATTGCATTTGCAGCATTTCACTGATCGATCCCGGCGACATGACCTTCCAGCCAGCGGGTGCGCCGAGCGTCTCGTCGATCTTTACCCATCCTCCAACTGGCACCCCCGTCCGCGTTGACGCTGGGCCTAGCGACATGGCCGCGGTCCTCAAGGAACCCGTGATCGTATCCAATATCGCATCGGACTCACGTTGGACACCGGCATGGCGCGACCTGAGCCTTGCGCATGGCGTGAGCGCGTGCTGGGTGACGCCGATTCTCTCCCGCACACACCAGGTGCTGGGAACCTTCACCCTGTTTCGGTCGGAGCCCGGCACCCCTACTCCGTTTCAATCCGATCTGACAGCAAGACTTTCATGCCTCGCGAGCATTGCGATCGAGCGTGCGCGGAGCGACCTCGCACTGGAGAGGAGCGCGGAACGTTTCCGCACGATCGTCGACACCACACAGGAATGCGTGACGATCCTCGCCAACGACGGAACGGTGTTGTTTGTCAATCCAGCTGGACGCCGCACATTGGGATCGACGCGCGCGGAGGACGCAATCGGAAAGTGCTACTTCGATTGCGTCGTTCCCGAGCATCGCGCGCGATACGTCGAGTTCCACAGAAATGTCTGCTCAGGCAAGGATGATTATCTGGAATTCGACTTCATCACCGTGCGCGGCGAGCGAAAGCATCTGCAAACCCATGCCGCACCGTTGCACGACAGCGACGGAGCGATCGTGCAACTGAGTGTGACGCACGACATTACAGCCCGCAAACTGGCGGAGGAGCAACTGCGCAAGAGTGCCGCGCTGATGGCCAACGTGGAAAGGCTCAGTCTGAGCGGAAGCTTTTGCTGGCGTCCGGAGACTGGCTCGTTCACATGGTCAGAACAGCTCTATCGCATCTTCGGCGTCGAGCCAGGGGTGAAAATCACACTGGACATGATCACTGCCCGGACTCATCCAGCTGACCTTCATCTTCTTCATGAAATGATTGAGCGCGCGCAAGGCGGCAAACACCTCGAATTCGAACACCGTCTACTGCTGTCCGACGGCTCAATCAGGAATGTGCGTATACAGGCTCACGCCACGCGTGACCCGCAGGACTGGCTTGACTATGTCGGCGCCGTCCATGATGTCACCGAGCGGCGACGGTCCGAAGAAGTGCTCTCCAGCCTGCACGCCGAGTTGGCCCACGCGAACCGGGTCAACAGCCTGGGGACGCTAACAGCCTCGATTGCTCATGAGATCAACCAGCCTTTGGCCGGCATCATGACCAACGCCAGCACCGGCCTGCGGATGCTGAGCGCGCAGCCGCCCAATATCGAAGGCGCGCTCGAGACCGTGCGGCGCACGATTCGTGACGGGCACCGCGCGTCGGAGGTCATGACACGTCTGCGTGCTCTGTTCAGCAAGAAAGCCGTCCCGACCGATGCGGTCAACCTCGTCGAAGCCGCGAATGACGTTATCGAGCTACTGCGTTGCGAGATCCGTACGAGACGGATAGTGCTACGACTGGAAACAGCCGACAACCTTCCGCCCGTTACAGGCGACAGGGTTCAGCTCAAGCAGGTGGCGTTGAACCTGCTTCTGAACGCCATAGAGGCGTTGGATGGCGTCGACGACCGTCCGCGGCACGTGCTGGTCAGGATCGAACGCGACGATAACAACTCCGTGCAGCTTGCCGTGTCCGATTCGGGCGTGGGCTTTGACCCGCAGCAGGCCCGCAAGCTCTTCGATGCGTTCTACACGACCAAACGGGAAGGTATGGGCATCGGTCTGTCCGTGAGCCGCTCCATTATCGAAAGCCACGGTGGCCACCTGTGGGGCACCTCCAACGAGCGGTTCGGCGCCACGTTTTCATTTTCCATCCCGTGTCGAGTGGAGCACATGGCGGACATAGACCGTTCCGATGAGACACGCATGCCCGCACGGCCGGACAAGGAACTGATCTTGAGGAACCTGTGATGGCCGAGCGCTCGCTTATTGCAGTGGTCGACGACGATGAGTCGGTACGTGAATCGCTGCCCGACCTGTTGAACGAATTCGGCTTTGCAGTCCGAGCCTTTACTTCGGCGAAGGAGTTCCTCCAATCTGACTGTGTCGCCGCAGCGCACTGCCTGATTCTCGATATCGCCATGCCAGGTATGTCCGGCGTGGACCTGCAGCGCGAACTGCGGCGGCATGGGCGAAATGTTCCGATCGTCTTCATCACGGCGCAAGGAGACGAAACCCTTCGGCCACCATGCTCGAACAGGGTGCCGTCGATTGCCTCTTCAAGCCTTTCAGCGACACTGCCATGCTCGGAGCGATCCGGGCTGCACTCCAGGTCGAATGATTCATCCAGGTGCCTACGCATGGAGTTCGAAATGACACCAGACCAAGCAGTTGAACACGAATTGTCGTCGGCGCAAGGCACGCCGGTCGTCTTCGTCGTCGACGACGATGTCTCGGTGCGTGAGTCGCTCGAAGCGATGATTCGCTTTGCCGGCCTCAGGGCGGAGACGTACGCATGCGCACAGGACTTTCTCGGGCGCCCGCGCGCGACGGTCCCGAACTGCCTGGTGCTGGACGTCGCTCTTCCCGATCTCAGCGGCCTCGACCTGCAGAACCTGATTGCATCCGAGCGCACCGACATGCCAATCATCTTCATCACCGGCTACGGCGACGTTCCAATGACGGTGCGGGCCATGAAAGCTGGAGCGGTTGAGTTTCTTACCAAGCCCTTTGACGACCAGGTGATGCTCGATGCCATCCGGCACGCAATCGAGCGCAGCCGCGTGGCACTACGCGAGGAAGCCCGGATGCAATCGATCCGGGATCGCTACGCGTCACTTACCTGTCGCGAGCGCGAGGTCATGACGCTCGTGGTGACCGGCCTTCTGAACAAGCAGGTGGGGGGCGAGTTGGGCATCTGCGAGATCACGGTGAAGATGCACCGCAGGCAGGTCATGCGAAAGATGAAAGCCGGCTCGCTCGCCGAACTGATAGGCATGGCGTGGAAACTTCATCCTGACCGCGTGCCAGGGGCAGCGCTGCAAAACGTCTCGTGAAGGGATTGGGCGCGCGCTCTGCTAAGGCTCATCGACACGCTCATCAATGCGTCGGAGCGATATTTCCATGTTAGTTCTTAGGCGGCACGTCTCGTGTGACGCGAAATAATTCGTTCCTCAGATGCACGGCTTGTTGAGCGCGCAGCTTGAAATCGGACTTTTAAGTTGGACCGAAGAATGCGAGGGGCCGTTTGTGGCCCTGGAACCGACGTTTGAACGTCTGCGCAACAGTACGAGCAAATGACGCTTCATGGCCGACTAGCGTCTCATGTAATCGACTTGTCGCGCACGAATCGGACAGTCGATTATCCTGACGGCCGGCGCTTATGAGCTGTGGGCCAGTTCAATCTGCCTGCGGCGGTCTCACAAATTAATCACGTTTACGTATTCTCCAGACTGCACTCGTGCTGTCCTAGTACAGGGTTGAACCGCGATAGAACCGCTAACCACGCCACGCTGTCGCAAAGTCGGCAGTCGCATGACGCACATAAACGAACCCTCGTTCGACAACAACACACTCACACACCGAGAGGCGTGCTTTTCTGATCGAAATGTCCGGCCGCGCCCCGCATGGCTGATGTCTCAGTCCCGGGGTCACCATGCCATGGTCCGCTCCCCATGCGCGTCAACCTGTCAGCAATTTTTCAGCTTGCCTGAACCATCACGTTGGCCAGGCCTGCGATCTTTGGGGATCACGAGCCGTGAAGATCTGGGCGATGCCGCTGATTGGCGTATTCACCGGCCGCGCCGGGTGCGCGGCGTTCGCGCCGCCGACCCCAGCGCGCGTTCATCCGCCTCGTGGGTGATTTGCTTTCAGTTGTCGAGCGCTTGTGCAATTGCGCAAGCGCTCGAACGAAACACCTCTTAGCACTCCGCGAAACCCTCGCTGCACAGCGTTAAGAACCTTTCCTACGCTACGCCCAAAGCCCTCTTGTTCTTGACAATATCGCGAATCGCTACCAGCCAATTCGGGTCGGCTCCAGATCGCCATTCCCGCTCACAGTCGACGTGATCGCCCAGGTCGGCGCGGTGCCGTCGTCATCGACACGGCCCGTCGGATTGCGCAGTCCGTCGGTCGCGGGCGCCCACCCCCGCAGCGCTCTAACCGGCGTTGACCAGCCAAACCGCTTCCAGCTTGAATTCAGCGTGTAGCGCGCCCGCGTTGTCTGCTCATCTTCTTGACTCTCTTTGTTTGAGTATAAAGCTCAGCTAGGCGGCGCACATTTTCTCGACAGCCTCCAGATCAATCCTGACGCCGATTAGGTCCGAAAATCTCTGTGCGACGGGGAGAGAGAAGTCAAAGCGCACCGATATCGGTTTGTCGCCGACCTGAAGCTGGTGAAGCGTTTCCTCATCAATACCGGCTGCTCGCAAAATCGCTTCCTTGTCCATAGTCCTTCCCGTTTGCGGAAACATCATGGTGGCTAACGCTATTAAACCATTCCGCACAGGCTGAAAGCACGCACAGGCTCTACATCCGGGCTGTGGACAGGCTGGAGGGGTGCAGCAGGTGGATGGAGGGGTGAGGGGCTGGAAGCCCTCAGAGGCCCCAAAAGCAAAAACCCGCCTAGAGCGGGTTCTGTGTGCTGCTGATGTCTGCCGGATTTTCGCCAGTTTTGCCCACCTATTACCCAAAATTTGGGAAAGGGAGGATTCGCCCAAAACTTCAGAAATCCTGCAAAGCCTTACTGGGCTCTGGTTGCGGGGGTAGGATTTGAACCTACGACCTTCGGGTTATGAGCCCGACGAGCTGCCAGACTGCTCCACCCCGCGTCAGAGAGGTGAGACCATATCGTATCGTTCATCAAACGTCAAATGCCAACGCGATTCTTTCGCGAATGAACGATGCACTCACGCAATGACGACAGCTTGTATGTGCTTGAGCGGAAGCTCTTGCGGCGGTCGATGTCATCACCGCATCACCGCAGGTTCCGCCCCACAGATACAGCGCCGAACGTTTTGCACGTGCTCACGGCCAAGCGCCTCGGCCTTGTCAGCCTCGCCGGCAAGCACCGCCGCCGCGATGCGGCCGTAGTCGCGCAATCGCAGTTGCTGCAATGATGGCAGACGGTACTGCGCATAGACGATCGGCATGTGGATCGCCGGAAACAGGCGCCTCAATTCGTCATTGCCGCCGAGTTCAAGCAGTGCCCGGTAAAAACGCCGCCGCGCCATTGAGAACCCCGCGACGTCGCGCGCCTCGTCGGCCGCATTCAGGTCGCCGATGATCTGCTCGATCACACGCGCCTGCGCCGCCGCCGGCTTCATGCGTGCGGCAGCGCGCGCAAGCAGGCCGGTCATCAATTCGGCGACGTCGAGTACATCGAGTGTGTCCTGAACGCTCAATGAGCGGATCACACCGCCCTTGTGACGAAGCAGGTCGACCACGCCTTCCGCGACCAGACGCTGCAAGCCCTCGCGTACCGAGTTGCGGCTCACGCCGAAAGTCGTGGCCAGATCCCCTTCCACAAGGCGCTGGCCAGGCACGAAAGTCTGGTTCTCGAGGCCGCTGATCACCCCGAAGAATACTGCGTCCGAGGCGGACCCGGTCTCGGCGAAAGCGGCCGCATCCATGGGGTCCATCACACGCTCTGTGGAAAGTTTTCTGGTCATCCTGAAATTGTAACAGCTAATCCAACGACAATTTTGTTCTATATAATTGTCCAACAATCTATTGGAACAATTGAAGGAGGCAGCCGTGCCATCGACGTTGAACGACCTGGCAGGAAAGCGCGTGCTGATAACGGGCGCATCGAGTGGACTGGGCGCGCACTTCGCGAAGCTCTTTGCGGCGTGGGGCGCAGAAGTATTCGTCGCGGCGCGGCGGGTGAGCGCGCTGGAAACGCTGGCCGCCAGCCTGCGTGCGGCGGGAGGTCACGTCACATGTGTGCCGCTCGACGTCAACGATGCGGCTTCGCGCAAAGCACTGGCACAAACCGTCGGCGCGCCGGACGTTCTTGTCAACAACGCCGGCGTGGTCACCGAAGGTCCGGCTCTCGAGCAGTCCGAAGCGAACTGGGACAGCGTGCTCGACACCAATCTCAAGGGCATGTTTTTCCTCGCTCAAGCTGTTGCGCCGGCCATGCAGGCGCGCGGCGGAGCAATCGTCAACGTGGCGTCCATTCTCGGCCTGCGTCAGGCTGGTGGCGTGCTTCCCTACGCGGTGTCCAAAGCCGGCGTGATTCAGCTGACGAAGTCGCTCGCACTCGAATGGGCGCGTTACGGCATTCGCGTGAATGCGCTCGCGCCGGGCTACATCGAAACCGAACTGAACCAGCAGTTTTGGCAGACACCCGCTGGCGCGGCGCTGATCAAACGTATCCCGCAGCGCCGGCTCGGGCGGCTGGACGACCTAGACGGCCCGATGCGGCTGCTCACATCGGATGCGTCACGCTACATGACAGGCGCGGTTCTGTCCGTCGATGGCGGCCACCTCGTCAGTAGTCTTTAGTAAGGAAGCCGCAGATGTTCACTCCCTGTCCCACCGAACGCAGCCGCGAACTCGCGGACCGCGTCGAGGCATTCGTCCGCGATCGGGTCGTGCCGTACGAGCACGACCCGCGCCTTGGACCACACGGCCCCTCTGCCGAATTAGTCGCCGAATTGCGCGGTCTCGCGCGCGAGGCCGGCGTAATGACGCCGCACATTCTCGCCAACGGCGAACACCTGACCCAGCTCGAAACGGCTGCCGTGCTCAAACGCTCGGGGCTTTCGCCGGTCGGCCCGGTCGCGGTCAATACGATGGCCCCTGACGAAGGCAACATGTTCCTGCTCGGTAAGGTGGCGACGCCCGAGCAGCAACAGCGATTTCTGGCGAAGCTGGTGTCGGGCGAAGCACGCTCGGCCTTCTTCATGACCGAGCCCGCCGAAGACGAAGGCGCGGGCTCCGATCCGTCGATGCTGAAGACCATCGCGCGGCCCGACGGCAACGACTGGGTGATCGACGGCACGAAGACTTTCATTACCGGCGCCGATGGAGCGGCTGTCGGCATCGTGATGGCGCGCACGGAAGACGGCGACAAGCCACGCGCGACCATGTTCCTCGTCGACCTTCCCCATCCGGCGATCAGGATCGTGAAGGTGCTCGATACCATCGACAGTTCGATGCCGGGCGGGCACTCCCGCGTTGCCATCGAAGGGTTGCGCGTGCCGGCGAGCGCCGTGCTCGGCGAAGTGCACGCAGGGTTCGACTATGCGCAGATCCGTCTGGCTCCGGCGCGTCTGTCGCATTGCATGCGCTGGCTCGGTGCAACGACTCGCGCGCACGAGATTGCCGTGGCCTATGCAACGCGGCGCCATGCGTTCGGCAAGCGGCTCATCGATCACGAAGGCGTGGGCTTCATGCTTGCCGAGAATCTGATCGATCTGCAGCAGGCGGCGCTGATGATCGACTGGTGCGCGGGCGTGCTCGATGCGGGTCATATGGGCACGACCGAAAGTTCGATGACGAAGGTCGCCGTGTCCGATGCGCTCTTTCGCGTGGCCGATCGATGCGTGCAGGCAATGGGCGGCTCCGGTGTGTCGCGGGATTCGATCGTCGAGCAGGTGTTTCGCGAGATACGCGCGTTCCGCATCTATGACGGTCCGACCGAGGTGCACAAGTGGTCGATTGCGAAGAAGATCAAGCGCACGGCGCTCGAAGGAGGCTATCGTGCAGGGCACTGAGCAATTCTCCGGCACCGGGCCGATCCGGGCACAGAATAAGTTCGACGAACTCGCGTTAGCCCAATGGATGGAAAACAACGTAGCCGGCTATGCGGGTCCGTTGCAAGTCGAGCAGTTCAAGGGCGGCCAATCCAATCCGACCTATCGTCTAAAGACGCCGCGGCGCGACTACGTATTGCGGCGCAAGCCGCCCGGCCAATTGCTCAAGGGCGCGCACGCGGTGGAGCGCGAGGCGCGAGTGATGGCGGCGCTCAGCCCGATGGGATTTCCGGTGCCGAAGATCTTCGGCACTTGCGAGGACGAAAGCGTGCTCGGCAGCGGCTTTTTCGTCATGGAGATGATAGAGGGCCGCATTTTCTGGGAGTCGGGCTTTCGCGGCGTACCCGCTGGCGAGCGCGCGGCATACATGGATGCGATGAACGCCACACTCGCGCAGCTTCACTCGCTCGACTATGCGGCGCTCGGACTCGCAGACTACGGCAGGCCGGGACGTTACGTCGCACGGCAGGTGGAGCGCTGGTCGCGTCAGTATCTTGCTGACGAAGCCGCGGGCCGCGACCCGAACATGGACCGCCTCGTGGAGTGGTTGCCGGCCCATCTGCCTGCCGGTGACCAAACCACGCTGACCCATGGCGACTTCCGCGCGGACAATCTCGTGTTTCATCAAACCGAGCCTCGCGTGCTTGCCGTGCTCGACTGGGAACTGTCGACGCTCGGCGACCCGCTCGCGGATTTCGCCTATCACGCGATGATGTATCGCATGCCCCAGGATATCCTCGGTGGGATCGGCGGGCTCGATCTCGCCGAACTGGGGTTGCCCACCGAAGCAAGCTACGTCGCGACCTATTGCCAGCGCACCGGGCGCGAACGGATCGCCGATCTCGACTACTACATCGCCTTTAACATGTTCCGTTTCGCGGCGATCCTGCACGGCATCCGCGCACGCGTAGCGCGCGGCACGGCGGTCAGCGACGACGCGCGCGCCACGAGTGACCGCTTCGTGCGCGTTGCGGAGCTAGCATGGGAACAGGCGCAGAAGGTATAGCACGCATGAGGCGGTAAGCGGAGGCCAGAAGTCCATCCAGAGCCGGAGGGGCGCCGCCCTCCCCGTTCGCCGCCGCACTCAATCCGCAGCCTTCAACTCGATCAACAGATCCTTCGCCGCCAGACGGTCTCCCGCGTGCACATGCACGGCGGCGATCTCGCAGTCGCGTTCGGCCACGATGTGCGTCTCCATCTTCATCGCTTCAAGTGCGACCAGTGTGCTGCCGGCCGATACGCACTGCCCGGGCTGAACCGGAACCGTGACGATCGAGCCCGGCATCGGCGCGGCGATATGCAATGGATCGGCCGGATCGGCAACCGCCCGGCTCTTTCGCGCCGGTCCCGTCTGCACGGTACTGCGCTGTTCGATGACGGCAGTGCGCGACTGTCCGTTCAATTCGAACTGAACCTTCACCATGCCCTCGCCGACGTCGGCGTGCTGTCCCTGCAGCGAGACGAGCAGTGTTTTGCCCGCGTCGATATCGACCGCAACTTCTTCCTGCGGCCGCAGGCCATACAGGAAAGCGGGCGTGGGCAATACGGAGGTATCGCTATAGGCACGCAGGTGTGCATGGAAGTCGACCGTATGCTTCGGATACGTCAGGTACGAAGCGAGTTGCCTGTCGTCCAGTGCCTCTTCACAGGCTGCCTCGCCCTGCGCGCGCGCCGCGTCCAGATCGACGGCCGCAACCTGGTCACCGGGCCGGTACGGCGGCGGCGGGTCGCCTCGCAAGAGCTTGCGCGACAGTTCCGCCGGAAAGCCGGCGGGCGGGAAGCCAAGCTCGCCCTTGAACAGCGACACGACCGATTCGGGCAAAGCAATTTCCTTCCTCGGGTCGCACACATCGGCCGCGCTGAGATCGTTGGCCGCCATCGTCAACGCCATGTCGCCGACCACCTTCGAGGTCGGCGTTACCTTGACGATGTCGCCGAAAATCCGGTTGACGTCCGCGTACGCGCGTGACACCTCGGTCCAGCGATGTTCGATTCCGAGCGCGCGCGCCTGCTCCCGCAGATTCGTGTACTGGCCGCCGGACATTTCGTGACGGTAGACGTCTGCCGTGCCGGCCCTGATCTCCGATTCGTACGGTGCATAGTAGCGACGCACGCCTTCCCAGTACATCGACGCTTCGTGCAGCCGCTCCAGACTGAGCCCAGGATCGCGCTCGCTGCCGGCCAGTGCCGCGGCAATGCTCGACAGGTTCGGCTGCGAAGTGAGGCCGCTCATTGCATCGAGCGCGCCGTCGACCGCATCGCAGCCGGCATTGATCGCGGCGAGTGCCGAAGCGGCTGAAATGCCGGGAGTGACCCTCGTGGGCCCACAACGCGATACGCGCGCGCATCACATCTCGCTGCGCAGCCGTCTTCCGCTCAATCAGCGATAGTAGTTCTCGTCGTTCTTTATTCGCCAGCTTCACTGGCGTTGCATGGCGGCCTCGGCTCATCCAGGCATGATAATCGAACCAGTTATTTATTCAACATATTTACGGGATGTCATACTAGTCGATGCTCGCGGATGGCGTATGCGAATCCATCCAGTCATAGTGACCTTGTGCGTTGGACCACGCCCAGTTCTGCGCCGCCTGGGCCGCGTCCTCGCGACTGTCGTCGCCCATTGCGCCGTTTTGCCTATGTTCATTCGTATTACGACCGGCGTCTAGCGGTTGAATCCTCTTCGTTCCATGGTTCATGCTGGTCACTCCTGGTGAATGATTGATGGCCTGCAACACGTTCTGTCCACGAACATGTTGTAAAGCTGTAAGACGAACGGCGAGCTTCAACGCGTCAGGTAGACGCGCGCCGGCCATGGCCGCTCACCTGCGCGCCCGCATCGCGATCGAGGCTGAATACGTCGACGATAGCGACAAGGCTGAACGCAGCGATGATGGCAAGCGCAAGTGTGAAGTCGTTCAGGTTGACTGCCTGCGAGTCATGCTGGTGCAACCATTCGGCAGCGCGCAGCACGATGGAGCCGAACGCCACGCCAACGCCGATCGTTAGCTGGTTCAACGTGCTCGACAAGGTGGTGGCGGCACTCATCTGCAGATTCGACACGTCCGCGAAGCCGAGCGTATTAAAGGCCGTGGCCTGCAACGAGCGGGAGAGTCCGCTCACGAATAGCACGAGACCAATCCATGCATAGGGCGTCGCGGGATCGAGAAAGCTCAACGCCGCAAGCACGGCCGCATTGACCGTCCCGTTGACGAGCAGCACCGCACGGAAGCCGAAGCGCTTCATGATCGGCGTGGTGACCAGCTTCATCGACAGATTACCGGCAAACACCCACAGGGTAAGCAATCCTGATTCGAACGCATCGACGCCGAAGCCGATCTGGAACATCAGCGGCAACAGAAACAGCAAACTACTGTTCGCAATCCGTAGCAACGAACTGCCGCCGAGCGCAACGCGGAATGTCTTCACACGAAACGTGGAGAGATCAACGACCGGGTTTCGTGTCCGCCGCAAATGGACGAAACCACCGGCGGCAGTCGCACCGCTTACAACGAGAAATACGAGCACCTCGTGCCATCGCACGACACTCCTGCTGATCAGGTCCATCGCATACAGAAGCATCGTGCAGGCGCAGCCACAGAGGACGAAGCCGGGAAAATCGAACGCACGCTGCGTATCTCTGCCCGCATTGCTGACGAATCGCAGGGACAGCAGCATCCCGACTAATCCGAGCGGCAGGTTCAGATAGAAGATCCAGCGCCACGACGAATAGGCCGCGATGAAGCCGCCGAGCGCTGGCCCGATGACAGGCGCGACGAGTCCCGGCCAGGTGATGAGCGTGATCGCGCGCATCAGGTCTTCCTTGGGCGTCGCACGCAGCACGGCCAGCCGTCCGACGGGCACCATCATCGCGCCGCCGATGCCCTGCGCAATGCGCGCCGCCGTGAATGAAGCGAGGCCGTCGGTCATGCCGCACAAGACCGACGACGCCGTGAAGACGGCCAGCGCGCTCGTGAAAAGCGTGCGCACGCCGAAGCGATCGGCGGCCCAGCCGCTAAGCGGAATGAACACCGCGACCGCCAGCAGATACGACGTGACGCCAATGCTGAGGTCGGCTGGAGTGACGTTCAACGAGCGCGCCATCTGCGGCAGCGCCGTCGTGATGATCGTCACATCCAGGTTCTCCATAAAGAACGCGGCGGCGACTAGCGCGACAATCACCGACGAATCGCTGGTGTTGCGCACATCGGGTGCATAGGAAGGCGGTGCGGAACCGGACATCGGGGATTTTCTCGCAAGAACCTGCAATGGCGGCTTCGGCCATGTCGTTGGTGAGATTTACCGGGCAGCACGCGTCGTGTCGGCAGTTACACAGCGCCATCAAGCGCGCATGGCCGGACGTTCCGATCGGGGAGGAAACACGCACCATGTCCCGTTGCCGTGCCGGAAGAAGAAAATGGTAACGGGGCCGCCCACGCGAAGGGCTTCGACACGGACGCAACGCGTCAAGCCGGAACTTGCGGCGCTGATCCGCGTGACGCGAACCGGTGCCGCGGCATGCGGCGCAAACCATTTTTCGACCTGCAAACGCAACCTACCTTTTGCGAAGTCCATCTCTCACCTCCGAAACGGTCTGCATCGGTCTCTGCCCAGCGAGTCAACGGGTCGGTGCCGCATGAATGCATCCTATGCACGGTCATGTTCATTGACTAGAGCGTGAAATCTGATTTCACCCGTCCAGAATCGGAGGCAATGTCAGATGCAACGCATAGCGGAGCAGGACGGCGAGGCGCGGCCGCTCAAGCGAACTCGCGTCCCAATCGCTCGTACCTGCGCACGTGGTAGTCAAGAGATCCGAACAGACTTTCGATCACGGTCGTACGCCGAAAGTAGTGGCCGATAGCCAGTTCCTCGGTCATGCCCATCGCGCCGTGTATCTGGACCGCACCCTGCCCCACCTTGCGACAGGCCTTGCAGACCGCGACCTTGGCCGACGACACCGCACGCGCCCGTTGCGGCCCGAGCCTGTCGAGGCATGAAACGACGCTTTGCGTCAATGCGTCCGCCTGCTCGAGGGCAATGAACATGTCTGCCATCCGATGCTGCAATGCCTGGAAACTCGCAAGCGGCACGCCGAATTGCTTGCGTTCCCGCGCATATTCGAGCGTGTCACGCATCAGGCGACGCATCGCACCGACGGCCTCGGCACACACCGCGAGCGCCGCTTCGTCGAGGACCTCCTCGAGCAAAGGCAGTGCCCCACCCTCGTCACCGAGCAGCGCGTCGCGAGCGACGCGCACCTGATCGAAGCGGATTTCCGCCGCCCGCCCGCCATCGCGCGTCGGGTACTCGCGCATCACGACGCCCGGCGCGTCCCGCTCGATCAGCAGTACCGACATGTCCTGATTGCTAGCGTCCGCGCTGCGTGCGGTGACGATGAGATGGGTTGCCCACGGCGCGCCATACGCGACCGCCTTCCGGCCATTCAGGCATAGCGTGCCGCCGTCGTGCGAAAGAGTGGTCCGAACATCCGTGAGGTCGAAGTGCCCGGGCGGCTCGACGTGCGCGAATGCAAACACGGCCGTGCCGTCGACAATGCGCGGAATCAGGCGCTCGGCCATGCTGCCGCCAATCCGGCGCAACAGCCCACCGCCGATCACCACGGTCGACAGGTAAGGCTCACCCGCAAGCGCTCCGCCAAGAAGCTCCATGATCAGCTGATTCTCTATCACGCCGCCGCCGAGACCGCCCCATTGTTCAGGCAGGCTTGCGCCGAGGATGCCGAGATCGTTCGCGAGGCCCTGCCACAACTGCGGCGGCTCATGAACCGCTGCCGCAAGTGCGCGTGAGCGCGCCTCGAAGCCGTATTGCTCGTCGAGATAGCGTTGCAGGCTGTCATACAGCATGGTTTGGGTATCTGTCATATGCAAGGTAGCCTCGTGCGATATCGTCAACGCGCCAGCAGATGCGCTGCAATGATGTTGCGTTGTATTTCGTTTGTTCCGCCGTAGATCGATGCGGCGCGGTCGTTGAGATAGGCCGCCATGTTGAACACGGAATCCTCCGGCACTGGCAACTCGCCCTGCTCCGCTGAATCCATGCGCAGCCCCGCGTTCACGTACGCACCGGCAATCTCGATTCCGAGCTCGGTCAATCTCTGCCGCGTCTCGGTCCCGCTCACCTTGCCTATCGAAGGACTGATCCCTGTCGGCTCACCTCGCGCCTGGGCCCGTAGCGTGCGAATCTCAACCGCCTCTAGCGCATCGATTTCCAATTCGATTTCAATCAGTTTGCGCGCGAGTTCGACGCACGGTGCGCTGTCTGGCATAAGATGAGCCCACGCATCGCTCGCTGCCTTATGCAAACGCCGCAGTCGCGCACGCAGGAGCGGCGCCCACATTCCCCCACGCTCATGTTCGAGTAGATACTTCGCTATCGTCCATCCTTTGTCCTGCTCTCCGATCAGTGCCGACGCAGGTACGCGCACATCGTCAAAGAACACCTGGTTCAGCTCATGATCGCCGGACAGGCTGATGATCGGCCGAATCGTAATGCCAGGCAGGTCGAGGTCGAAGCATAGAAAACTGATGCCGTGCTGCCGCTTGCCCTCATTGGATGTGCGTACAAGGCAAAACATCCTGTTTGCCCATTGCGCGTGCGTGGTCCACATTTTGGTGCCGTTGATGACATAGTGCGTGTTGTCCGCCGTCAGCACGGCGCGACATTGCAACGATGCCAGGTCGGAACCTGACTGCGGCTCTGAGTAACCTTGGGCCCAGTAGTCGTCACCGTTGCGAATGCCGGGCAACCAGCGTGCTTTCTGCTCTTCGCTACCGAACGCAATGATGACCGGCGCAACCATGTGAGTGCCGACCGGCGAGCGCATTGGGGCGTCCGCGTCCGCGAGTTCGCTTGCGAAGATGTAATGCTGCAATGGCGACCACCCTGTGCCACCGTGCTCGACGGGCCAGTGCGGAACGCTCCAGCCTCGGCGTGCAAGCGCGCGGTGCCAGCGAATCGCGTCGGGGTAGTCGGCGAAAATTCCCGAACTGCGCCGACCGGCCTCGCGCAGGCCGGCAGTCAAATCCGTCTCCAGAAACGCCCTGACGGAGCGCCTGAAATCCTCTTCCACGCCAATCAGTTCAAATGTCATGACAGGTCCATCGATGAAGGTTCACGACCAGGTGATCCCGACTCAGTTTATGAGGGTGGGGCCTGTCCTGGCATCGTCGGATGCGACGATCCTGTTTTCGCAAAGACCGACGATGCGGCACCGGATCATCGGTCACGACACTACGATTCGCTCGATCTGCACCGGTACGCCGGACATCCACGACATGTAGCTCAACGGTTCGACCGCGTCCGCGTTCGTTGGCATCAACGCGTTGCAGTTGGCGCCCGCCTTGCGGGATGCCACCGATAGCCCATACGCGTGCGCATTACCGTACCCGTGAGTCATCGCAACGGCACCTGATCTCAGATGGTTGTTGATCAGCACCCGCGTTTCGATGGTCCCGTACTGGTTGAACACGCGCACTGCATCGCCATTGTGAAGGCCATGCGCTGACGCATCTTCCTCACAGATGTTCAGCGGGTTGATGCTCTGCCGGCCGAGCCGAAACTTTTCCAGATTCGCGAACCAGCTGTTATGCATGTAACGCGTGCGCAGCGAAATAAGTCTCAGCGTGTCATCCGGTTCCAGCAGGCGCTGCGCGAATATGGCATGGCAACGCGCAATGAGCCCTGTTTCGACGAATGCCGCGGGGAAGCAATCAATCGTCCGGTCCTCGTGCTGGAGACAGCGTTCGAAGAGCATCGCGCGGTCTCCCTGAGGAAAGGTCGCCGTTTGCGCAGGCATTGCTCGCAGCGCGTCGATCGAGAGTTTTCCCATCGACAGAATCGCGTCGATCTCATGTGATCCGTCGCTCAGGCTGGGCTTGTCATCGAGCGGCGACGACAAGCCCGCCGCCTGCGCGATACGAGCCAGGATCCACCATCCGCTGCGCCGGCCTTCGGCTGGCTGCTCCATGGCGTCCGTGTATTGCACATATGGAATGGACTGCAAACCGCTCATCAGCGTGTTGACGTCCCTACGTTCGAGCCAATCCGTCGCGGGGAGCACGTAGTCGGCCATCTCCGCAGTCGCATTGCGAAAGATGTCGACGCTCACCATGAGCTCCAGCTTTTCGCACGCTTCGCGCAGCTGATCGCCGCCGCCCACGGTGAGCAGCGGGTTACCGGCCAGCACGATCAATGCGCGCACGTCACCGTTTTCGATGAGGGCCGGCAACTGCGCCGCCGGCAATGCCGCGTGTCCCATCGGCTCCGGTACATCGAATGTTCCGACAGAGGTTGCCATGGGCCGCAGCGGCGCACGCGGCGGAAAATAATTCAGCAGTCCATTTGGTTTGTAGGTGCCGCCCTGCCGCCCGAGATTTCCGGTGACGAAGTTGATCATCTCCGCGAGCAGGTAGCACAGGTTTCCCTGCTGGCTCTGATTGACACCTGTTGCGATATAGACGGCTGCAGATCTGGCCGCGATCATCTCCGCAGCTACCTCCTCCACCACCTGCGCATCGAGCCCGATGACCGGCGCCACTCTGGATGCGGGATAGTCTCGGAAAAAGCCAATCAGCTCGTCGAAATGCTTGCCATACAGAGCCACCAACGATTCGTTCACGCCGCCCCGGTTGACGATTTCGTGAAGCAGGGCGGCAAGAAAATAGACGTCCGTGCCAGGCTTGATGCGTAGCGTGGGCCCTGTCTCGGCGGTGGAAGACTCGATCTTTCGCGGGTTGACAAAGCGCACCTTGCCACCTCGCCGTGTGATCTGCTTCAGTGCGTCGCCGCCGTCATTCGGCGTAGAGAACATCACCCATCGCGAAACGTTCGGATTCGAGCCGAGGCAGAGCAGATAGTCGGTATGGTAGATATCGGGCATCATCAACGACATCTGCGACCCATATATCTCACCCGCCACAACGAACTTGTTGGCCGTATCCTGCGTGCTCGCACTGAAGCGCATGCGCGTGCCGATTGCGTCCTGGAACTGGCCGACAGTCATGAAAGCCGCTGTGTCGAACGACCACGGATTGCCCATATATACGGCGACCGAGTCCGGCCCATAGCGATCCCGAACAGATTTCAATTGCCGGCCAATGTCGGCCATTGCGGTATCCCAATCGGTTTCGACGAAATCGCCACGCGCTTCGGAGCGGGGATTCGCGCGTTTTTTCGGCCAGTTCAGGCGATCAGGATTGTAATGCACTTCCAGGTAGGACAGTCCCTTGTGGCAGGCAACGCCGCCGCTGGGATGATCGAAATCGGGGCTCAGGCGAATCACTTTCCCCTTGTCGTCGAACTCGGCGAGCAACGGGCAATGAGGATCACATATCCGGCAAAAGGTATGCTTTGCTTGCACCAAGACGCTTCTCCCTCGTCGAATGCGAAATTAACGCGCCGCCGCCGCACAAGCCAGCATGCTGGCGACATCGGTCTTCTTGACACGAGGCCGCCCCGTATTGCGGCCCGCATCCATTTCCGCGTGATCGATAGCCAGCCAGTCCCGACGTAACACCACCTCCGGCTTCCTTTGCCTGATTAGCGCCGGCACTGCGTCCCTGTCGAGACTTGTCCGCGGCAATCGATTGCTCCTTGCGTCTTCGATCAGCTTCTCCACCGTCGCGCCGGCGCATTTCTTGTTGCTGCCGATAATGCCGCGGCAGCCGCGCTTGATCCAGCCGGTCACATAGGCCCCTTTGAGCCATCCATGTGTATCGGTCACACGCCCGTCGATGTTCCGAATGACGCCGCGGCTTTCATCGAACGGCAGGCCGGGAAAAGGGGTGCCTCGATAGCCGATGGCGCGCAGCACCAGGCCCGCATTCAGCATCGATTGTTCGTCCGTGCGTCTTGCCGTCAGGACTCCGCGATCGTTCTGCTCAAGACGATTGCGTGCGACCAGAACCTGCTCGACCTTGCCGCGGCCACGCAACTCGACAGGTGACGCCAGGAAGCGCAGGACGATACGCTTGTTCGACGGATGCGTGCGCCGTGCAGCGATCTGCCGGAGCGTGGCTACCTTGCGTCGCGTCTCCCAATGCAAATGGCTCGGGATCGTCTCGTCTTCGCCGGGCAACGCATCCCCTTCGACGACCACATCCACCCCTTCCAGATGTGCCAGTTCCTCCAGTTCGGGATTGTGAAACGCTGCCTGCTCATGGCCGCGACGGCCGAGCACGACCACCTCGCGAATCGCGCTATGACGCAGCGCTGCGAGCGCATGGTCGGCAATGTCCGTGCGCTCGAGTTCCGCCACCGGCATCGTCAGAATGCGGGCAACATCAAGCGCGACATTGCCGTTGCCGACCACCAGCGCCCTTTCGCACGACAAATCGAATGCAAGATGCCGGTAGTCCTGATAGCCGTTGTAGAACCCCACAAATTCCCGCGCTGCCCAGCATCCCGGCAAGGCTTCACCCGGAATGTCCATTCTTGTATCGCCACTCGCGCCAACGGCATAGATGACCGCGTCGTACCACTCTGCGAGCTCGGTGTGGCTGATATCGGTGCCGATCTCGACATTGCCGAAAAAGCGCACGCGGGGATCCTTCAGATAGAAATCGAAAAGACGGTCTGCCACCAGCTTCTTTTCCGGGTGGTCCGGCGCCACGCCCGCTCGCACCAAACCCCACGGATTGGGCAATCGTTCGAAGATGTCGATATCCGGCGTGAGGCCGCCTGTTTCAAGCAGATGCCCGACGGCATACATGGCGGCCGGCCCGGCGCCGACAACCGCCACTCTCAACGGCAACGGCATACTCACTCCCCCTTTCCGAGGAAGTGCTCACGGTTGACTTGAGCGTAATGCCGCCACTTCTCCGGCAAGCAATCCGCTTCGAAAATCGCCAATACAGGGCAGACTTCGACGCAAGCCCCGCAATCTATGCAGACATCGGGATTGATATACAGCTGCTCGGCGTCGTCGAAATCCCGGTCGGCGGCGCGAGGGCTGATGCAGTTGACCGGACAGATCTCCACACATGAGTAATCCGCCACACATGGAGCCGCAATAACATGAGCCATCGCTTTCCTCAGTACTATTGACGTATCTGAGCGCCGCCGCGGTTATCATCAGCCGCCGGAACTCTCGCTTTTCCTCGCAGAAGGGCTATCTATCCGACATCAAGCGGAGATCAGTCCGTCAATCATCTCGCGGCCGTGGTTCAATGCGGCGTCCACTGACGGCTCACCCATTGCCAGACCTTCGGCACGCACCACTGTGATATCGGTCAGGCCGATAAAGCCGAGAATCACCCGGAGGTAGGTCTCCTGAAAATTCATCGACTGAGCGGGGCCTTCGCTATAAACGCCGCCGCTAGCCGTAAAGACATAGACCTTCTTGTCCCTGACGAGCCCGACGGCTCCCGTCTCGGTGTAGTTGAAAGTCACGCCGACACGCGTCACGTGATCGATCCACGCCTTGAGCGCCGAGCTAATCGAGAAGTTGTACATCGGTGCTCCGAGCACGATGACGTCGGCGCGAAGCAATTCCTCCACGAGTGCGTCGGCCAATTCAACGGTCCGGGTTTGTTCCGGCGAGCGCTGATCCGCCGGAGTGAAAAACACCCCCATCATTTGTTCAGTCAGGTGCGGAACCGGATCTTGCGCCAGGTCGCGCTCGATCACGATATCGCGTGGATTGGCGACCTTCCATTTACTCACGAATTCAGATGACAGCTGACGGGAAACGGAGCCTGTACTGCGGATGCTGCTATTGATATGAAGAATCGTCGCCATGGCTGTAGGTCCAAAGAGGTTGAGTAATGCGATGCGATTTCACCGCACTCGCAGTGCGTACGGAAATGCTAGGCAATAACGGGTTCGTCGATTAGCGGGTGCTGACGGATTTCATCCGTCCATGGTCGACGGCAATCGCCGTGCGCCGATTCGGGAGAGCTTCAGATACAGGCGACGATCGCGAATTACCCGCATTTTTGGACGAGTGAAATCCATTCATGCGGACTAGTCGATGGCCACAGCCGCGCCTAGCATCTTTATCGCATGGCCCGCGTGACGAATCATCATCAGAACGCGCAATCCAAGTTCACCTGTAGAGAGCCAATGATGAATGCGTCAGTGTCGTTCTCTCCGCTGCCCCGCAATCCCAATCCAGTCGGTATGCCTGTGGCCGCCAAACCCACCGGTTACGAGGTTGCGCGCGTCGATGTCTGTCAACGCATCGCGCAATCTCGTGCCAGGCTGGTGCTGGTTCGCGCACCGGCAGGCTTTGGCAAGACGACGGCGATGGCGCAAGCGCGACGACACTTCGACGAGGCGAACGTCTACACCGCCTGGATTACGCTCGAGCACGCCGACAACGACGTACCTCGTTTCATCAATTGCTTCCGCACGGCACTCGTCCAGACCGGCTTCGATGAGCTTCCTGTGGCCAACCCGCTGGAAATACTGAAGGCGATATCTCGCGAGGTAACAGGATTTGCCCTGTTTCTCGATGACTTCGAGAAGCTGGGCGAACCCGCCGTTATCGGCCTAGTACGCGAACTCATCGAGCACTCGCCGCGCAACTGCCAGATCATCATTGGCACACGCGCCGAACCCGATATCGGCATCGCGCGCCTGCGGGTCCAGGATGCCATGCTGGAAATCGACACGGAGGATCTGCGTTTTACTCAGCAGGATACGCAACGTCTGTTCGAACTACGAATGGAAACACCTCCCTCGCCCGATGACGCGAAACGCCTGCACCACAAAACCGAGGGCTGGGCGGCAGCGCTTTCACTGGCCGTCATGTCTCTTGCACGTCACGGTGTCCAAAGCGATTTTGTCGAACGTTTCTCGGGCTCGCATCGCGACGTGGCCGCCTATCTGGCAGAGGACGTACTGGCGCACCAACCTGCGGAAATACGTGAGTTCCTGCTGCGAACCAGCATCCTGCGGCAGCTCAGCCCGTCCCTTTGCCAAACCCTGAATCCCAGACTGGATGCGAACGAAATACTGGACCGCCTTGTGGCGACCAATCTGTTCCTCACGCCGGTAGACGGCCAAGAGCGCACATGGCGCTATCACAGCATGTTCGCCGACTACCTTTGTGCGCAATTGCGCCGCGAGCAGCCCGACAGGATCGTTCGCCTGCATTTGACCGCCGCCGGTTGGTACGAAGAGCGGCGTCAGCTCGTGCCTGCAATCGATCATGCACTTGAAGGAGCGGACCGTCCGTATGCCCTGTCAATGCTCGCGCAACACGTCGATCATTTCCTTGAGCAAGGCCGGATGCGCTTGCTGGCGCGCTGGTTCGAGGCGTTTCAGCCCCGCGAGCTGGCCATGTACCCGCGTTTGCAGGTGATTGCCGTCTGGGCATTGGCCTTTACCAAAGGGCCGCTGCAGGCGATGGAACAGCTGGAGCGAACAGGCTTCGCGCAAAGCCAGGATCCCGAGGTGCTCGCGCATGTGAACGGGCAACGGCCGATGCTGCTTGCCATGATGGATCGCTTCGAAGAAGGCTATGCCCTCGGCCGGCAGGCGCTTGCGGACCTGCCGTCGATCAACGCATTTGCCGATGGCGTGCTATGCAACTCGATGGGGCACATTGTCTCCGTGCTGGGTCAACCTCATGAGGCGCACAGCCTGTTCGAGAACGCACGCCGCGTACAGAACAAGGGAGAATTCATTCGCATGCACACCGAATCGGCGGAAGGCCTTGTCGACCTGCAACAGGGGCGCCTGCGCGACGCGTCGGCCCGCTATCGCATCGCGGTCGGCTCGACACGCGCCTCTTCGTACAATCTGACGAGCGGCAACGCATGGGCCGGCGTGCTCTACGCGAGTTCGGTCTACGAGGCCGACAACGTCGACGAGGCCGAGCACATGCTCAATGTCTATTTACCGCTTGCGCGTGATGTCGGCCTCCCCGATCACATCATCATGGGCTACCGCATGCGCTCGCGAATCGCATTTCAGCGAGGCGATGTCGATCGGTCGTTGCGATTTCTGACCGAATTGGAATACCTGGGCGTCGAGCGTCAATTATCGCGTGTTCTCGCATCATCGAGGCTTGAGCGTTCCCATCTTTTGCTGCTGCAGGGATACGCCGATTTGTCGCAGGAAGAGCTGAATCGCGGTGACGACGCCGAATTGTGGCAGCGCGTGGCTCGCCTCAGCTTGCCCGCCAATGACGTCGAGGACATTGTCATCGGCCGGGCCCGCTGGGAAATCGCGTTCGGCGACCCTGATGCCGCTTTGACGCAGCTCGAACCTGCGCTTGCCGAGGCGCAACAATCGGAGCGGCGCACCCGCGCGCTGAAACTGGGCCTTCTCGCGGCGCTCGCCTTGCAACGCAAAGGGATGGCGCAGGCCGCAGTCGACATGGCCATGCCCGTATTGCACCACACGTGTCATGAAGGCTTTGTGCGTGTGATCCTGGATGAAGGCCCCGTGCTGATTCCCTTGCTCGAACAATGCCACACCGTTACGCAGGAAGACTCGGGCAATTCGCCCCTTCTCGGCGAGTATATGCGGCGACTGCTGCACGCCTTGGGCGCTTCACCTGCGGCCGAGGTCGTGCCTGCCTCATCGTGCAGCTCCAAAGTCCTGCCGGAACCGCTGACGCGCAAGGAATTGCGAGTATTGCAGTTGCTTGCCGAAGGCTACTCGAATGCCGCAATGGCGGAAAACCTATTCGTGTCAGACAGCACGGTTCGCACCCACTTGCGCAATATCAACGGCAAGTTGTGTGCCCGCAGCCGCACGCAGGCAGTCTCAATCGCGCGCAAGCTTGGGCTAATACGCTGAGATCGTCTAGCGGGAACTCTGGCACAACAGGGCGCGAATCATCGCGCCGCTGTGCGCAGTTCTCAAAGTCTCTCGACGATCGTCACATTGGCAAGACCGCCACCCTCGCACATCGTCTGCAGGCCATAGCGTTTGCCGCGCTGGCCTAGCAGGCTGTTGAATTTGGGTCCCGTGTAGACGGGGTTTGAGGGACGGGCGTTATGGATATCGTGTTCATGATCTTTGGCAGCGGATGCGATGCGCGGAATGGATGAGATGCAGGAACCCCTG
>NZ_JBFRCK010000031.1:0-100511 GCF_040965775.1 Paraburkholderia sp. BR10954
ACGCGAGGCTGTAGCCGACCACGGTCCAGACGATCGTCACCAGACAGGTGATCGCGAAGCTTTGCATCAGCGTCGCGAGCACGTTCTTCTTGCGGACCATGCCGCCGTAGAACAGTGCGAGGCCCGGAATCGTCATGAACAGCACCAGCGCGGTGGAAGTCAACATCCACGCGGTGTCACCGGAGTTGATCTTCGACGAATCGACCGAGAACGGTGCGGTCGGCGCGGCTGCGGCTGCGGCAGCCGACGCGTCGGTGGCGGCCGGTGCGCTTGCGGCCGGCGCGGCGGACGCTTCGGCGGCGGGAGCCGAAGCAGCCGGGGCAGCGACTGCGGCGGAGGCGTCCGGTGCGGGCGCGCTCGCCGTCGTATCGGGAGCGGAGGCGGCCGCGGGAGCGGACGCGTCGTCCGCGAGGGCGGTGCCGACACCGGCCGCGAGCAGCGAGCCGGCCATCAGCAGGGACATCATGAGTTTGCGCATCTTGGTTTTCCTCTTGTCGCGATCCGTGTCGCTATGCTCTGATTTTTTACAGTGCGTCCGCGCCGGTCTCGCCGGTGCGGATCCGAACCACCTGCTCGATCGGCGTGACGAAGATCTTGCCGTCGCCGATCTTGCCGGTTCGCGCCGCGCGCTCGAGCGCCTCGATCGCCTGATCCACGATGTCGTCCGATACCGCCGCTTCGATCTTCACCTTCGGCAGAAAATCAACCACGTATTCAGCGCCCCGATACAGCTCGGTGTGGCCCTTCTGCCGTCCGAAGCCTTTGACTTCGGTCACCGTGATGCCCGACACGCCGATCGCCGACAGGGCTTCGCGCGCTTCATCCAGCTTGAACGGCTTGATGATTGCGGTAATGAGTTTCATGAAATCCTCGCTAGTTGTTGCTGAACCGTTACTGGCCCGTTGCGTACCCGTGACCGCGGTCTCCTGCGCCCGGTAAAACTGTCCTGGCAGTGCGCGCGCGGCAGTAACAGCAACTCTTATGCCATATCGTGTCTGACTGCGCGTCGCGCGCGTGGCGCCGCACGCCCGGGCGGCCTTGTCCGAACGGCCAGCGGCGCGGCCGGCGGTGGCGCGGCGGGGGGATCGTTGCTAGAGTGTTCGAACGTTCTGAACGCGAGGCGCGCACCAATCACGCTCACGAGGCCGCGGCAGCGAACCGGCCGCGCGCACCAGGACCGCCCATTCGCCGCAACGGGGCACGGGCGCAATGAAACATGCACATTTTTTGTGCACCAAGGGGAACACGATGAAACAACCGAACGACGTTTTTAACGACTTCCAGGCTCGCGTCAGCGATCTGTTCAAGAATTCGCCGGCCAAGGATGTCGAACGCAACGTCAAAGCAATGCTGACGCAGGGCTTCTCGAAGCTCGATCTGGTCACGCGTGAGGAATTCGATACGCAGACCCAGGTGCTCGTGCGTACGCGCGCGCGCCTGGAAGAACTCGAGCGCCGCGTCGCCGAGCTCGAACAGAAGCTGCCGCTCACGCAGACGCCGTAAGCACTGGTTGCAGCCTTCGCGCTGCGCAGTGCCGCACATCACCGGCAAGCGGGCCGTGACGTCATCAGCGTTTTAGGGGATTTGCGCGCGAAGTGAGCGCGCTGTCCGACGGGAGGGAATATGTCGCTTGCCGTGGTGCGCAGCCGCGCGCCGGCCGCTGGCCGTGCGCCCGAAGTGACCGTCGAGGTTCACCTCGCCAATGGACTGCCGTCCTTTTCGATCGTCGGCCTGCCCGACCTGGAAGTGCGCGAGAGCCGTGAGCGCGTGCGCGCGGCGCTGCAGAACTGCGGTTTTGATTTCCCGGTCCGCCGCATCACCGTCAACCTCGCGCCCGCCGATCTACCGAAAGAATCCGGTCGTTTCGATCTGCCTATCGCGCTCGGCATCCTCGCCGCGAGTGGGCAAATTCCGGCAGAATCGCTGCTCCATCGCGAGTTCGCCGGCGAGCTGTCGCTGACCGGCGCGCTGCGGCCGATGCGCGGCGCGTTCGCGATGGCATGCGGCACCGCACGGGGCGCTCTGACGAGCGCAGACGCCGACGCATCATCTGAAACGCGTTCCGCGTTGCCAGCCCTCCTCGATCAAGTAGCCGCGCAGGCGTTCCACACCCCACAGCTCTACCTGCCGGCCGCTAGCGCGGCGGAAGCGGCGCTCGTGCCCCGTGTCGATGTGTACGGTGCCGCCGATCTGCCGTCGCTATGCGCGCACCTCGCAGGCGCGCCTGACGCGCGTCTTAGCCCGGTCGCCGCACCCGAGCTCCACGAGCACGCCCCCGCTCCGGCGCCGGACATGGCTGACGTGATCGGCCAGCGCGCCGCGCGGCGCGCACTCGAAGTCGCGGCGGCCGGCGGCCATCACGTGCTGCTGATCGGGCCGCCCGGCGCCGGCAAGTCGATGCTCGCGGCGCGCCTGCCCGGCCTGCTGCCGTCCATCACCGACGACGAAGCGCTCGCTTCCGCCGCGCTGCTGTCGGCGAGCCGCATCGGCTTCAAGCCGTCGCAGTGGCGGCAGCGGCCGTTTCGCGCGCCGCACCATTCGTCGAGCGCGGCGGCGCTGGTCGGCGGACGCAATCCGCCGCAGCCTGGCGAGATCACGCTCGCGCATCTGGGCGTGCTGTTTCTCGACGAGCTTCCTGAATTCGACCGCGTGGTGCTCGAAACGCTGCGCGAGCCGCTCGAAGCCGGCCGGATCACGATCTCGCGCGCCGCCTGGCAAGCGGACTTCCCCGCCGCCTGCCAACTGATCGCCGCAATGAACCCGTGCCCGTGCGGCTGGCGCGGCGATCCGGGCGGGCGCTGCCGCTGTACGCCCGAAGTTGCGGCGCGCTATCTGCGTAAATTGTCGGGACCGCTGCTCGACCGCATCGACATCCAGCTGGAAATTCCAGCTCTGACCGCCACCGAACTCGCGGCCCGCGCCGCTACCGCCGGCGAGGCAAGCGCGGCGATCGCACACCGCGTAAGCGCTGCGCGCGAACGGCAACTGGTCCGGCAAGGCAAGACCAACCGCGAATTGGACGGGCGCGAAGTCGACGATGTGTGCCGCCCGGACGCAGCAGGCGAGGCACTGTTGCGCGAAGCCGGCGAGCGCTTCGGCTGGTCGGCGCGCGCGTACTACCGGGTGTTGAAGGTCGCGCGCACCGTCGCGGATCTGGCTGGCGAGGCGATGCCGACCGCCGCGCAGATTGCCGAGGCAATCCAATACCGCCGCGCTTTTGGCTCGTTATGATGAGAAAAAACTACTGTCAAGACTTGACTTATTCACACAGCCACGATCCTGTTAGATTTTGATACAACTCGAAAGCGCGCAGACAGGCATCCCTTCAAGCCATTGATTTAATTGACTTTTTTAAAACCCCCTGCGCTCATGGATTTTGATGAAAGGCCCGTCTGATGGGCTTTTGCGGCCTTTGAAGGCGACTTCTCAACAGAGTTATCCACAGGTTGTGCGCGTAACTCAAAAAGCTCAACGTAAACCGGTAATTAGCGCGCAAACCTGCGAAGGAACTTTCACTGCGTTCGGCATTCTGAGGCGCTTCCGTTCGGCCAAAAATACCGCGTTCAGTAGAGTTGGAACGACGAAAAAAACTGGTCGACCTGGTCTTGCGGCAGCGGTTGATCGGCGATGATTGCAGCCTGGTACACGTGCCGGCCGCGCGCGACGAGCCGCGCATACACGGTGCGCGTTTCGCGTTTGGCGCCCGCGGCGCCGCTCACCGTCATTTCCTGCCCCGGAATCTTGCCGCCCGCCGCCAGCGGGATCTGCACCGCGTGAGCATCGGGTGTCGCGCCGACGTTGCGCGCCAGTCCCGCGCGCAGGAAATCGAGTGCGGCGCGCTGCGTCGCGTCGCTATCGTCGGGCAGCATCACGGTGCCGACCGCGAAGACCGCATTGCCCGCTTCGGCAGTCTGCATCGCCATCTGCATGAGTGTGCCGTCGATCTTCACCGCGCGCTGGTCGTTGCCCGGCTTGGCCGGGAAGTCGACCGTGTAGCCCTTGTCGTTGTTCATCACGGTGCGCCAGTCGAAGGTCGGCGAGCAGGCGCTGAGCGCGACGCCGAGGGCCAACGCGGCCGTCATCGCGCCGAGCACGGTACGAGCGTGACCGGGTCGCGTGAGAGCGCGAAGGAAATGGCCCGCCGGCTGGAAGACGTCCGCACGGCGGGCGGGAATTCGGCGGATCAACGGAAAGCGGCACGAAACGCGGGCAACCAAGCGGCAGACGCGAAGAACGATTTGGAGCATGGGGCGAAAGAGATCGGGCTTGCGGAGCGTAAAACGCCATTATCCGCTGATCGGCTTCTGGCCCGTCGCGCCGAGCCGCACGCTTCGGCGACCTCGGCGCAGCCGCCCCATTGCAGCTACAATGGAAAAGCTATTCAGCACCGGCCCGAGCGCCATTGCACCGACCCATTGTTCCGCGCCGCGCGCGACTCACGAGGTTCCGTCCATGAGTTCCAATTCACCGACCGCCGCCCGGCGCACGAACCCGCTTCGCTATCTGATTGCGGTGGCCGTGGCCATTGCGCTCGCCGTCGCCGGTTACCTGGCGTTCGCCGGTCAACAGCGCGTGCCGGATGCGACCTTCACGCTGCTGTCGGGACAGAAGCTCACGACCGCGGACCTGAAAGGCAAGGTTTATCTGGTCAATTTCTGGGCAACGAGCTGCGACACCTGCATGAAGGAAATGCCGCAGATGGTCGAGACCTATAACCGCTTCAAGGGCCAGGGCCTCGAATTCGTCGCGGTGGCGATGAACTACGACGCGCCGATGTACGTGACCAACTACACGCAAACGCGTCAGCTGCCGTTCAAGGTCGCCATGGACGACGGCTCGGCCGCCAAGCAGTTCGGCAACGTGCAGCTCACGCCGACCACCTTCGTCGTCGATAAAGACGGCAAGATCCTGAAGCGCTATGTCGGCGAGCCGCAATTCGCGGAACTCGACCAGTTGCTCGCGAAAGCGCTGAAAGCTGGCGCGGCTTAAGCCGGGTCAAGCAGTCCGCAACGCGCCGGCGCAATTTCCCGCCGCCGGCGCCTTCCTCCTCACCGCTCCCCATCCCCTTTGGCCGCAAGGCCATATCGCTTGATCTTCTCGTAGAGCGTCGCCTTGCCGAGCTGCAGCCGGTCTGCCGCGACCGCGACCACGCCGCCCGCCTGTTCCAACGCCTCGGCGATCATCGCGCGCTCGAACTGCTCGACACGCTCCTTTAGCGGATGGGTGGCCCCGTCGTCTTCGTCGAACGACAGCACCGGTTCGTCGGCGATGCCGAGTACGAAGCGGTCGGCGGCATTGCGCAGCTCGCGCACATTGCCCGGCCAGTCGCGCTGCATCAGGCTCGCACGCTGGCGATCGGTGAGCATCGGCGCCGGCCGCTGATAACGGACCGCCGCATCGAGCAGGAAATGCTCGAACAGCGGCACGATGTCCTCGCGACGCTCGCTCAACGGCGGCAGCGCAATCGTCACCACGTTGAGCCGGTACAGCAGATCGCGCCGGAACGAGCCGTCCGCGACATGCTCGGCCATATCGCCCTTCGCCGCCGCGACCACGCGGCAATTGACCCGAATCGGCTGATTCGAGCCGAGCCGCTCGAGCACGCCATCCTGCAGCACACGCAGCAGCTTGACCTGCAGCGCGAGCGGCATGCTCTCGATCTCGTCGAGAAACAACGTGCCGCCCGATGCATGTTCGAGCTTGCCGATCCGTCGCTTGGCCGCGCCGGTGAACGCGCCCGGCTCGTAGCCGAACATTTCCGATTCGAACATCGGCTCGGGCAGCGCGCCGCAGTTCACCGCGATGAACGGCTTGTCGCGCCGCGGCGACAGCTCGTGCAGGCTGCGTGCGATCAGCTCCTTGCCCGCGCCGGTATCGCCGTTGATCAGCACGGACGCATCGGTCGGCGCGACGTTGGCGATCAGCCGCCGCACCTGCTCGATCGCCGGACTGCGGCCGATGATGCGCGGCGCCACCGCGTTCTGCCCGGCTAGCTCACGGCGCAGCGCGATGTTTTCGAGCACGAGCTTGCGGCGCTCCATTGCACGCCGCACGGTTTCGATCAGCCGCTCGGACGCGAACGGCTTTTCGATGAAGTCGTAGGCGCCATCGCGCATCGCCTGCACGGCCATCGAGATATCGCCGTGGCCGGTGACCAGAATCACCGGCACGTCGGGCGCGCGCTCGTGGCACTGCGCGAGCAGATCGAGGCCGCTCGCGCCGGGCAGCCGGATATCGCTGACGATCACGCCGGAAAAGTCCGCGCTGATCAGCCTCGCCGCCGCCTCGACCGATGCATGGCCGATCACGTCGAAGCCGGCCAGTTGCAGGCTCTGCACGCTCGCGCGCCGCACCAGTTCGTCGTCTTCGATATACAGCACTTGCAGGCCGTCGTTCATTGCGTGTTCCGGGTGATGCGTCAGTGTGAAATCAGGAGCCCGCCGTCAGCGGATCGTGCGAAGGACTGGTCTGCACGCGCGCGCGACGCAGCGTCAACACGAATGATGCACCGCCTTGCGGCGCGTTGCGCGCGACCAGCGAGCCGCCGCAATCACGCGCGATCGACGACGAAATCGCGAGGCCAAGGCCGAGCCCCTGGCCCATTTCCTTCGTCGTGAAGAACGGTTCGAACAGGTGCGGCAACACGTCGTCGGGAATGCCGGGGCCGTTGTCGCCGACCGCGATCGACAGGTTCGCGGCGCCGGCCTCGACCTCGACCGTGATACGCGGCGGGTTCATGCCGGCAGTTGCGTCGAGCGCGTTGCCGAGCAGGTTGATCAGCACCTGTTCGAGCCGCAGATCGTCGCAATTCGCGATCAGCTCCGGATGATCGTCGGCGAGATTCAGCGGCGTGCGCGCGACGGTGTCAGCCTCGACATCGGTCAGCACGAATTCGAGCTCGACACCCTGCAGACGCTTCTGCAGCAGCGCGACGACGTTGCGCAGCGCCCGCACGATCGACGCGCGTGCGCTGCGCGGCCGCGCGCGGCCGACGAACAGCTTCAGCTGATTGGTGATCTTGCCCATGCGCTCGGTGAGCGCCGCGATCGCTTCGAGATTCTCGCGCGCCGATGCCTGATCGCCGCGTTCGAGCAGCACGCGGGTGTTGTCGGAGAAACTGCGCAGTGCCGCGAGCGGCTGGTTCAGCTCGTGCGTGATGCCGGCCGCCATCTGGCCGAGCGCGGCGAGCTTGCTCGCCTGGATCAGTTCGTCGTGCGCGGCGCGCAGCTCCTGTTCGGCGCGGGTGCGCTCGGCGACTTCCTTGTGCAGCTGCTGGTTCGCCTCGGACAGATCCGCGGTGCGCTCGGCGACGCGCTGGTTCAGTTCGGCATACGCCTTCTGCAGCAGCGCGCGGCTGCGCATCACTTCGCGCACGCGCGCGCGCCGCATGCGCCAGTAAAACGCGAGCAGCACCAGCGACGCGTAGCCGAAGCCGGTGACGATGGTCGCCTTGAGCGCGTCGGCATCGACGGGATCGACTGGGGACATCGTGATCAGATGCCAGTCCGGCTCGCCCATCGCGTGCCGCGACGCCAGGTAGCGCGGTGCGAGGCGCCCGCCGCCGATGCGCAGAATCTGCGCATTGCCTTCGAGCATGCGCTCGACCGTCACCGGCAGCGGCTCGATCGGCTGCTGCGCGTACTGGCGCGCCTGATAGATCGAATCGGCGATCCGGCCGGGCAGCGGCCGGATCGTGTGGTACTTCCACGCCGGCACCGACGACAGGAAGATCACGCCATGATCGTCGGTGACGACGAGCGGCTCGGACGCGTCGACGCCCTGAAACCATTCGAGGTCGAGCTTGACGACCGCCACACCGACGATCTTGCCGTCGCGCCGCACCGGCTGCGAGATGTAGTAGCCGGGCGCCTGCGAAATCGTGCCGATGCCGAAGAAGCGGCCGACGCCGCCATTCATCGCATCGACGAAATACGGCCGGAACTGATAGCCGGCGCCGACGAAGCTGCCCGGGCCACGCCAGTTGCTGGCGGCGACGCAGTAGCCGTCGAGCGAAATGATGTAGGTGACCGTCGCGCGCGCATGGCGGTTCAGGTCTTCGAGATAGAGATTCGCGCGCTGGACGTTGGCGGGGTTCGGATCGATCAGCACGTCCTGCACGATCGGATGCTCGGCGAGCAGATAAGGCAGCGATTCGTAGCGCTCGAGCGTGCTCCTGAGCGCCCTCGCGGTGCGCTCGGCGCGCACGGCGGCGTTGCGCCGCAGCGTGTCGACACCGCTTTTCCACGCAAGGCTGTAGGTGAGCCAGCATGCCGCCACGAGCCCGGCTGCGAGCGCGAAGAGAATCAGCAGGCGGCGGGTCACGTTGGCAAGGTCCGATAGATGAGCATCGGACATTGTGGCATAGGGCGGCAACGGCTCGCCGCCAGAGGTAGGCGTCGAAGGTGCCGGGGACGCCGGAGCGACAGCAGACGCCTCGGAAAGACGCGCGGACGCCGGTTTCATGCTCAAGCGTCCGCGCTGGTCACGACTGGGTTGGCGAGCGCGGCTCAAACGCCGGCCGGCTCTTTGACCGCCACCTCGCCGCGCAGCACCTTGTTCAGCCTGGCGCGATCGAGCTCTTTTTCCCAGGCCGATACGACGACCGTCGCGACACCGTTGCCGACGATGTTCGTCAGCGCGCGGCACTCGCTCATGAAGCGGTCGATGCCAAGGATCAGCACCATGCCCGACAGCGGAATCGTCGGCACCACGGCCAGCGTCGCCGCGAGCGTGATGAAGCCCGCGCCGGTCACGCCGCTCGCGCCCTTCGAGGTCAGCATCGTCACCGCGAGCAGCGTCAGCTGCTGGCCCCACGACAGGTCGGTGTTGGTCGCCTGGGCGATGAACAGCACCGCCATCGTCATGTAGATGTTGGTGCCGTCGAGGTTGAACGAGTAGCCGGTCGGCACCACGAGGCCCACCACCGAGCGCGAGCAGCCGAGATTTTCGAGCTTCTGCATCAGTTGCGGCAGCGCGGCTTCGGACGAGCTCGTGCCGAGCACGATCAGCATCTCTTCCTTGATGTACGCGACGAAACGCAGGATGTTGAAGCCCACCATCCGTGCGATTGCGCCGAGCACGACCACCACGAATACGATCGAGGTCAGATAGAACGTGCCGATCAGCTTGAGCATCGGCAGCAGGGAGCCGATGCCGTACTTGCCGATCGTGAAGGCCATCGCGCCGAACGCGCCGATCGGCGCGAGCTTCGTGATGATGCGCACCATGCCGAACAGAATGTGCGAGAGCCCTTCGATGAAGTTCGTGACGGGCTTGCCCTTCTCACCGGCCGTCGCGAGCACGGCGCCGAACAGCAGCGCGATCAGCAGGATCTGCAGGATTTCACCCTGCGCGAACGCCGACGACAGCGTGTCCGGAATCAGGTGCATGAAGAAGTCGACGGTCGACTGGCCGTGCGCCTTCGCGGCGTACGACGCGACCGCGCGGCTATCGAGCGAGGCCGGGTCGACGTTGAAGCCGGCGCCGGGTCGCAGCAGGTGCGTGGCGGCGAGGCCGAGCACCAGAGCGAACGTCGAGACGATTTCGAAGTACAGCAGCGCCTTGCCGCCGACGCGTCCGACCTTCTTCATGTCTTCCATGCCGGCGATGCCCGTCACGACCGTGCAGAAAATGATCGGCCCGATCACCATCTTGATCAGCTTGATGAAGCCGTCGCCGAGCGGCTTCATGTCGGTGGCGAGATTCGGGTAGAAATGTCCGAGAACGATGCCGATGATGATCGCCACGATCACCTGGACGTACAGCACTTTATGGATAGGTTTCTTCACGATGGTTCCTGCGAGGGATATGAGCGAATGACCCGCCGCGACGCGCGACACGCGAACGAAACGTCGTCACGTGCGCGCCCGATTGCGGGCCGCTGCAAAGACGACGAATTCAGAAATACCGGGAAGGGAAATCGGACATCGTTGTCTCCTTGCTTTTATGTCGGGCCGTGGCGGCCACGCGTTTTAAATTGCAAGGTCGATGCCAGTTTAATTTCAGACTAAGCGCCTTGATTCTTATGGGTTTTTTGACAAGGCGCGGCGCGCGCCGTCCGGGATTCCGGAAATCCGGACGAATGCCGTCGGGGAATCCGGAATCCAGTGCGCGCACGGTTGCGGGAAAACCCGCAGGGGTTGGTGCGAAGCTCGCGAGCGCGACTTCAGCTCAACAGATCGATCCGATCCGTGCAAATCATGTCGACGCCCCATTCTTCGAGCACCCGCGCGCGCGCCGGATCGTTCACCGTGTACGCGAGCACGCGCAGCCCGGCCGCGCGGATCTGCGCGACCAGCGGCTCGCTCAGATAACGGTGACTCGCGTGCAGCGATGCGCAGTCGAGCTCACGCACGATGCTCAACCAGTCCGCCGGCACCTGCTCGAACAGCATGCCGCGCGGCAGCGACGGCGCGGCAGCGCGCGCGGCGGCGAGCGCGTCGAACGAAAATGACGACAGGAGCGGCGGCGTCCGCCCTCGCCAAAGCTCGAGCGCGCCTTCGGCGACCAGCGTGCCGGTGATGACTTCGCGGCCCGGACACGGCTTGATCTCGATGTTCGCGGCGATGCCGTCGCGCGCGCAACGCCCGGCCGCGTCGGCCAGCGTCGGCAGCCGCGTGCCGGCGAACTCGGCGCCGCGCCACGCGCCGGCATCCAGAGCGGCGAGTTGCTGCCACGTATGCATGGCCGCGGGCCCGTGGCCGTTGGTCGTGCGATCGAGCGTGTCGTCGTGCAGCAGGAACGACGCGTTGTCGGCGGACAGCTTCGCGTCGAATTCGACCATGCGATAGCCGTAGCGCACGCAGGCGTCGAAACCGGCCAGCGTGTTTTCCGGCGCGAGCGTGCCGCCGCAGCGGTGCGCGATCAGCCGCGGATAAGGCCATTGCGCGGAGGTCCTGCGGTCGATCCCAGTTGCCACGTGTCGTTTCCTTACTGATAGGTGAACGGTTCAAAAAAAAGCCCGCACATCGGCGGGCTTTTCGTTTTTGCGGGCGTGAAGCGACGCAACAGCGGCGAGGCGTCAGCGCGTCAGACTACGCCGGCTCCATGCGCCTGCACGTCGGCGTGATAGCTCGAACGAACCATCGCGCCCACCGCGGCGTGCGTGAAGCCCATCTTGTACGCCTCTTCCTCGTACATCTTGAAGGTGTCCGGATGCACGTAAGCGCGCACCGGCAGATGGTGCTCCGACGGCTGCAGATACTGGCCGATCGTCAGCATGTCGACGTCGTGATCGCGCAGATCGCGCATCACCTGCAGGATTTCCTCTTCGGTTTCGCCGAGACCGACCATCAGGCCGGACTTGGTCGCGACTTGCGGATGCAGCGCCTTGAAGTCTTTCAGCAGCTTCAGCGAATGCGCGTAGTCCGAACCCGGGCGCGCTTCCTTGTACAGACGCGGCACCGTTTCGAGGTTGTGGTTCATCACGTCGGGCGGCGCCGCGTTGAGGATGCCGAGCGCGCGGTCGAGGCGGCCGCGGAAGTCTGGCGTCAGGATCTCGATGCGCGTTTGCGGCGACAGCTCGCGCGTCTGACGAATACATTCGACGAAGTGCGCCGCACCGCCGTCGCGCAGATCGTCACGGTCGACGCTGGTAATCACGACGTACTTCAGCTTCAGCGCGGCGATGGTGCGCGCGAGGTTAGCCGGTTCGTCGGCGTCGAGCGGATCGGGACGGCCATGGCCGACGTCGCAGAACGGGCAGCGGCGGGTGCACTTGTCGCCCATGATCATGAAGGTCGCGGTGCCCTTGCCAAAGCATTCGCCGATGTTCGGGCAGCTCGCCTCTTCACACACCGTGTGAAGATTGTGCTCGCGCAGGATCTGCTTTATCTCGTAGAAGCGCGAGTTGCCGGTGGCCGCCTTCACGCGAATCCAGTCGGGCTTCTTCAGCTTTTCGATCGGGACGACCTTGATCGGGATGCGCGCGGTCTTGGCTTGCGCTTTCTGCTTCGCGGTAGCGTCGTAGGCGGCGGGGGCCGGCACGCCTTCGGGCGCGGGGTTGGCTGCTGCGGAATTCGCGGTTACGTCAGTCATTCGTTCGATCCAGTCAGGCGGTGAGCGCACCGGCCTGCGGTTGGGCGACGGCCGCGGGATTGCCGTCGAGGTTTGCGGTGAGACTTGCTGCGAGGGTACGTGCCACGTGGTCCCAGCCGGCGGCGACGCCGAGCGTCGCCATGTCGACCGTTTCGAGCCCCGCGTAGCCGCATGGATTGATCGCGAGAAACGGAAGCAGGTCCATGTTCACGTTCAGACTCACGCCGTGATAGCTGCAACCGTTGCGGATTTTCAGGCCAAGCGCCGCGATCTTCGCGCCGGCATGCGACCCGGCCTCGGGCCCGGGCGCCACGTAGATGCCGGGGGCGCCCGCCTTGCGTTCTCCGGCGAGATTATACGCCGCCAGGGTGTCGATCACGGCCTGCTCGATCCGCGTGACCAGCTCGCGCACCATCAGCTTGCGCCGGCGCAGGTCGAGCAACAGATACGCGACCACCTGGCCGGGCCCGTGATACGTGATCTGCCCGCCGCGGTCGACCTTGACGAGCGGAATGCTGCTGTCGGCCGCGAGCAGGTGAGCCGGATCGCCGGCCTGGCCGAGCGTGAAGACGGGCGGATGTTCGACGAGCCAGATTTCGTCGGGGGTGTCGGCGGTGCGGGCGTCGGTGAACGCGCGCATCGCGTCGAAACTGACCTGGTAGGGTTCGAGGCCGAGCCAGCGCAGCTTGGGTGGCTCGATGGCAGCTAGAGGAGACGGAGAAACCGGGGTGGCGCACATGATCCCGCGAGTTTACCGAAATCTCGGAAACCGCGCCCGAGGGGACGGGACGCAACGCAGAGGGACTGGCGCGCCGCCAGCCCCATCGTAAGACGCGGCGCAGCCGCCGCACCCACGCTCAAACCGTGCGCCAGCCGCCGCGCACGCGCATCATCCAGCGCTCGCCGATGCGCGCGAACCAGTTCAGCGCGCGCTTGTCGCAGCGGGTCGGCACCGAGAACGTGACCTTTGCGAACGTGGCGCCCTCGGCGCTGAGCCAGAGCCGCTCGCCGCGGCGCAGATGCAGCGTCTGGCCGGGCTGCAGCCAGTAGTCTTTGGTGTCGTCGCTGCGCGTGACCCACACTGCGCCGCCGCGCACGATCAGCTTCGTGCTGCGCGCGACCTTCAGCGGCAGCGTGTCGCCAGCGCGGATTTCATATGCAATGCTAGAGGAAATTTCTCGCATGAGGCCCTCGCCAAAAATCGTTTCCTGACTAGAATCCTAGGTGCAGCAAGGACTTGGGCAAAACGATCAATTTTCACGTCTATGTGAGAAATATTGCGATGGACCTGCGTCAACTCCCCGCTCTGAACGCGATCAAGGCGTTCGAAGCCGCCGCCCGCCACGAGAGCTTTTCGCGCGCCGCCGACGAGCTCTTCGTCACGCACGGCGCGGTCAGCCACCAGATCCGCGGGCTCGAGGCCGAGCTCGGCGTGTCGCTGTTTGCGCGTGACGGCAAGCGCGTGCGCCTCACCGAAACCGGCCGCCGTTACGCCACCCAGGTGCGCGCCGCGCTGATGGAACTCGCCGATGCGACCCGCGCGATACGCGCCGGCGACCGCGAGCGGCGCCTCGTGATATCGATGCTGTCGTCGTTCGCGGCGCGCTGGGTGACGCCGCGCATCGGCAGCTTTATCGAGGCGAATCCGCAGTGGGATCTCGAGCTGCTGACCACCAACGCGCTGACGGACTTCGCGCGCGACGACGTCGACGTGGCGATCCGTTTCGGCTTCGGCAAATATCCGGGACTGCACGCCGAGCTGCTGCTCGACGAGATTTTCTTCCCGGCCTGCTCGCCCAACTTCAACGGCGGCAAGCTGCCTCAAACCCCGGCCGATCTCGCCAAAGTCCCGCTGCTGCGCTCCGACGACGAGCTATGGCGCCCGTGGTTCGACGCCGCCGGCCTCACCGACTGGCCGGAGCCGAAACGCGGCGTGCTGTATCAGGATTCGTCGAATCTGCTGCAGGCGGCCGTCGACGGCCAGGGGGTTGCGCTCACGCGCCGCTCGCTCGCGATGCACGAAATCGCAGCAGGCCGGCTCGTGCGGCTGTTCGATGTGGATGGGCCCAGCCCGTGGCAATACTATCTGGTCTGCCTGCCGCAGACGCTGGAGACCGCGCGGGTCAAGGCGTTTCGCGACTGGGTGTTCGATGAGGTGGCGCGCTTCAGGCAGCTGTTCGATCTCGCCTGCGCGGCGGGGCCCGAGGCGAGTGCGCGCCTTGCGGCGGAGGGGGCGACGGCGGACGCGTTGCGCGCTGCGCCGTGAGGTGAAAAACCGCGTGCGGCGTTACAGCACGACCTTGACCATCGGATGGCCGGTCAGCGCGCGATAGATGTCGTCGAGATGCGCGCGGCTCGTCGCGCGCACGTGGACGGTCAGCCCTGTGTAGGTGCCGCTGCTCGACGGCCGCGTCTCGACGCGCGACGCATCGACCTCGCTATCGAACTCGCGCACCACTTCGACGATCGTCGCGGCAAACTCGGGGTGCGATTTGCCCATGATCTTGATCGGGAAATCGCAGGGAAATTCAAACAGTGAGTCGTTCTCGGGATTCATTCTCTACTCCTTCTTGCGCCGCGGCGGCTTCGGCCGCCTTGGCTCGCTGATACGCCGCATACAGCGCCGCAAACACCACGCCCGGCTGGCCCGCGCCGACCGGCGCGCTGTCGAGCCGCGTGACCGGCAGCACTTCCTTGGTCGCCGAGCTGACGATGATTTCATCGGCCGCGCGCACTTCGGCCTCGGTGATGTCGCGCGCCTCGAAGCGTATGCCGCATTTGGCCGTCAGCTCCTCGATGAGCCCATAGCGGATTCCTTCGAGAATCTTGTTGCTGCGCGGCGGCGCGGCCAGCACGCCATCCTTCACGACCCACACGTTCGACGACGACCCTTCGGTCAGCAAACCATCGCGGAACTGCAGCGTCTCGAAGGCGTCGTTTTCGGCCGCGTATTGCGCCATCAGCACGTTGCCGAGCAGCGACACCGACTTGATATCGCAATTGAGCCAGCGACGATCCTCCGCGCTCACGCACGCGACGCCGCTCGCGCGTTGCGCGGCGCCGGGCAGGCTCAGCGCGGTAACCATCACGAACACGGTCGGCTTCACGCCGGCCGGAAACGCGTGAGCGCGCTTCGCGACGCCGCGCGTCACCTGAATGTACGCGATCGCGTCCTGATCGGCACGCAAGCCGCCGTCCGCTTCGTTGGCCTCGACCACCCGCTCGATCAGCTCGCGCCAGCCGGCGTCGTCGAGCGGATTGGCGATGCCGACCTTGCCGACCGAGCGCGCGAGCCGCGCCAGATGCTGCTTCAGACGAAACGCGGTGCGGCGGCCGCTCGCGTGCGCGTACAACGGCGCCACTTCGTAAATGCCGTCACCGAAAATGAAGCCGCGGTCGAGCACCGGCACGCGCGCTTCGGACAACGGCACCAGTTCGCCGTTCAGATAAACGATCGGGTCCGGCGCAACCTCGCAGACAGCGGTCATTGCGACGTAGCCCTTACTTTTTCTTGTTGAACATCAGCATCAGCGAATCCCACACGCGGCCGACCACACCGGCTTGCGGCACCGGCTGCAGCGCGAGCACCGGGAACTGCGCGAGCACCTTGCCGTCGGCGACGAGCTTGGCGGTGCCGATCTGCTGGCCGTTCGCGATCGGCGCGATCAGCGGATCGTTCAGTTCGATCTGCGGCTTCGCCTTGTCGCCGGCGCCCTTCGGCAGAGTGATGTACTGGTCGCTCTTCACGCCGACCTGCACGCTGTCCTGCGAACCCTTGTAGACGCGCGGCGTGGCCACGACCTGGTTCGCCTTGTACAGACGCGTCGTGTCATACGCGGTATAGCCGTAGTTCAGCATCTTCAGGCTGTCCTGCACGCGGTCGTGTTCCTTGGTCTCGCCCATCATCACCGAGACGAGACGGCGCGACGCGTCGGTCGTGCCGGGCAGCGGACGCTTCGCGCTCGCGATCAGGCAGTAGCCGGCCGCTTGCGTGTGACCAGTCTTGAGACCGTCGACGCTCGGGTCGATCCACAGCAGACGGTTGCGGTTCGGCTGCTTGATCTTGTTGTACGTGAATTCCTTGACCGAGAAGATGTTGTAGTAGTCCGGATAGTCGCGGATCAGGCGCGCCGACAGGATCGCGAGATCGCCCGCGGTCGTGTAGTGCTGCGGGTCGGGCATGCCGTTCACGTCGGCGAAATGCGTGTTCTTCATGCCGAGCTTCTGCGCTTCCTTGTTCATCATGTCGACGAACTGCGCCTCGTTGCCGCCCACCAGTTCGGCGAGCGCGATCGCCGCGTCGTTGCCCGACTGCACGATCATGCCGTACACGAGGTCGTGCACGGTCACCGGCTTGAGCGCCTCGATGAACATGCGCGACTCGTCGTTGCGCACGCGCCGCACGGCTTCGCTCGGCTCGATGCTCTGATCCATCGTGATCTTCTTGGTGCCGAGCGCTTCGAACACCAGATACGCGGTCATCAGCTTGGTCAGCGACGCCGGTTCGACGCGTTCGTCGGCATTGGCGGACGCGAGCACCTGGTTGCTGGTCGCATCGACGAGCACCCACGAGCGCGCGTTGACGCCCGGCGGGGGCACCTGCGCGAACGCGGTGCTCGCGACCAGCGTGGCCGGCAGCACGAGGCCGACGGTGATGGCACGGTTGAGCGAAGTGGGAATGAAAGAAGCGACTGACGGGAAAGACGTGCGGCCAGAGGAGGAGAAACGCATAGGGTCGATTGGTGCAGAAAAATACGTTGCGCGACAGCGCGCGGAGTTGGGGGAGCCGGTCGGCGGGGCATCTGGCCGTAAAACGGCGGGCGCCCGTTGGACTGATGGCGACGCAATCGGTTCGCGAGCACAGCGCTAAGCACCCGGCCGCGCCCTCCCGCGAAATGATTCCGCGGCGCGCGATTCTGCCGGCTGGGCGGCGCTGTGCCCAAAAAAAGAGCGCTCATTATACGCGCGCTACCTGGTCAACTTCGTGCGTGTGTCGTTGATTTGCACACGTTTGCGCGTACCTGTCCCCCTTCAAACGCGTGTCGCGCGGTTTCAGCGCCAGGCGTCGACGATGATGCGCTTCAGGATGTGAAGCTTACGATGCAGAAAGTGCTCGGCGCCCGGAATCACGACGACCGGCAGTTCCTGCGGCCGCGCCCAGTCGAACACGGATTGGATCGGAACGGTCTCGTCGACTTCGCCGTGAATCACGAGCGTGCCTTCGGGCACCGGCGCGACGTCCCAGCGGCTCGCCGCGGTACCGACGAACACGATGCGCTCGATTTCCTTGCCTTCGTCGCGCAGCTTCGCCGCGACGTGCGACAGCACCACGGTGCCGAACGAAAAGCCCGCGAGCACGAGCGGCAGATCGCCAAAGTCCGGATCGGCGCGCATGTGCTCGAGCACCGCGCACAGATCGTCACGCTCGCCGACGCCCGCGTCGTGTTCGCCCTGAGTCTGGCCGACGCCGCGGAAATTCGACCGGTACGTGACGTAGTTCAGTTGCACGAGCGTGCGCGCGAGTGTCTGCGCGACCTTGTTGTCCATCGTGCCGCCAAACAGCGGATGCGGATGCGCGACGAGCGCAATGCCGCGCGGCGCGGCGCGTTTATCGCGCACGTCGTCGGGCAGGTCCAGCGCGACCTCGATCTTGCCGACCGGGCCGTCGATCAGATACTTCTTCGTGTTGACGTTCATCGGGATGCCTGTGGATCGTTTCGTGGTTCGCGTTATTGATCGATCTTCAGACGCTCGACGACCTTGCCGTTCACGAGATGCGATTCGACGATCTCGTCGATGTCGCTCTCGTCGACGTAGGTGTACCAGACCGCCTCGGGATACACGACGAGCGCCGGGCCCAGTTCGCAGCGATCGAGGCAGCCGGCCTTGTTGATGCGCACCTGCCCGGGACCGGCGAGCCCGAGTTGCTTCACGCGTTTTTTCGCGTACTCCTGCATCGCCTGCGCATTGCAGTTCGCGCAGCTCGGACGCTCGGCGCCGGGGTCGCGTTGATTCAGACAGAAGAAAACGTGGTGCTTATAAAAGGAATCCATGATGTTCGGGAGGCGAGCCTGAAAGGAAGTGCAATGGCGCAGTCGGCATGCCGAAGCGCCCGTCGTGCGGACGATTATAGCGACCGGGCTGTGCACGCGCCGGGGCCTGGCGGCCGCAGCGCGAGCACGTCAGGCCGGCTTCACGCGCCGCTTCAGCCACGCCCGCTCGACCGCGAACGCGAGCCACACCAGCGCCGCATAGGGCCACATCCACGCGAGCCAACGCGCGAGTCCGTTGAAATGCAGGTAGCGTCCCTGCCTCCAGTCGGCGAGCACCGCGTCGAAATACGGATTCACCGGCAGCAGATTGACGAACACGAGTGCGATGACCAGCGCGACCCCGGCGAGCGTCGCGCGCACGCGCCGCCGCAGCGGCACCGCGACGAGCGCCGCGACGGTGCCGCAGACGAGTCCGAGCAACGCGCCCGGCGTCGCCCAGTCGAACGCGAGGCCCGATTGCGATTGCAGGAACGTCGCGGCGGCCTTCACGCATAAGGTCGCGACGATGAACACGAACAGCAGGCGCACGCGCGGCGCATGACGGCGCATCGGCAGAGACGCGAGCGCGAGCGCCGCGAACAGGTTCAGCGTCGTGATCAGCGCTTCCCATGTGTCGTCGTCAAGCCACGCGGCGGCCGCCGCCGGCCATGTGCCGACCTGCCATGCAGACGGCGTCCACGCAAGCAGCGCGTCCTGGGTGGCCGGATCGACGCTCAGCCACAGCGCGCGCGGCCAGTTGCCAAGGCCGAACAGGCGCGGCGCCGGAAACATCGTCGCGAACGGCCACGCGGCGACGATGCACGCGAGCGTCGCATGGCCGCGCTCGAACCACAGCAGCCGCAGACGCCTGAGCAGGCCGCGATCGAGCAGCGCGCCGGTCAACGGCGACATCATCGCCGCGCCGATTAGCGCGCCGAGCGTGTTGGCCGCAAGGTCGAGATTGGAGGCGACGCGGGTCGGCAGGTAGGTCTGCACGGCTTCCATCGTGCCCGACAGCAGTCCGCCCAACACGAACGCGAGCGCGACGGCCGGCGTGCCCCGCCGCCGCGGATACACCGCAAGCACCACCAGCGCGCCGAACGGCATATAGCCGAGCACGTTGGTGACGACGTCGAATGCTGTCAGGTACTGCGGCATCGGATCGAACAGATAGGCGAACGGCGCGATGCCGAGCGAGCGCCACCCCGAGAACGGATACCACGAGCCGTACACGATCAGCGCGGCGTACAGCAGCAGCGCCCGACGTGCCAGCGTCGACGGGCGGCGCAGCCACGGGCGTTCGCTCATGCGGCGCTCCTTTGCGTGCGCTGCCTGCCCGTCATTGCGCGGCGACCAGCGCCTGCGAGCCGAGCCACGTGGCGATCTGCGCGACGAGATCGTCGCTGGCCGCGGCGAGCGCCCGCGCGCCGCCGGCCGCATCCGCCGAATGCGCGGGCGCGTGCGCGACGAAGGTGTGCTGGCCGACCACCTTGCCACCCTGCATCAGCGTGGCGCGCGCGGTGATCGCACCGTGGCTGTCGGTCGGGCTGGCGAACACCTGCTCGAACTCTGTCAGATCGACCCGCAGCACCGGCGCGCTCACGCCGTCCGCGCCCGTCAGCACGGTGCCGCGCTCGCTCAGCGCGTTGCGCAGGCGCTGCGTCAGCAGTTGCGACGGCATCATCGTCCAGTGGCTGTTGGCGTAGGCGGCCATCTGCTGCGCATCGGCGTAGCTCAGCCGATACGTCAGCCGGTCCGATTCGAGCACGGACGGCGCGCTGACCTCGAGCACCTTGACGGCCGCCAGCCGACTCGTGGCGGCGGCCTGCGGCGGCGGTCCGAAGTCGTAGCGGACGTCCGACACGACCGCGGACGTGCCCGCGCAGCCCGCCGCCAGCACGCCGAACGCGAGCAGCGCCGCGAGCGCGGCGCGCGAGGACAACAGTCGGTGAATCGAGCGTGACATGGGCATCTTCCTCTGTTCTAGCCTGCGAATTTAATGGGCTGCGGGGGCTGCGGGCGTGGCGGCGGCGGGCCACGCGAAGCCGGCCTCGCCCGGACCCGGCGCCGCGCGCGGCGCGCCGAACAGCACGCTGCGCGGATTGGTATTGAAGGTGTCGGCGGCGCGATCGATCGATTGCGCCGCCGAGCGCACGTCCTCGGTCAGCGAATTGACGCGCGGCAGCGTCTCGAAGCCGACCCGCGCGGACAGGTCCTGCAGCGATGTGTTCATCTGCGCGAGCGCATCGCCCGCCTGCTGCGCGGCCGTGCCGACCTTGTTCAGATTGCGCTCGAGGGGTCCGTCCGGACGGTTCAGGCCGGTGATCATCTGGTCGGTCGACGCGAGCGTGTGGTTCAGCTGGTCGATCGTGCCGGGCAGCTTGCTGGCGACCGGCGCCATCTCACGAGTCAGCGTCGCGACGCCCGAAGCCGCCTGCGCGATGCTCGCCGCCGTCTCGTGCAGCTGTTCGACCATTTCCGGCGAGAGCATGTCGTTCACGCTGTCGGTGACTTTTTCGAGCTTGCGCAGCAGCACGTCGCCGCGCTGCTGCAACTGGTCGAACAGACCGGGGTGCATCGGCAATTGCGCGACCTGGTGCACCGACGAGTGCAGCGGCGTCAGGTCGCGCCCGGTATCGTCCAGCTGGATGAACGCGATGCCGGTCACGCCCTGCAAGCCGAGGCTGCCGAACGTCGAATGCGTGATCGGTGCGTGCTCGTCGACCATGATGCGGATCAGGATCTGCCCCGGATGGGTCGGATCGAACTTGATCGACTGTACCCGGCCGACGTCGAGGCCGCGAAAGCGCACCGCCGCGTCCGCAAAGAGGCCGGTCACGTTGGTGCGTGCGATCAGGTCGTATGGCACTCGCACGGTGCGGTCGACATTGAACAGATACGCGGCCAGCGCGATCGCCGCCGTCAGCACGACCGTGAAAAGCCCGGCCCAGAAAGCATGCGCTTTGTTTTCCATGGTCAGTTTTCCTGATTCATAGCGGCCCGCTTGATGACGGCCGGCCTCACAGCGACAACTCGGACGACGCCGGCTCGAGCGCCGCCTGCGGCAGCTTCGCGCGGCGCTCCGGCGGGAGCGCCTGCAGCGCGCGGCGCCCGCGCAGGCCGAGGAAATATTCGCGGATGAACGGATGGTCGACGCCCGCGGCCTCCTCGACCGGCGCGTTGACGAGCACTTTCCGATCAGCGAGCACGGCCACGCGCGTCGACAACGCGACCATCGTATCGAGATCGTGCGTGATCATCACGACTGTCAGACCGAGCGCGCGATGCAGCCCCGAGATAAGCTCGACGAATTCGTCGGATGCCTGCGGGTCGAGGCCGGCGGTCGGTTCGTCGAGGAACAGCAGTTCGGGTTCGAGCGCGATCGCGCGCGCGATGCCAACCCGCTTGATCATGCCGCCCGACAGCGCCGACGGCATCTTCGACGCGTGCTTGCACGGCAGCCCGACCATTTCGAGCTTCAGCATCACGATGTCGCGCAGCAGGTCTTCGGGCACCTTGCCGAGCTCGCGCACCGGTTGCGCGACGTTGTCGAACACGGACAGCGACGAGAACAGCGCGCCGCGCTGGAACAGCATGCCGGAGCGGCTGCGCATCAGCAGCGCGGTCTCGGGCGAGATCGTGGCGAGGTCTTCGCCGAACAGCTTGATCGTGCCCCGCGACGGCCGCTCGAGGCCGAGAATCTGCCGCACCAGCGTGGTCTTGCCCGAGCCCGAGCCGCCGACGATCGACACGATCTCGCCGCGCCGCACGTCGAGGCTCAGATGCTGATGCACGATGTTGCGGCCGTAGCGCTTGGTGATGTCGATCACCTCGATCACCGGCTCGGCGATCGACGGTACGGGCTGGCCGCGTACGGCTTCGGTTAGTGGCGCGATCATCCGAGCCCCACGTTCTGAAAGAGGATCGCGAACACCGCGTCCGCGAGAATCACGATGGTGATCGACGTGACCACCGAGGTCGTCGTGCCTTCGCCGAGACTCTGCGAATTGGCCTTGATACGGAAACCGAAATGACAGCCGGCGAGCGCGATCAGCATGCCGAACACCGCGCCCTTGCCGAGGCCGATCCACAGGTTCGCGATCGGCACGACGACGGGCAGCTGCCGCGCGAAGAAGCTCATGTCGATACCGAGCACGAGCTTCGCGGCGAGCGCACCGCCTGTCAACGAGATCACGTTGGTCCACATCACGAGCAGAGGCATCGCGACGGACAGTGCGATCACGCGCGGCAGGATCAGCCGCAGACCGTGCGGGATGCCCATCACGCGCATCGCGTCGAGCTCCTCGGTCACGCGCATCACGCCGATCTGCGCGGTGATCGCCGAGCCCGAGCGGCCCGCCACCAGAATCGCCGACAAGACCGGGCCGAGTTCCCGAATCACCGCGAGGCCGAGAATATTGACGATAAACTGGTTCGCGCCAAAGATGCGCAATTGCTGTGCCGACAGATAGCTCAACACGATGCCGATCAGGAACGCGACGAGCGCAGTGATCGGCAGCGCGCGGGCGCCGGCGTTGTAGATGTTCGCGGAGATTTCGGTCCACGGCGTGAGTTTCGGTTTGCGCACGATCGCGAGCAGATCGAGCACGAAGCGCCCGAGCATCGTGACGCCGCCCTGCATGTGCTCGACGAACGAGAAGATGCCAAGGCCGAGACGCGTGAAGGGATCGAAGCGCGTGACCGGCTCGGCGCTCTCGCGCACCGTGTCGAGCAGCGCGATGCGCTCGAAGATGTCGCGCTGCGTATCCGTGAGCGCGGTGCCCGGCGGCAATTTGCGGCCCCATACGCGCCACAGCGCCTGGCCGCCGACGTGGTCCATGCTGTCGACGCGCGACAGGTCCCACCCGCCGATGCCCTGCGCTCCGGTCAGCGAACGCAGTTGCGGAATCACGTGCCCGGTGTCGCGATCGCGCGCGAGCGCGAGCGCCGTCCACTGGCCCGAGAGACGGACGATCTTGCCTTGGCTGCCGGCCGCGACTTCAAGGCCGGGCGGAGTGTCGTAGTTCAAGGATCGCGTGAATCTGGTTATCGGATTAGCGGCCATTGTAACGAAGGCTCGGCCGCCCGGTCCGCCAGGATGTGCATCGATCCGCGTCGCCTCTTCGCCGGTCCGCATTCGAGTCCCAGGCGGGTTTGCTGTGGCTACAATACGAGGCATGAATGCCTCCAAGACTCCCGCCTCTCCGCCCGCTGCGGCAAGCGCGGCCGCGGCCTCGTCGTCGGCTTCGGCCGACTGGCGCATCGATCGCGAGCGCGCGGTCAAACTGTTCGGCGCGCATGCGCATGACTGGCCGATCGAAATCGTCGAAGAAACCGGTTCGACCAACGCCGATCTGATGGCCCACATGAAAGCACTACCGCGACACGCGAACGCGCTGCCGCGGCCGATCGTGCGCGTCGCGTATCTGCAGACCGCCGGGCGTGGCCGTCGTGGCCGGCCGTGGTATGCGGAGCCCGGCAACGCGCTGCTGTTTTCGGTCGCGTGCGTGTTGCCGCGCCCGCTCGAAGGGCTCGCGGGCTTGAGCCTCGCGGTGGGCGTCGCGCTCGTCGACGGGCTGCGCTCGCTGCCGGTCGCGGGTCCCGGACAGATCGCGCTGAAGTGGCCGAACGACGTGCTGCTCGAAGGCGACAAGCTCGCCGGCATCCTGATCGAAACCGCGTGGAGCACCGACGATGCGAGTGCGGTCGTGATCGGCATCGGCACCAACGTGAAGGGTGCCGACGAACTCGCGGCGAAGGTCGGCGCGCTGAACGCCGAGGTATCGCCGCAGGCGCGCGGCACCGTGCCGACCGCGTTGCAGCGCGCGCTGCCGAACGCGAATCTGACCGATACGCTGGCCGCCGAATTGAACGCGCTCGAACCGATGCTGCAGCGCTTCGGCGCTGAAGGCTTCGCACCGTTCCAGGCTCGCTGGAACGGCGTGCATGCATACGCGGGCCGCGAGGTGGTGCTGCTCGAGCAGGGTCAAGAACTCGCGCGCGGCGTGGCGGCGGGCGTCGACGAACGCGGCCAGTTGCTGCTCGATACGGCCGAAGGCCGCCAGAGCATCGCGACCGGCGACGTGTCGCTGCGCCTCGTCGACGGTGCCGCATGACGCAGCGCGCGCCTTATCTGCTGATCGACGCGGGCAATAGCCGGATCAAGTGGGCGCTGGTGCAGCCGGACGGGACGCAGTTGGCGAGCGGTGCGCTCGCGCATCACGACATTGCCGGGCCACGCGCGCAATCTGCTTCGCAGACCGGTTGGGCCGACTTGCCAGCGCCCTGCGGCGCGTGGCTCTCCAACGTCGCGGGCACGCAGATCGCGACGGACATCGCCGCGCTCGTCGAAGCGTACTGGCCGCAACTGCCGCTCGCGACGATCGGCGCGAGCGCTCATCAATGCGGCGTGACCAATTGCTATACGACACCGCACTCGCTCGGTAGCGACCGCTGGTGCGGCATGATCGGCGCGCACGCGGCCTTTCCCGGCGAACATCTGCTGCTCGCGACCTTCGGCACCGCGACGACGCTCGAGGCGTTGCGTGCGGACGGCGCGTTTATCGGCGGATTGATTGCGCCGGGCTGGACGCTGATGATGCGCTCGCTCGGTGAGCACACCGCACAACTGCCGACGCTCGACGCCAAGTACGCGCGCGGTCTGCTCGGCGGGGCCGCTACAGCCGACGCGGCACGACGCGGTCCGTTTTTCGCAACGGATACGCCGCGCTCGCTGTCGGCGGGCTGCACGCTGGCGCAGGCCGGATTGACCGAGCGGATGTGGCGGGATCTGCAGGATGAATGGCAAGTGCCGGTGCGTCTCGTGGTCAGCGGCGGCGCCGCCGACGAAGTGGCGAGCGCGCTGAAAGTGCCGCATACTCGCCACGATTCGCTGGTGCTGTCGGGGCTCGCGCTGATCGCCGCCGAGGATACGGCGCGCCAAACCGGCTGAATGCCTGCCGGGCGGGTGCGGCCGAGTTGCGCCCTCAGACCCCGCGCTCAACTTCTTTCTGGATTGGAAACACCCACGATGCTTCGCTGGCCGATCGCCATTCTGATTGTTGTCAACGTGCTGGCTTTCGTCGCGCTGCGTGGCGCCTTCGGCCCGATACCCAGCGCCAGCGGACGCGAGCCAAATCACCTGAATCGCCAGATTCATCCGAACTGGCTGAAGGTGCGCCCGGTCAGCGCCGCCGATGCGGCCGATCAGGCCGTGGTCGGCGGACCCGCGCCGCAGGCACCGATTTCGACATCGGAGTTGCCGCAGTAATCGGCCGAGCGACGCGGTCGATCAGACGCTCGGCATTGCGCCGCGCGTTCGCGCGGCAACGCGCAGCATCAATCCTGCGTGCGCACCTTCTTCAACAGCGCGGTCGTCGAGCGATCATGCTCGAACGCGATCGCGAGCGCCTTGCCGCCCCAACCGCGCACGAGCGCCGATTCGGGTAGCGCGTCCATGTCGTAGTCGCCGCCCTTCACGAGCACGTCCGGGCGCAGCGCGCAAATCAGCTCGACCGGTGTTTTCTCGCCGAAGCCCACCACGTAGTCGACGCTTTCCAGCGCCGCGAGCAAGGCCATGCGGTCAGCCTCGTTGTTGATCGGCCGGTCGTCGCCTTTGCCGAGCATCCGCACCGATGCGTCGCTATTCACACCGACGATCAGGCACGCGCCCAACGCCTTCGCGTCGGCCAGATAGGTGACGTGACCGCGATGCAGAATATCGAACACGCCGTTCGTAAACACGACGGGCGCGCGCAGCGCAGGACGCAGCTTCACCAGGGCATCGCGCGTCAGAATCTTGCGTTCAAAGATGGCGGTCATCGCACGGTCACAGAGTTGGGGAGTTGCGAAGTTGCGGGAAGAGGAATGCAGGGTGCCGCCACGATACACGCTGGGCGGCTCGAAGCAAAACGGTCCGGCAAGCTCACGCCTGCCGGACCGCCATTTGAAACGGTGCTGACGCCGCCCGAGCCGTTACGCCGGTTGCTGCTGCGCCGGGCTCTGTTCAGCGGCTTGCAGACGGGCGACCACTTCCTTGCGATAACGGTTCAGTTCCTGCGCGGTGGTGAACGTGCGTTCAAACAGCAGCGACAGGTTGTGCAGAATGCGCTCGACGACCTTCTTTTCCCAGCCGTCGTCGAAACGGATCTGCTCGTCGAGCCAGCGCTCGAGCCATTCCGGATCCGGCAGACGCGACTGGATCGTGTCGCGCGGGAACAGCGCCTGGTTCACGTGCAGGTTGGTGGGGTGCAGCGGCTTTTCGGTGCGACGCGCCGAGGCCATCAGCACGCCGATCTTGGCGAACGCGGCACGCGCGATGTCGCCGGTTTGCGCCATCGCCTTCTTCATGTAGCGCAGATACGCGCCGCCGTGGCGCGCTTCGTCGCGCGAGATGGTTTCGTAGATGTGCTTGATGACCGGCTCGGTGTGCCATTCGGCGGCGCGGCGATACCAGTGATTCAGGCGGATTTCGCCGCAGAAGTGCAGCATCAGCGTTTCGAGCGGCGGCGCGGGATCGAACTCGAAGCGCACCGCGTGCAGTTCCTCTTCGGTCGGGACCAGTTCCGGCTTGAAGCGGCGCAGGTATTCCATTAGCACCAGCGAGTGTTTCTGCTCCTCGAAGAACCAGACGCTCATGAACGCGGAGAAATCGCTGTCGTGATGATTGTCACGCAGAAACATTTCCGTGGCAGGCAACGCCGACCATTCGGTGATCGCGTTCATCTTGATTGTCGCGGCCTGCTCGTCGGTCAACAGCGATGCATCGAATTTGTCCCAGGGAATGTCCTTCTCCATGTCCCATCGAACGGATTCGAGCGATTTATAAAGTTCCGGATAAAGCATGGTGTTCATAGTCCCACCCCTGTTCTGCACATACTGTGTGTGTCTGTTGCTGCTACGTGTAGCCGTTTTCACCTGTGACGAACGGACATGCCGTTTATCGGCCAAGCATTCAATTTTACGCGTTAACCGGCCGCCCAGAAGCATCGGGCAGCAAAGAAGTCCGGTCTGTTGTATTGGCGCCTGGAGCGTGAATCAGGCGCCGCGGCCAACCGTGGGTGAGGAATACCCTTGCCTGAGGTCGAGCCAGTCTGGGTCGACAACCGCTCCGTTCAGCCCTGCACCGGTAGCGCCGGCGGCGAATGACGAGAGAGCGGCGGGATTGGGTGTTTTCGGCGCACGCCCCAAAGCCAGATCAAGCTTACACAATGATAGCACGCGCCTCCGGCGAAACCCGTGACAGAACCGGTGCGAGCGTGCTATGGCATTGACTTCTCTCAATAAAGTCGGCAATTCGCGCGGCAGAAAATCGCCGGCGTTGGCATACGGCAAAAAGGTAGGCGATGGGTTGTCTCGTCATCGGGCACTGATTCGCGGGGGCGAGAGGTGATGCAAGCGCGGACCTGACCGCCCCTTCTACTGATTGCTTGCGCAGTCGCACGGGTTGCGAGCGTGTCGCCCGCACCGCCCGCTCACGTCGACTTTTTCTGCGTTGCTGCGCTCGTGCCCTCGCCGGACGCGCGTTTGGCCGATGTCGCGGCGCGCTTCGCGGCCGGCCGTTTGGCGGCGGGCTTCGCGCTTTGCGCACCGGTGCCCGACGGATCGCCGCCCGACGGATCCGCAGCCTTCGACGACTCCGCCTTGCCCTGCGTGCCCCCGCCCGCCGCCGCGACCGCGACGGACGGCTGCGTCATCGCGAACTGCGCGATCTGATTGAACTGCGATTGCAGCAGATTCCACCACGCGGATGCATCGAAACCGGGTGCCGCGGGCGCTCCCTCCTCGTCTCTGTCGGCTGGAGGGGCGCTTTCGGGCGCGGGTTCAGCGGGCTTCGTCCAGCTCGGCGCCGGCGCGGGGCTCGGCGCGTCAGTCGCGGCCGCGCCCGTTGCAGCAGCCGCCGCCTGCGACATCGAGGTCTGTGCGAACGCGCCGAACGCGCGCAGCGTCGCGAGCGTCGCACGCTGCACCTCGAGCGCCTGGATCGCCGACTGCAGCATGCTCAGATTCAGCTTCAGCCATTGCTCGACCGCGCGCATGTCGGTGATGCGCTTGTCGAGCTCCTCGACGCTCGTGAGCGGCGCCATCATGTCGGACATCATCGACAGCGACGGACTCGTGCCGCCACCGGGCTGCGCGCCCGTCATGGCGGCGCCGAAGGGTGACAGCCGAATCATGCTCCACATCCGATCGAGCATTTCAGCGGGCGGAAAACCGGGAAAGCCGGGAAAGGGCGGCGCGGAGCCAGTGGTGTCGGTCATGGTTGTCGCCTCGGTGCTGGATGACAGGTAGAGCGCGCGATGCCGCGCGCGTTGATTCGATCATACCGTTTGAGGTATGACATCACGATGGTTCGTCGTGACGCGGACGGCCTGCGCCAAAATCCGGCGCGCGCCGCTCGCGCAACGAGCTCAAGCCCTCGCGCACATCGGGCCCTGCGAAGCCCATGAACTCCAGCGCGAGCGATGTATCGAACGCCGGCCCCGCCGTGCGCAGCCAGTTGTTCAGTGCGTACTTGGTCCAGCGGATGGCGGTCTGCGACCCGTCGGCGAGCTTGCGCGCGACTTCGAACGCTTTCGGCAGCAGCGCGCTTTCGTCGACCGCGAGCGATACGAGCCCGATGCGCTCCGCCTCCTCACCGCTCACCGGCTCGCACAGCAGCAAGTAGTACTTCGCCTTCGCCATGCCGCACAGGAGCGGCCAGACGATCGCCGCATGATCGCCCGCGGCGACGCCGAGACGCGTATGCCCGTCGATGATGCGCGCCGTCTTCGCCGCGATCGAGATATCGGCGAGCAGCCCCGCGACGAGCCCCGCGCCGACCGCGGGCCCGTGCATCGCCGACACGATCGGCTTGCCGCAGTTGATCACGTTGTAGACGAGGTCGCGCGCTTCGCGCCACACCCGCGTGCGCACCTCGAAATCGTTCGCCATGTCCTCGACGAGCTGCAGATCGCCGCCGGCCGAAAAGCCCTTGCCCTCGCCGCGAATGATCGCGACGCGCGTGTCGGGATCGCGATCGATGTCGCGCCAGATTTCCGCGAGCTCGCAATGCATGCGTGCGTCCGCGGTCGCGAGGCCGCTTTTATTCGCGCCCTCGCCGCTCATCACGACTTCGAGCACGCCGTGCGGATGACGCTGCAAACGCAGCGACTGGTAGTGCGCGTAGTACGCGTCGTTCGGTTGCGATGACTGAGTCATGGTGAGCAGTCCGTAGGTGATTCGTTCAGTCGCGCGCGGAACGTCGCGACCCGTTCAATGCGGCTGATAAAGCCACTTGCCATTCGTGATTTCGACCATCACGCGCGCGCGCTGATCGAGCCCGAGATGATCGGCCGCGCTCATGTTGACGACGCCGTTGGTATCAGGGAGACCGCGGGTTCCTTCGAGCGCATCGCGCAGCGCGCGGCGAAACGCCGGCGTGCCTGGCGCACCGCTCTTCAACGCAAGCGGAATTGCGTGCTCGAGCAACGCGTCCGCGTCCGAAGTGTAGGAACCGAACGCCGACACGCTGCCCGCGCCGTGCTGCGCCTCGAAGCGCGCGATGTATTCGAGCGCGAGGCGCCTGGCCGGATGATCGGCCGGCAATTGCGCGGCGACCAGCACCGGGCTCGCGGGCAGGAACGTGCCATTGCAATCGGCGCCGCACACGCGCAGGAAGTCGTTATTGCCGACGCCGTGGTTGTGATAGATGACGCCTTTGTAGCCGCGCTCGCGCAGCGTTTTCGGCGGCAGCGCGGCAGGTGTGCCGGCCGCGCCGACCACCACTGCGTCGGGGTGAGTCGCGAGAATCTTCAGCACCTGGCCGGTCACGCTCGGATCGGTGCGATTGAAGCGCTCGCTCGCGACCACGTCGATGTGATGCAGCTGCGCGAACTTCGCGACCTCGGCGTAGAAGGTCTCGCCGAGCGCGTCGGCCTGGCCGATGAACGCGATCGTCTTCACGCCGTGTCCGCTCGCATGCTCGGCGATCGCCGAGGCCATCATCGCGTCGGTCTGCGGCGTCTTGAAGACCCAGCGACGTTTCGCATCGACCGGTTCGATGATTTTCGCGGACGACGCGAGCGATATCATCGGCGTTTCGCCCTCGGCGACCACGTCGATCATCGCGAGCGAATTCGGCGTGATCGATGAGCCGATGATCGCGTCGACGTGATTCTCGCTGATCAGCTTCTTGGTGTCCTGCACGGCCTGGGTCGTGTCCGAGGCATCGTCGAGCACGATGTACTCGACGTTTTGCCCGCCAATCTGTTTCGGCAGCAGCGCGACCGTGTCGCGCGCGGGAATGCCGAGCGATGCGGCCGGTCCGGTCAGCGACAACACGAGACCGATCTTCACCTGCGCGAACGATGTCAGCGGCAACGCGCAGACGAGCGCGGCGCACAGCGTCGCGGCGCGCCGCGCGAAGCGCCGGCCGCGTTGATACGAGCCGCGCGCGCTCGTGCGCGCTTGAACGAGTGACGCATCAGCGCGTCGATATCGAGCTGCGGGGAAGTTCAATCGCGGCATGCTGTCTCCTCACGTCGGGATTTTCGTTGTGGTGTATTGCCGATGTGCTACCGATGCGTTGCTGCACGCTTTATGACATTCGCACCGTCCCAGCCGGCGCGCCAGTCAGTGTAGCCGCGCGCGCGGGCGGTGGCATCGGGCGAAACCCTTTCGCACATCTCGCCGCGCCAACGCATCGCCGCGTGAGCGCCGCGCTTCATTCGAGCGGCGCGATGCTCTGCTCGATCGCACCGAAAATCGACTTGCCCGCGTCGTCGAACATTTCGATCTTCACGGTGTCGCCGTACTTCATGAACTCCGTTTGCGGCGCGCCGTGCTCGATCGTTTCGAGGCAGCGCTTCTCCGCGATACAGCAGTAGCCGCGCTTCGCGTCCTTGTTCGACACCGTGCCCGAACCGACGATCGAACCAGCCCGGAGATTGCGCGTTTTCGCCGCATGGGCGATCAGCTGACCGAAGTGAAACACCATATCGGTGCCCGCGTCGGGCTGGCCGACTTTCCTGCCGTTCCAGTGGACGATCATCGGCCGATGCACGCGGCCTTCGCGCCAGTGTTCGCCGAGCTCGTCGGGCGTCACCGCGACCGGCGCGAACGACGTGGCCGGCTTGCTCTGGAAAAAGCCGAAGCCCTTCGCGAGTTCGGCGGGGATCAGATCGCGCAATGACACGTCGTTGACGAGCGTCACCAGCCGCACGCCGCGCAATGCCTGCTCGGGCGTCGCGCCCATCGGCACGTCACCGGTGATGACCGCGACTTCGGCCTCGAAGTCGATGCCGTACTGTTCCGATGCGCACACGATGTCGTCGCGCGGGCCGATGAAGTCGTCGCTGCCGCCCTGGTACATCAGCGGGTCGGTCCAGAATTCGGGCGGCATTTCCGCGCCGCGTGCGCGCCGCACGAGTTCTACATGGTTCACGTACGATGAACCGTCGGCCCACTGGAACGCGCGCGGCAACGGCGCCATGCACTCTTTAGCGTCGAACGAAAAGCTGTTGCGCGCGCGGCCCTGGTTCAGCGCATCGTAGAGGTCGTGCAGTTGCGGCGCGTAGAAGGCCCAGTCGTCGAGCACGCGCTGCAGCGTGGGCGCGATCGCGTCGGCGATGGCCGCCGTGTGCAGGTCGCGGGACACGACGATCAGTTGACCGTCGCGCGTGCCGTCCTTCAGCGAGGCAAGTTTCATAGAGCTGTGAACCGTGTATTAGTGACGATGGAAGGAATCTATTCTACGATGGTGAATCGGCGCGGCCCAAGATGTGCGTGTTCTTCGTCGCTGTCACTGTCACCACCGCCGTTACGCGCCTTTTACGATTACCGAACGCGCTGCCCGCGCCTTTTGCACATGTCCGCCAACGCCCGCTCCGGCACGATCCGCACCCGCACCGACCCCGCGTCCGCCGACGAACTGCCCGACCCCGCCGATGCCACCGACGCAACCGGTGTCGATGACGAAGCTGGTGAACCCGGCGAAGAAAAACTGCGCTCAGGCATCCAGTCGATCGAGGTCGGGTTCAGGCTGCTCGACGTGCTGACCCACGAGCCGCGCGCAATGATGCTGCGCGATCTCGCGCAGCGCGCGGGCATGAGTCCGGCGAAGGCGCATCGCTATCTGGTCAGCTTTCTGCGTCTCGGCGTGGTCGCGCAAGACCCGCTGTCCGGCCGCTACGAACTCGGCGGCTTCGCTTTGCAGCTGGGGCTCGCGCGGCTTGCGCGGGTCGACGGTGTGAAGCTCGCGCGCATCGCGCTCGCCGAGTTGCGCGACCGGCTCGATCTGACGGTCGGCATCGCCGTGTGGGGCAATCAGGGGCCGACGATGGTGCACTGGATGGAGTCGAGCTATCCGGCCAAGGCATCGTTGAAACTCGGCGACGTGATGCCCTTGCTCAGTTCCGCGACAGGCCTGCTGTTCGCTGCCTACCTGCCATCCGGCAAGACCGACGCGATGATCGAGCGCGAGCTGGCCGACTCGCGGCGTTCGTCGCATAGCGGCGCGCCGCGCACCCGCGAAGACGTCGACAAGGTGCTCGCCGAGGTGCGCGAGCACGAGGCCGCGCGAGTCGAAGGCATGCTGCTGCCGACGATCCACGCGTTTTCGATGCCGGTGTTCGATTCGACCGGCGAACTCGCACTCGCTCTCGTCGCGCTCGGCCATGAAGGCGGGTTCGATATCCGCTGGGGTGGCGAGATCGATACCGCGCTGCGCGAATGCGCGCGCAAGCTGTCGTACGAACTCGGCTATAGCGCGATCCCGCGTAGCGACAACGGTTGATACGCGCCAGTCCTTTCAAGCTCTCACAGATTCAAGCGCCGATGGATTTTGCTTCCGCCAACCGCCGTGGTGATCGCCTTCCCGCTTTGGGCAGCGGGCCAGGACGCGGGGCGCGCACGGGACGCTGGATCGCGGTGCTCGTGGTCGTGGCGGTCTTGCACTGGATCGCGGCGCAATGGTTCGAGCGCAATCGCGTGGATCTGAATCCGGCGAATCACGAGCATGTGCCGGTGCAGGTCGCGCTGCTGAGGCCCGAGAGGGTCGAGCGTCAACCGGCGCCAAAGCCGGCCGCGCCGGCACCGCACCCACCCGCTCCCACACGCAAGCCTGTGGCGCGTCCGCCGCGTGAGCAGCATGTGTTGAGCGCGTTGCAGCCGGCCAAGCCGAACGAGCCGGCGGCCACGCCGGCATCGGAGGTCGCGGCAAGCGCGCCGCCCGCCGCCGCGAGCGCGACTGCGCCGGTCAATGCCAATGCCAGTGGCGCCGCGGCGAGCGCCGCTGGCGCGGCTAGCGCGCCGCAGGCGTCGCAGGGCGTGAAGTTTTCGGTGCCGCCATCGGCCGAACTCGACTACGACACGTTCTACAACGGCGTGCGCAACGCGCCCGGCACGATCCATTGGGCGAGCAATGGGCAAGGCTACGAAATGGTCGTATCGGTGCCGCTGCCGTTCGTCGGTCCGTTCGTGTTTTCGAGCCACGGAGGGATCGACGCGTTTGGCCTCGCGCCGGCGCAGTACAGCGAAAAGCGTGGCCGTCGCGCGGAAGACATCGCGATCTTCAATCGCAGCGACAGGAAGATTGGCTTCACGCGCACGCCCGCCTCGCTGCCGTTGCCCGACGGCGCGCAGGACCGCTTCAGCGTCGTGATGCAGCTCGCAAGCCTCGTGCGCGGCGAACCGGACGCCTATAAGCCTGGCGTGACGCGACAGTTTTTCGTGGTCGATTCCGATAGCGGTGAAAACTGGCCGATCGAGACGATCGGCGACGAAACGATTCGCGCGGCGCAGGGCTACCTGCAGACGCGTCATTTCAAACGTCTGCCGCGGCACGATGGCGACCAGCGCCGCATCGACGTGTGGCTCGCGCCGTCGCTCGGCTGGCTGCCCGCGCGCATTCTGCAGTCGGAGCCGAACGGTACCCAGTTCGAGCTGGTGTGGCGCGGCAAGCTAAATGTCGATGGGGCCTCGGCTGTGGATGCCTCGCCCTCAGCCCCCTCCGCCACGAGCCCTGCGCCGGCGCCGGGCGACGCATCGGCAGTAACGCCCGAGCCCACCCCCGCCGCAGCGGTCGATTCAACCGCTCCAACAATCATCAAACCGTGACACTTGTCGTGACAGAGTGTCACCAGCAGAACTGCTCGAGATCGGCGAAACTTACTTTGCAACACTGACTCGCACGTCAATGGAGTCTCCGTTTGCGCGAACGGGGCGATCCACCGCGTTTTTTCACTGTGTTTCCTTCAAAGGAGTCTGCATGCCAGTGAACATCAACGGTATCGAAACACGCTACGTGCTGAGCAACGAAGGCGGCGGCCCGTGGCTCACGTTCATCCATCAGCTGGGCGGCGATCTTTCCATCTGGGATCAGATGGCCGGCTATTTCCGCGACGATTACACAGTGCTGCGCTACGACGTGCGCGGCCACGGCCACAGCGCGGTCGCGCGCGAGCCGTTCACCATGCGCGAGCTGGCCGACGATCTCGCCAAACTGCTCGATGCGCTCGGCGCGCCGACGACGCACCTGGTCGGCCTGTCGCTCGGCGGCATGATCGCGCAACAATTCGCGCTCGACCACCCATCGCGTCTCGACACGCTGACGATCGCCGACAGCACCGGCGGCACTCCGCCCGAAAACCGCGAGTTGTGGAATCAGCGCGCCCACACCGCTCGCAGCGACGGCATGGAGGCGCTGCTGCCGTCGACGATCGCGCGTTGGCTCACGCCCGACTTTCAGGCCGCGCATCCCGAAGCGGTCGAGCCGATCCGTGAGGCATTTGCGCGCACCCCGCCGGAAGGCTTCGCGATGGCCTGTGAGGCGCTGCGCGACTTCGACCTGCGCGGCAAGCACGGCGCGATCCGCCTGCCTACGCTGACGGTGGCCGGACGTCACGATACGGGCACGCCCCCTGCTGCTACGCAGGCAATAGCGGAGGCGATCGAGGGTGCCCGCTTCGAGTTGCTGGATGCCGCGCATCTCACGCCCGTCGAGCAATCTCACCGTTTTGCCGCGTTGCTTGAATCGTTTCTGGAGCGGCGAGTCTAACCGTCAGGTCCGGAGTTTTTTACTTGCGTCGTCCGGACCCACCCCTTGAATTCCATCCCCCATGCTCCACCTATGCAGAAAAGGGCAGGAGCCCAACGGAAATAAGGAGTGTCGCCATGCAAATGATCTATAACAGCCCTAACTACTGTGTCGTCGAGTTTCCTCCGCAGGAAGGTCAGCTGGCCATGAAGTCGGGCGGCTACGAGATTGTTGACAAGAACATGCAGCGCGAAATCTACATCGACGGTGCAATGGCGGCGCGTTTTCGCGAGCATGTGCAAAAGCTGATCGAAGGCGAGCCGACGCTCGACGAGGTCGACGAATTCCTCGGTCAATTCGACAGCTTGATGCACCAACCCGTTGTTCTGCATTGAGCGGAGGGGTTTAGCTGGCGCTCAGGCGACATCGATCGACCGTACCGCGCGGCTTGTCCAGCGGGTTCCATCTTGCGGTCGGCGGCAAGAAACGGCCCGGCAGGCTCTGGCTTGCCGGGCTATTTTTTATTGCCTCGTTCGTTAGCGCGTTCTGAATTGCTGGCGCGGCGCGTTCCTATCGGTCGATTTTGCCGGCCGCCCCTCAAGCCCACCTCCCGCTCGCCGGGCGCATCCGCGCGTCAGCGGCTACAATGACAGGCTTTCCGCCAACGCCGGCGCAAGCCCTCGTCCGCCATGACCCAGCCTGCTCAATCCATCACGCCAGTCCGTTCCGAGCCCGCCTATACTCGCGGCGCAGCGCTGCCCGCGCTGCTGAACTCGCGCATCCTGATCCTGGACGGCGCGATGGGCACGATGATCCAGCGCTACAAGCTCGACGAAGCCAGCTATCGCGGCGAGCGCTTCAAGGACTACGCGCGCGACATCAAGGGCAACAACGAACTGCTGTCGATCACCCAGCCGCAGATCATTTCCGAGATTCACGAGCAGTATCTGGCGGCGGGCGCGGACATCATCGAGACCAACACGTTCGGTGCGACCACGGTCGCACAGGCCGACTACGGCATGGAGTCGCTCGCCGTCGAGATGAACATCGAATCGGCGAAGCTCGCGCGCGCCGCGTGCGACAAATACGCGACGCAGGACAAGCCGCGCTTCGTCGCCGGCGCAATCGGCCCGACGCCGAAAACCGCCAGCATCTCGCCGGATGTCAACGATCCGGGCGCCCGCAATGTGACCTTCGACGAACTGCACGCCGCGTACTACGAGCAGGCGAAAGCGCTGCTCGACGGCGGCGCGGACCTGTTCCTCGTCGAAACGATCTTCGACACGCTGAACGCGAAAGCCGCGCTGTTCGCGCTCGACGAACTGTTCGAAAACACCGGCGAGCGTCTGCCGATCATGATCTCGGGCACCGTCACCGATGCCTCGGGCCGCATTCTGTCCGGCCAGACCGTCGAGGCCTTCTGGAACTCGCTGCGTCACGCGAAGCCGCTCACGTTCGGCCTGAACTGCGCGCTCGGCGCGGCGCTGATGCGCCCTTATATCGCCGAGCTCGCCAAGCTGTGCGACACCTACGTGTCGTGCTATCCGAACGCCGGTCTGCCGAATCCGATGAGCGACACCGGCTTCGACGAGTTGCCCGCGGATACCTCGGGCCTGCTGAAGGAATTCGCCGAAGCGGGACTCGTGAACATCGCGGGCGGCTGCTGCGGCACGACGCCCGAGCACATCGCGGCGATCGCGAAGGCGCTCGCCGAGCTGAAGCCGCGCAAGTGGCCGAGCCAGTATCGCGACGCGGCCTGAGCCGGCCTCACGCACTTCACCCAGACGCCCAGCACGCCCAGCACGACCCTTAACGCACGCACCCGACTCGCATATACGCCATGACCGATCACACCATGCGCCTTAGCGGCCTCGAGCCGTTCAACGTCACGTCCGGGACGCTCTTCATCAACGTTGGCGAACGCACCAACGTGACCGGCTCGAAAGCGTTCGCGCGAATGATCCTGAACAATCAGTTCGACGAGGCGTTGGCCGTCGCGCGCCAGCAGGTCGAGAACGGCGCGCAGGTCATCGACATCAACATGGACGAGGCGATGCTCGATTCGAAAGCGGCGATGGTGCGCTTCATGAATCTGATCGCGTCGGAGCCGGACATCGCGCGCGTGCCGATCATGATCGACTCGTCGAAGTGGGACGTGATCGAGGCGGGGCTCAAATGCGTGCAGGGCAAGGCGATCGTCAATTCGATCTCGCTGAAGGAAGGCAAGGAGCAGTTCGTTCACCACGCGAAGCTGATTCGGCGCTACGGCGCGGCCAGCGTCGTGATGGCCTTCGACGAACAGGGCCAGGCCGATACGTTCGCGCGCAAGAAGGAAATCTGCCGGCGCTCGTACGAGATACTCGTCAACGAAGTCGGCTTCCCGCCCGAAGACATCATCTTCGATCCGAACATCTTCGCGATCGCGACCGGCATCGAGGAGCACAACAACTACGCGGTCGACTTCATCGAGGCGACGCGTTGGATCAAGCAGAACCTGCCGTACGCGAAGGTGAGCGGCGGCGTGTCGAACGTGTCGTTCTCGTTTCGCGGCAACGACCCGGTGCGCGAGGCGATTCACACCGTGTTCCTCTATCACGCGATCCAGGCGGGGATGGACATGGGCATCGTCAACGCCGGTCAGCTCGGCGTCTATGCCGAGCTCGATCCGGAACTGCGCGAGCGCGTCGAAGACGTCGTGCTGAATCGACGTGAAGACGGTACCGACCGTCTGCTCGAAATCGCCGACAAGTTCAAGAGCGGCGCCGCGAAGAAGGAAGAGAACCTCGAGTGGCGCAACCAGCCGGTCGAAAAGCGTCTCGCGCACGCGCTCGTGAGCGGCATCACGACCTTCATCGTCGAAGACACCGAGGAAGTGCGCGCGAAGATCGCCGCCGAGGGCGGCCGTCCGATCAATGTGATCGAAGGCCCGCTGATGGACGGCATGAACATCGTCGGCGACCTGTTCGGTCAGGGCAAAATGTTCCTGCCGCAGGTCGTGAAGTCGGCGCGCGTAATGAAGCAGGCGGTCGCGCATCTGATCCCCTTCATCGAGGAAGAAAAGCGCCAGCTCGCGGCGGCCGGCGGCGATGTGCGCGCGAAGGGCAAGATCATCATCGCGACCGTCAAGGGCGACGTGCACGACATCGGTAAGAACATCGTGTCGGTCGTGCTCCAGTGCAACAACTTCGAAGTGGTCAACATGGGCGTGATGGTCCCGTGCAATGAGATCCTGGCGAAGGCGAAGGTCGAGGGCGCGGACATCGTCGGGCTGTCGGGCCTGATTACGCCGAGTCTCGAAGAGATGGCCTACGTCGCGTCGGAAATGCAGCGCGACGACTACTTCCGCGTGAAGAAGATCCCGCTGCTGATCGGCGGCGCGACCACCTCGCGCGTGCACACGGCGGTGAAGATCGCCCCGCAATACGAGGGTCCGGTGGTCTACGTGCCGGACGCATCGCGCTCGGTGTCGGTCGCCTCGAGCCTGCTGTCCGACGAGGGCGCCGCGAAGTACATCGACGAACTGAACGCCGATTACAACCGCATCCGCGATCAGCACGCGAACAAAAAAGCGCAGCCGATGGTCACGCTCGCCGAAGCGCGCGCCAACAAGACGAAGATCGACTGGGCGGGCTATCAGCCGGTCAAGCCGAAGTTCATCGGCCGGCGCGCGTTCAAGAACTTCGATCTGAACGAGCTCGCGAACTATATCGACTGGGGTCCGTTCTTCCAGACGTGGGATCTCGCCGGCCCGTATCCGGCGATCCTCAACGATGAGATCGTCGGCGAATCGGCGCGACGCGTGTTCTCCGACGGCAAGTCGATGCTCGCGCGTCTGATTCAGGGCCGCTGGCTGCAGGCCAACGGCGTGATCACGCTGTTGCCGGCCAACACGGTGAACGACGACGACATCGAAATCTACACGGACGAATCGCGCACCGAAGTCGCGCTCACCTGGCGCAATCTGCGTCAACAGAGTGTGCGGCCGGTGGTCGACGGGCTGATGCGACCGAACCGGTCGCTCGCCGACTTCATCGCGCCGAAGGACTCGGGCGTCGCCGACTACATCGGCATGTTCGCGGTGACGGCGGGTCTTGGCGTCGACGTGAAGGAGAAGCAGTTCGAGAAGGATCTCGATGACTACAGCGCAATCATGCTGAAGGCGCTCGCGGACCGGCTCGCCGAAGCGTTCGCCGAAGCGATGCACGCGCGTGTGCGGCGCGACCTGTGGGGCTACGCGAGCAGCGAAAACCTCTCCAACGACGAACTGATCGCCGAAAAATACCGCGGCATCCGCCCGGCGCCGGGCTACCCGGCCTGCCCCGACCATCTCGTCAAGCGAGACATGTTCGACGTGCTGCAAGCGAATGAAATTGGCATGAGCGTGACCGAATCGCTGGCGATGCTGCCGGCCGCGAGCGTGTCTGGCTTCTACCTCGCGCATCCGGACAGCACCTATTTCTCGGTCGGCAAGATCGGCACGGATCAGCTCGACGACTACGCTCAGCGGATGTCGCTCTCGAAAGCGGACGCCGAGCGCGCGTTGGCGCCGTTGCTTTGAGCGTGAAGCGATGCGTGGGCCGGCCGTGCGGCCCGGGCCGCGCATGCGCCACTATATCGAGTCCGAAAGACTGAATATTTGGCGCCACGGCAATTTCGGCTTTGTAGACTGAGTCGGCTTTCATCCCGTCAGGCGCGAGCACAACGCGCCGGCTCACCGAGATTGCAACCGTCAACGGAGAAAATCGTATGAAGAAGCTGACACTGTTATTGACCGCTGTTTCACTGGCCGCGGGTGCCTCCATGGCGCTCGCGCAGCCCGCCGCGCCGGGCGGATCGAGCTCGGTCAGCTCCTACTCGCCCCCCACCGAGGCGCATGTCAAAAAGGCGAAGAAGCAAAAGATGAAGAAAGGCGCGGCAGCGTCGGCGGCCTCCGAGAGCCAATGAGCGGCACGGCGGATAAAACCTTCTGAATGGCAAAGAGCCCGCGTCGAGCGGGCTCTTTTCTTTGCGTGCGCCAAAAGAGCGCTTACGAAGACCTTCTGAGTACGGGCCGCGACGCTCGGAACCCAGCAGAAATCAAATCCCCCAGACGATATCCGCGTTTTCCTTCTGCGCCGCGCGCAGCATATCGAGGAACGGATACGCGCGCTGCGCGAGACCGGGCGGAATCTCGTGACGATCGCGGCCGTCCTCGCCCTCGTGGAAATGGCCCTCGTGCTCGGCGCGCTCCTGCTTATCGGACGTGATCGCCGCTTCGAGCTTTTCGATGGCCGGGCCCAGTTCGTCGTGAGTGATGACGCCCCGCTGCCCAAGGCGTTTGCCGACAATGCCGACCAGATACTGCGCCAGATTCTCCAGCATCATCACGTCCGGGCAGGCGTGGCACTTGAAAGTAATCAGCATGACTGTTCCCTTTTTCGTTATGTCGGGTGAGCGCACGAGCGTCTCAAGGGCTGCAGCTGCTCGCGCCTGACGCGGCGCCGGCAAGGCGCGGCGGCCACACCCCTCGCGGGCAGCTCATTGAACATATTAGCACCTGCTAAAATCCGTCTGAACGGAAAAGCGCGCCGCCCAGCGCCACGTACGGCGCGGCTCGACGAGCATCGCGCACGCGGGCAACCGGGGGCGTCGAATCATCGGCCGCAATCCGCATACCGCGCGAGCCTGCGTAACGGCAAGCCGCCGTGCGGAGTCCACCGCGTTGCGCGGCTTGCGTTGCGGGTCGTCGCATCGCCTCGGGACGCTCTGCCGGCGGCGCAGCCATCACGGCCGCAAAGCGCGGCCGCGCTCCACGCTTGCGACACCGGCCGCGGCCGGCGCCTCTTCCGCCTTACCGGATTGCCTCACTGGACTTGCAACAAGCATGCTGCCCGCACATAAACACACACTCGAAACACTGCTCGCCGACACGGTGAAGCAGGTCGCAACCGCCACGCAAGGCGCGACCGAAGCCGCTTTCGTCTCGCCCGCCATCGCGCTGGAGCGCCCGAAAGTCGCCGCGCACGGCGACGTCGCGTGCAACGTCGCGATGCAGCTTGCCAAGCCGCTGCGCGCCAATCCGCGCCAACTCGCGCAACAGATCGTCGACGCGCTGCTCGTCAATCCGCAGGCCAAAGGCCTGATCAATACTGCCGAAGTGGCGGGCCCCGGCTTCATCAACCTGCGCCTCACGGCCGCCGCCAAGCAAGGCGTGATCGCCGCCGTGTTCGCCGAGAAGGACGCGTACGGCCACTCGCGGCGCGACGCCGGCAAGCATGTGCTGATCGAGTTCGTGTCGGCCAACCCCACCGGCCCGCTGCACGTCGGCCACGGCCGCCAGGCCGCGCTCGGCGACGCGCTTGCGCACGTGCTCCAGTCGCAAGGCTGGGACGTGCATCGCGAGTTCTACTACAACGACGCCGGCGTGCAGATCCACACGCTCGCGCTGTCGACCCAGGCACGCGCACGCGGCCTCGCACCCGGCGACGAAGGCTGGCCCGCGTCGGCCTACAACGGCGAGTACATCGCCGACATCGCCAAGGACTATCTGAACGGCATCACGGTCGAGGCGAGCGACGGCGAGCCGGTCACCGGCGCGCGCGACGTCGAGGACCTCGAGGCGATCCGCCGCTTCGCCGTCACGTATCTGCGTCGTGAGCAGGACATGGATTTGCAGGCGTTCGGCGTGAAGTTCGACCAGTACTACCTGGAATCGTCGCTGTACACGGAAGGCCGCGTGGAGAAAACCGTCGACGCGCTGATTGCCGCAGGCAAGACCTACGAGCAGGAAGGTGCGCTGTGGCTGCGCACCACCGACGACGGCGACGACAAGGACCGCGTGATGCGCAAGACCGACGGCACCTACACGTACTTCGTGCCGGACGTCGCCTATCACGTCGCGAAGTGGGAGCGCGGCTTCACGAAGGTCATCAACGTGCAGGGCTCGGATCACCACGGCACGATCGCGCGCGTGCGCGCCGGTCTGCAGGGTCTCGGCATCGGCATTCCGAAGGGCTACCCCGACTACATCCTGCACAAGATGGTCACGGTCATGCGCAACGGCGAAGAGGTGAAGATCTCGAAGCGCGCGGGCAGCTACGTGACGGTGCGCGACCTGATCGAATGGTCGGGCGGCGCGATGCCGGGCTCGGAAGCGGCCGTCGATCTGATCGACGAGGAAACCATCCGCCGCGGCCGCGACGCGGTGCGCTTCTTCCTGATCTCGCGCAAGGCGGACACCGAGTTCGTGTTCGACATCGACCTCGCGCTGAAGCAGAACGACGAGAATCCGGTGCACTACGTGCAGTATGCGCACGCCCGCATCTGCTCGGTGATCGCCGAATGCAACGCGCGCTACGGCCTCGACGAAAGCGCACTGCCGAGCATCGATCTCGCGCCGCTCGCGAGCGAGCGCTCGATGGCGCTGCTCAACAAACTCGCCGAATTCCCGGACATGCTGCAGCACGCCGCCGACGAACTCGCGCCGCACGCGGTCGCGTTCTACTTGCGAGAACTCGCCGGCGAATTTCACTCGTTCTACAATGATCGTGCCGAGCGCGTGCTGGTCGACGATGCGGCCGAACGCAACGCTCGCGTCGCGCTGCTCGCGGCCACGCGCCAGGTGCTGGCCAACGGTCTCGCGACGATCGGCGTCTCCGCTCCCGTCAAGATGTAACTCCTCCAGCGTAATATGCGCGCGGCCGTCGTTATAATCGGCGGCCGTTCCTGGATTCTTTTTGCAGGTGATTCGTACGATGGCAAAACCACGCCGCACAACAAAGCAATCGAAGCAAACCGGGGGCACTTTTCTCGGGATCGTGCTGGGCCTGATCGTCGGCCTGGCGATCGCGGTGGTGGTGGCGCTGTATATCACCCGTGCGCCTACGCCGTTCGTGTCGAAGGTCGCGCCGCCGGCGCCGACCGACAACGGCGCGAGCCAGGCGCAATACGATCCGAACCGTCCGCTGCAAGGCAAGACGCCGGGCCAGCCGGTGCCGCAGGCCGCGCAACCCGCGCCACCGAACACCGCGCCGGGCCAGACCAACGCGCAGACCCAGTCGGGCATGCTCGAAGAACCGCAGATCGTCGAAGTGCCGCCGTCGGGCGGCAACGCGAATAACAACGGCACGGCGGTCGCGCCGAGCCCCGCGCAGGAAAACGGCACCGGCGGCATCGTCGCGCCTGCGCCGGCGAAAAAGCCGCAGACCTCGAGCGCGCCGGCCGCCACCGCGGCGGGCTCCGCGCCGAAGAGCTCGAGCGCGACCACCCTGGCCAACGTCAAGCCTGGCTCGGCTGCCGCGCCCGCGCCCGCACCCGCACCTGCACCCGGCGACGCGAACACCGGCTACTTCCTGCAGGTCGGCGCGTACAAGACCGCCGCCGACGCCGAACAGCAGCGCGCGCGCCTCGCGTTCCAGGGCTTCGAATCGAAGGTCACGCAGCGCGATGCCGGCGGCGTCACGTACTACCGCGTGCGCATCGGGCCGTTCTCGAAGTTCGAGGACATGAATTCGAGCCGTCAGCGTCTGTCGGACGCGGGTGTCGATACCGCGGTAATCCGCTTCACCAAACAATAAATAAACAGTAATGCCGGCCCGCGCGGCGCGTCGAACTAACGGCGCGGCGCGCGAGTCACAACGACGATGGCCGCTTCGACCTGTATTGTGGCGGGCCACCACACCGAATCCCACCAGCGGTGACGGGCCTTTCGCATGGCGTCGCCGCGCCACCGCCTTATCCGGGTCTACACGACATGAAAAAACTGCTGAGCATCCTGTTCCTCTCGCTGGGCCTGATCGCGGCGAGCGCACATGCGTCGCCGAGCGCGCCGGTCGCCGGCAAGGACTACACCGTGCTGGCCTCGCCGCAACCTACCGACGTGCCGGCAGGCAAGATCGAAGTCATCGAATTCTTCTGGTACGGCTGCCCGCACTGCAATGAATTCAACCCGTTCCTCGAAGCATGGGTCAAGAAGCAGGCCCCGGACGTCGTGTTCCGCCGCGTGCCGGTTGCCTTCCGCGACGACTTCATCCCGCACTCGAAGATGTTCCACGCGCTCGACGCGCTCGGCCTCGCGAACGAACTGACGCCGAAGGTCTTCAACGAAATCCACGTCAACAAGAACTATCTGCTGACGCCGGAAGACCAGACCAAATTCCTCGCGAAGTTCGGCGTCGATCCGAAGAAGTACATGGAAGCGTACAACTCGTTCTCGACGCAAAGCGCGCTGCAGAAGGACAAGAAACTGCTCGACGGGTTCAAGATCGACGGCGTGCCGACGCTCGCCGTGCAGGGCAAGTATTTGACCGGCCCAGCCGCGACCGGCACCCTGCCGGGCACGATCCAGGTGCTCGACTACCTCGTCTCGCAAGTCCGCGCCAAAAAGATGTAATCACGAGGCGCCGGTATGACCTCTCCGCTGAAGGTTTTCATTACCGGCGCTTCGAGCGGCATCGGCCTCGCGCTCGCCGGCGAATATGCACGGCGCGGCGCGATTCTCGGCCTCGTCGCGCGCCGCGGCGACGCGCTCGCCGCGTTCCAGCAGTCCCATCCCCAAAACACCGTCTCGATCTATGCGCTCGACGTGCGCGACGCGGAAGCGCTCGCCGATGCGGCCGCGCGCTTCATCGCCGAGCACGGCCTGCCCGACGTCGTGATCGCCAACGCCGGCATCAGCCGCGGCGCGCTGACCGGTCACGGCGATCTGCGCACCTTCCGCGAGGTGATGGACATCAATTACTTCGGCATGGTCGCGACGTTCGAGCCGTTCGCTGCTGCGATGGCCGACACGAAACACGGCACGCTGGTCGGCATTGCGAGCGTCGCCGGTGTGCGCGGCTTGCCGGGCTCGGGTGCGTACAGCGCGTCGAAATCGGCGGCGCAAAAGTATCTCGAAGCGTTGCGCGTCGAGATGCGGCCGTTCGGCGTCGGTGTCGTGACGATCGCGCCCGGCTATATCCGCACGCCGATGACCGAGCACAATCCGTACAACATGCCGTTCCTGATGGACGCCGACCGTTTCGCGGCGAAGGCCGCACGGGCGGTCGAACGGCAGACGTCGTTTGCGGTGTTTCCGTGGCAGATGCGCGTGGCTGCGATGTTGCTGCGCGTGCTGCCGCGCTGGCTCTACGACCGCGTGTTCGAACGCGCGCCGCGCAAGCCGCGCGCCGCCACCGAGTAAGTCATGCAGCCCCGTGCGGTCGATGCAGCCGGCGTCGCGCACGAATCCGCGGGCGCCGATGCGCGCATCGTGTCGCTGGTGCCGAGCCTTACCGAAACCCTGTTCGCGCTGGGGCTCGAGCGGCAGATCGTCGGGCGCACAGGCTTTTGCGTGCATCCGCGCGACAAGGTCCGCGCGGTGCCGAAGGTCGGCGGCACGAAAGCCGTCAAGCTCGAAGCGATCCGCGCACTGCGCCCCACCCATCTGATCGTCAATATCGACGAAAACGAACGCGACACCATCGAGCAACTGCGCGCGTTCGTGCCGCACATCGTCGTCACCCATCCGCAGACGCCGCATGACAACCTCGCGCTGTACGCGCTGCTCGGCGCGATCTTCAGACGTGAAGAGGAAGCGCGGCGCTTGAGCGGCGCGCTCGACGCGCGTCTGCGCGAAGCCGCCGCTCACACCTTCGCCGCGCAGAACGTGCTGTACCTAATCTGGCGCGAACCGTGGATGAGCGTCGCGCGCGACACCTACATCGCCGCGATGCTGCGTCTCGTGAACTGGCACACGTTGCCCGACGTGCACGGCGGCAGCGCTGGCGCCACGCGCTACCCGACGCTCGACTTCGACGCCGCGCCATGGCTCGCGCAAGTCGACCGCGTGCTGCTGTCGAGCGAGCCGTACCGCTTCACGGCCGCGCATCGCGATGCGCTCGCGCGCGATCCGCGGTTCACCGGCAAGCGCATCGAGCTGATCGATGGGGAAATGACGTCGTGGTACGGCGTGCGCGCAATCGATGGCATCGGCTATCTGCTGCGCCAGGCCGCGGCGGCCTGAGGCGGCAACACAGCCGCGCCGCCCCCATATGGATATGTCGATTAAATTGTTGTCGCCATAATGGCCCTTCGATAAGCTTTCGCGAAGGCGCGCCGCCGGCCATGCCTCGAAGGCAGGCCCCTCGGCCTCAGGCCGGGATCGCCCGACCTGTACGGCGGCGCCGGGAACGTATCACAAACACAACCAGACGCACTGCCTGACTGCGCTCGTTACCGGAGATCCTATGCGCTTCAATCTGCTCGCAGCCGCCATCCTGCTCACGGCGCCCGCGCTCGCGCTCGCCAAACCACTGACCGTCTGTACCGAATCGAGCCCCGACGGCTTCGACGTCGTGCAGTTCAATTCGCTGGTCACGACGAATGCATCGGCCGACGTGATCTTCAACTCGCTGGTGTCGTTCGACGAAGCCGCGAAGAAGGTCGTGCCCGCGCTCGCCGACAAATGGGAGGTGAGCCCCGACGGCCTGACCTACACGTTCCACCTGCGTCCGAACGTGCAGTTCCAGACCACCGACTACTTCAAGCCCACCCGCGCGCTGAATGCCGACGACGTGATCTTCACCTTCGACCGCATGCTCAACGACAGCAATCCGTGGCACAAGGTGGCGGGCGCGAGCGGCTTCCCGCACGCGCAGTCGATGGGGCTGCCGAAGCTGATCAAGTCGATTGCCAAGGTCGACGACAACACGGTGAAGTTCGAATTGAACGAGCCGAACGCGACGTTCGTGTCGATCCTGACGATGGGCTTCGCGTCGATCTATTCGGCCGAGTACGCGGACCAGTTGCTGAAGGCCGGCCAGCAGGTCGACCTGAACGCGAAGCCGATCGGCACCGGCCCCTTCGTGCTGAAGAGCTATACGAAAGACGCGGTGATCCGTTATGACGCGAACCCGACCTACTGGGGGCCAAAGCCGAAGATCGAGCGTCTGATCTACGCGATCACGCCGGACGCGACCGTGCGCGCGCAGAAGGTGAAGGCTGGCGAATGCCAGATCGCGTTGTCGCCGAAGCCGCAGGATCTCGCCGACGCGAAGAAGGACAAGTCGCTCGCGATCGTGCAGACGCCCGCGTTCATGACGGCCTTCGTCGCGCTGAACACGCAGCAGAAGCCGCTCGACAACCAGAAGGTGCGCGCCGCGCTGAACATGGCGTTCGACCGCACGACGTACCTGAAGACCGTGTTCGACAACACCGCGACGCCGGCCGTGAACCCGTTTCCGCCGAACACGTGGAGCTACAACCACTCGATCAAGGGCTGGCCGTACGACCCGGCGAAGGCGAAGCAGTTGCTCACCGACGCGGGTTTTCCGAACGGCTTCCAAACGACCATCTGGGTGCGTCCGAACGGCAGCGTGTTGAATCCGAATCCGAAGGCCGGTGCCGAACTGCTGCAGGCCGACTTCGCGAAGATCGGCGTGAAGGCGGACGTCAAGGTGATCGAATGGGGCGAGCTGATCAAGCAGGCGAAGCAAGGCCAGCATGACTCGCTGTTCATGGGATGGGCGGGCGACAACGGCGATCCGGACAACTATCTGTCGCCGCTCTTCAGTTGCAACGCGGTAAAGTCGGGCATCAACTTCGCGCGCTTCTGCGATCAGGATCTCGACAAGCTGATCGCCGACGGCAGAGCAACGTCCGATATCGCCAAGCGCACGAAAGCGTATGAAGCCGCGCAGCAGATCATCCATGACGAAGCGCTGTGGATCCCGCTCGGCTATCCGACCGCTGCTGCGATCACGCGTACGAACGTGAGCGGGTATCGCGTGAGTCCGTTTGGACGGCAGAATTTTGGGGCGGTGGTGGTGCAGTGATTTTGCGCTGCGGTTGAAAGCGGGGAAGGATAAGGCCGACCTTCACGGGTCGGCTTTTTTTGTGTCCAGCGTTTCCGGCCGATACAGTTCGCCCGTTACTTCACCGCGCTGTCTGCTGCGGCGATTATCGGATCGAACGATACGCCTTCGAGACAATCACGATTACGTTCAGCGAAAGCGAAGGACAAGGTTCCCCACGGGAGAAAGGCTGAATACGCCGTGGTTTCGTCCAGTGAATGCCCGCGCGGAGAGTCGGTAACTTTGAGGTTGCTGTAATGCGCACGGACCATCGCGAGCGTGACGCATTCGCCGCTCAGCCGCCCAAGTGCAAGAAAGCCATGACGCCCTCCAGTGTGGCGAACGCGCAAACCCACATTGCCGACCACGACACCATCTGCCATCTTCCCCGGACCGCCGACGTAAAAGTTGAATTCGGCATTTTGAATTGGATCTTTGGTGGTATCTCTGTCGACAAGGTGAGTCGCCAGCACGCTTTCGACCTTTGCCTTAGTGAACGGGATTTGCTGCACCAAGGAGTCGATGGTCTGCCACAGTGTCGTGTCCGGTTGAGTCATCTGTGAATCTTGTCCGTAGTGTCCGGCCGCGAGGCTGCATCCGCCAAACCACCCTGCCAGACAAAGTACTGCAAGCGCCTTGGTCCAATCACCTGAACGGGTAAGTCTTGTCATACCATCTTCCATGGTAGTCCGCGCTGGGTGCATCTGACACTCCGCAACCTTTTGCCGACGTAATCTCGGGCCTTTGACCGTTATACCGACTCCTTCCTAATGCAATTTTCCTCATGCAAGAAGCCAATAATTGCTCGCAAAGTACCCGCCCACACTTTGGCAGAGGAAATGGTTATGGCGATGCAAGCTCCAACGAGGACAGGTTTCGAACGGTGGCAGGATGGTGTTAGCAAGGCTGTAAGCGATGCAAAATGGAATTCCTGGGATTGCGAAATCCAGATGGCAGTCAACGAGTACAACCTCCATCTTCGCGGCACCTCGGGGTACGTGGCCTTGGATTGGCAGATTATCAAGGCGATATTGTGGGTCGAAACAGGTGCACACGATCCTCAGTGGAACGCCAAGCCGATGCAAATCGGCGTTTCTGGAGATCCCGGATTAGCATCGCTGCTATCAGGCAAAGAAGGCGGCGATCTGATTCTGCTACCAGGCTGGAAAGGACGGCTGACAATGTCCTCAGTCAGAACGATAGCGGCGCATAACATCCGCGCCGGGATTGGCTATCTGCTTATGCGCATGGCAAAGTTCGAGTACCGAAACGTACCCGGTGCTGACCCGAAAGTTTATGAAATCGCCGTCAAGCCAGGCGATAGTCTGGACAAGATGGCGAAGGGTCAAGGCACCACGATCGAGACGTTGAGAAAGCTGAACCCGACGGCCGCTGTTCTTCGCCCTGGACAAGTATTGACGTACCGGAAAGCTTCAATTCAAAAAGTAATTGCAGGCTGGCACCCCATTGTCACGACATTCATAGCACTGCGCTATAACGGAGGTCGGGATCCAAACTACGCCAGAAAACTTGATTACGCGTTGTCATCGGTGCGGAACGGAAAGGCGGCCCTATGTGCACAATGAAGCTGATCTGTTTTGCCCTGGCCGTCTGCCTGCCAACAATGGTCCTTGCAGCCTCAGCGGTTCCCGTCGCAAGCGAGCGGGCCTTGCGCGAGGAATGCAGCGCGTTCTCGCAAGCGGGGATGCGGGACTGTCTGGCAGAAAAAGCAGAGGCGAGTAAGAAGACCCTCAGACGAGCCGAGGAGAAGATGGCTGGCACCCTCGCCAGATGGGATGAAGACGAGAAGTACGTCAACCAGGCCAAGGCAAAACTCGCCGCATCAAACAGAAAATTCGCTCGGTACCGTGAGTCTCAATGCGACTTCGCAGCTTCGCTGACTGGTGGTGCGGCCGGCAATGCGCATGAAATCAGCCGTTTAGCTTGCGTTTCCGAACTCAACAACCGGCGGGCTGAGCAACTACGCAACGCTGCGTCTGACTTGCCCTTGAAGTAATTCGCATGAGAGGACACCCAGCATCGTTGCGCCGCTCAGTGCCTTCGCCCAGCGCGGACATATTCGTCCGCGCTTCTCCGCCCGCGGCGAAGGTCCGAGATCACACCGCCGCAAACCGGATCACCCCATCCGCATCCTGCGTCCGCTTCAATTCCCCCGCCCGCCACAGCAGATGCAAATGCGCGAGCGCCTCACCCATCGCGAACGTCATCTGATGGATATCGAGTTGGCGCTTGAACATCAGCGGCACGATATCGGCAGCGCTACGCGGCCTTTCCGCGCACGCTTCGCGCACTTCGGCGAGCCGCGCGTCGTGATGCTCACGCAGTTGCTGAATGCGCGTGCGCACGCCGCGAAACGGCTTGCCATGCGACGGCAGCACGAGCGTATCTTCTGGCATCGTCTCGTAACGGCCAAGCGACTCCAGATACAGTTCGAGCGGCGAGCCCTCAGGCTCGATATCGAACACCGACACGTTGGTTGAAATGCGCGGCAGCACCATGTCGCCTGAAATCAGCGTGCCGGTTTCCGCACAGTGCAGCGCGCAGTGTTCCGGCGAGTGGCCGAAGCCTGTCACCACGCGCCACGTCCTGCCGCCGATCCTCACGTCCTCGGCTTCGCGCAAACGCCGGTATTGCCCCGGAATCGCCGGCACGAGGCTCGAGTAATAGCTCGTGCGATTGCGCAGTTTGTCGACCGATTCGGTGTCGTTCAAACCATGCCGCGCGAAGTGCCGCGCCGCTGCCTCGCCGCCCGCGTTCGAACCGTCGCCCGTCGCCATCACGCGCGCCTGCATGTATTCGCCGAGCGTCATCCACAGCCGCGCGTCCCAACGCTTTTTCTCGCCGCCGCCGCACACCCAGTGCGCGAGGCCGATGTGGTCCGGATGGCAATGCGTGACGATCACGCGCAGCACCGGCAGCCCGTCGAGCGCCGAATCGAACACGCTCTCCCAATTCGCCTTGATCGTGTCCGACGTGATGCCGCAGTCGACCACGGTCCATCCTTGCTGACCGTCGATCTCATCGCGCAGCAGCCACAGGTTGATATGGTCGAGCGCGAACGGTAACGGCATGCGCAGCCAAAGCACGCCTGGCGCGACTTCCATCGTGCGGCCCGAGTCGGGCATCGTGTCGTTGAACGGGTATTGGAGTTGGTGTTCGAGTGCATTCATGGGGACTGTCTTCCTCAGACGACTCTCCGGCATGGCCAGGTATGCGATGCCGGTCGGCCTGGTTGTGGTTGCGTTCCGCTCAGGTTGACGATAACGTAAACGTCGATTCTATCGTTCAATCCGGTTTTGTGCCGGCCAAGCGGCCACGAGATGTCCCGATGAATATGCAATACACGATCACCGAACTCGCGCGCGAATTCGACGTCACGCCACGCGCAATTCGTTTCTATGAAGACCAGGGTTTACTCTCACCGAGCCGCGAGGGTTCGAGCGGCTTGCGACGCGTCTATTCCGGCCGCGACCGCACGCGTCTGAAGCTCACGCTGCGCGGCAAGCGGCTTGGCTTCACGCTGTCGGAGATTCGCGACCTGCTCGACGTCTACGAGTCGCCGACCGACACCGTGCCGCAATTGCACGCGTTTCTCGCGACGGTCGCGCGTCATCGCGAAGTGCTCGAACGTCAGCGCGAAGATCTCGACGCGACGCTCGAAGATCTGGCGCAGTACGAAGCGCAGGCGCGCGCGTTGCTCGATGGCACGAGGCACGACGCGAAACCTGCCTGAAGCTGCCTGACTCTGACCGGCGTTTGCGGAGCGCGCGTGATGAATCACTTCCCCAAACTGTTATCGTCGCAAATCGGTTTCGACGTCGCGCAGACGATGCTCGAAGGGTTCGACCGTCACTACCGGATCTTTCGCGACGCGGCGATCCATGCGAAGACGCTGTTCGAAGCCGGCGACTGGCACGGCCTGCAAAAGCTCGCGCGCGACCGCATCGCGTCGTACGACGATCGCGTGCAGGAATGCGTGCACCTGCTCGAAGACGAGTACGACGCGGAGAACATCGACAGCGAAGTGTGGCAGCAGATCAAGCTGCACTACATTGGTCTTCTGACCACGCACCGTCAGCCCGAGTGCGCGGAAACCTTTTTTAATTCGGTTTCCTGCAAGATCCTGCACCGCTCGTACTTCAACAACGATTTCATTTTCGTGCGCCCGGCGATTTCGACCGAATACATCGAGAACGACGAACCGGCCGCGAAGCCGACCTATCGCGCGTATTACCCCGGTACGGACGGACTCGCCGCGACGCTGGAGCGGGTCGTCACGAACTTCCAGCTCGATCCGCCGTTCGAGGATCTGACGCGCGACGTCGCCTGTGTGGTGCAGTCGATTCGCGAAGCGTTCGGCGTGTTCGACGAAGCGCCGAATTTCCAGATTCACGTGCTGTCGTCGCTGTTCTATCGCAACAAGGCTGCGTACATCGTCGGGCGCATCATCAACGGCGACGCGCTGCTGCCGTTCGCGGTGCCGCTGCGTCACGTGAAACCGGGCGTGCTCGCACTGGACACCGTGCTGCTCAAGCGCGAGCAGTTGCTGATCATCTTCAGCTTCTCGCACTCGTATTTTCTGGTCGACATGGAAGTGCCGTCCGCGTATGTCGAGTTTCTGCGCACGGTGATGCCGGCCAAGCCGAAGGCGGAGATTTATACGTCGGTGGGTCTGCAGAAGCAGGGCAAGAATCTGTTCTATCGCGATCTGCTGCATCACCTCAAGCATTCGAGCGACCGCTTCATCGTCGCGCCCGGCATCAAGGGACTCGTGATGCTGGTGTTCACGTTGCCGTCGTTCCCCTACGTGTTCAAGCTGATCAAGGACAACTTTCCGCCGCCGAAGGAAACCACGCGAGCGCAGATCCAGCAGAAGTATCTGCTCGTCAAACGTCACGACCGGCTCGGCCGCATGGCCGACACGCTCGAATATTCGAGCGTCGCGCTGCCGCTCGCGCGGCTCGACGAAACGCTGTTGCGCGAACTCGAGGAGGAAGTGCCGTCGCTGATCGAATATGACGGCGAGAACCTCGTGATTCGCCACATGTACATCGAGCGACGCATGATCCCGCTCAATCTGTTCCTGCAGAACGGCAACGACGACGACATCGAGCACGGCATCAAGGAATACGGCAACGCGGTGAAGGAGCTGATCCAGGCGAACATCTTCCCCGGCGACATGCTGTACAAGAACTTCGGCGTGACGCGCCACGGCCGTGTCGTGTTCTACGACTACGACGAGATCGAGTACCTGACCGACTGCAACGTGCGCGCGGTGCCGGCGCCGCGCAACGAGGAAGACGAAATGTCGGACGAGCCGTGGTACCGGGTCGGTCCGCACGATATTTTCCCGGAGACGTACGGCACCTTCCTGCTCGGCGATCCACGCGTGCGCCGCTCGTTCATGCGGCATCACGCGGATCTCTTCGAGCCCGAACTGTGGCAGCGATACAAGGATTTTCTCTTGAAGGGCGAGTTGCCCGATTTTTTCCCGTACGACCAGAGCGTGCGCTTCTGCGTGCGTTATCCGGAGCGGTTCGCCGAAACAACCGATGCAGAGGCGAACGAGCCGAATGTGCGCGTGGCTTGATGAATCTCACGAGGGTTCGCAGCAGGCCGCGCGCGGCGGTAGCCATCCAAGCTATGACCAAGGAGCTCAAACATGAGTGACGCAATTCAAAGTGGTATCCATGCCGATCCGATCGTGATCGTCAGCGCGGCGCGCACGCCGATGGCCGGCTTTCAGGGCGACTTCGCGTCGCTGACCGCGCCACAACTCGGCGCGGTCGCGATCAAGGCGGCCGTCGAGCGCGCGGGTCTGAAGCCCGAGCAGATCGACGAAGCGGTGATGGGCTGCGTGCTGCCCGCCGGCCTCGGCCAGGCGCCCGCGCGCCAGGCCGCGCTCGGCGCGGGTCTGCCGCTCGCCACAGGCTGCACGACGGTCAACAAGATGTGCGGCTCCGGCATGCGCGCGGCGATGTTCGCGCACGACATGCTGGCTGCGGGCTCGCTCGACGTGATCGTCGCGGGCGGCATGGAAAGCATGACGAACGCGCCGTATCTGTTGCCGAAAGCGCGCGGCGGCATGCGCATGGGCCACGGCCAGGTCATCGACCACATGTTCTACGACGGCCTCGAAGACGCGTACGACAAAGGCCGTCTGATGGGCACGTTCGCTGAGGAATGCGCGGCGTCGTTCGACTTCACGCGCGAGGCGCAGGACGCATTCGCGGTCGAGTCGCTGAACCGCGCGAAACGCGCGAACGAGGACGGCTCGTTCGACTGGGAAATCGCGCCCGTTACGGTGGCGGCCCGCAAGGGCGACGTCACGATCGCGCGCGACGAGCAGCCGTTCAAGGCCAACCTCGACAAGATCCCCACGCTGAAGCCCGCGTTCAGCAAGACCGGCACCGTGACGGCGGCGAACTCGTCGTCGATTTCGGACGGCGCGGCCGCGCTCGTGATGATGCGCGAGTCGACTGCGAAGCGGATCGGCGTGACACCGCTCGCGCGCGTCGTCGGTCATTCGACGTTCGCGCAGGAGCCCGCGAAGTTCACGACCGCGCCGGTCGGCGCGATCCGCAAGCTGTTCGGGAAGAACGGCTGGCGCGCCGGCGACGTCGATCTGTACGAGATCAACGAAGCGTTCGCGGTCGTCACGATGGCCGCGATGAAAGAGCACGATCTGCCGCACGACAAGGTCAACGTGAACGGCGGAGCATGCGCGCTAGGCCATCCGATCGGCGCCTCGGGCGCGCGCATTCTGGTTACGCTCATCGGCGCGCTGAAGAATCGCGGTCTGAAGCGCGGCGTCGCGTCGCTGTGTATCGGCGGCGGCGAGGCGACCGCAATGGGTATCGAACTGATCTGAAGGGTTGACCAAACTTCGAGGAATACGATGAAAACAGTGTTGATCGTCGGTGCGTCGCGTGGCATCGGCCAGGAATTCGTGCGGCAGTACAAAAAAAGCGGCTGGCGCGTGCTCGCGACCGCGCGGGACGGCGCCGCGCTCGACGCACTCAACGAGCTCGGCGCCGAAACCTTCATGCTCGACGTCACCGCCCCCGAAGAGATCGCGGCGCTCGGCTGGAAGCTCGACGGCGAACGGCTCGACGTCGCGATCGTGGTGTCGGGCGTGTACGGTCCGCGCACCGAAGGGATCGAGACCATCACCGCCGAGGACTTCGATCACGTGATGCATACGAACGTGCGCGGCCCGATGCAGCTGCTGCCCATCCTGCTGCCGCTCGTCGAGGAAACGGACGGCGTGCTCGCGGTGATTTCGAGCCGCATGGGCAGCATCGCCGATGCGAGCGGCACGACGGGCTGGCTGTATCGCACCAGCAAGGCGGCGCTGAACGCCGTGCTGAAGCTCGCGTCGCTCGACGCGCAACGCGCGACCTGCGTGTCGCTGCATCCCGGCTGGGTGCGCACCGACATGGGTGGCGCGCAGGCCGCGCTCGATCCGGCGCGCAGCGTCGCGGGCATGCGCGAGGTGCTGGCGCAGGCGGCGGCATCGCGCGACGCGTTCCACGGCCGCTTCGTTCAGCACGACGGTACGCAGCTCGACTGGTAGACAACCGGGTTGCATCGGATCGGAGACACACACATGGTGCTTGACCAGGATCACCTGATGGTGCGCGACGCGCTGCGCACCTTCGTGCGCGAAGCGATCACGCCGTACGCGGCGCAATGGGATCGCGAGCGCACCTTTCCGCGCGACGTGCACCGGCAGCTCGCCGAGCTCGGCGCCTATGGCGTGCTGGTGCCCGACGCGTATGGCGGCGCCGGCATGGACGCGCTCGCGCTCGCGCTGATCCTCGAAGAAATCGCGGCCGGCGACGGCGGCACGTCGACCGCGATCTCAGTGAACAACTGCCCCGTGTGCAGCATCCTGCTCACCTATGGCAACGACGCGCAGAAGCGCGACTGGCTCACGCCGCTCGCGCGCGGCGAGATGCTCGGCGCGTTCTGCCTGACCGAGCCGCAAGCGGGCTCGGATGCGTCGGCGCTGCGCACTACCGCGACGCGCGATGGCGACGCGTACGTGCTGAACGGCGTCAAGCAGTTCATTACGAGCGGCAAGAATGGCGACGTCGCGATCGTAATGGCCGTCACCGACAGGACCGCCGGCAAACGCGGCATCAGCGCGTTCATCGTGCCCACCAGCACGCCGGGCTACGTAGTGGCGCGTGTCGAAGACAAGCTCGGCCAGCATTCGTCAGACACCGCGCAGATCGTGTTCGAGGACTGCCGTGTGCCGGCGGCGAACCTGATTGGCGCGGAAGGCGAAGGCTACCGGATCGCGTTGTCAGGGCTCGAAGGCGGGCGCATCGGCATCGCTGCGCAAAGCGTCGGCATGGCGCGCGCCGCGTTCGAAGCGGCGCTGACTTACGCAAAAGAACGCGAGAGCTTCGGCGCGCCGCTGTTCTCGCACCAGGCGGTGCAGTTCCGTCTGGCCGACATGGCCACGCAACTCGAAGCCGCGCGTCAATTGATCTGGCACGCTGCGTCGCTGAAGGACGCGGGCCGACCGTGCCTGACCGAAGCCGCGATGGCAAAACTGTTCGCTTCCGAAGCAGCCGAGCGCATCTGCTCGGCCGCGTTGCAGGTTCACGGCGGCTACGGTTATCTGAGCGACTTCCCGGTCGAGCGGATTTACCGTGACGTGCGCGTGTGCCAGATTTACGAAGGCACGAGCGATATCCAGAAGATCCTGATCGCTCGCGCGCTCAACTGAAATTTCAATGAAAAAGCCATTGTTGTCTCTGCAAAGACCTGTCGACTGTCCATGCGGCGGCGCCGCGCCCGCCGCACGCGGAGGCACCGCGACCAAGGCTCCGCGTTTCGCACAATGCTGCGGCCGCTATATCGACGGCGGCGAAGCGGCGCCGCGCGCGCTCGAACTGATGCGCTCGCGTTATAGCGCGTACGTGCTCGGGGCAATCGACTACCTGCGCGCGACGTGGGACCCCCGCACCTGCCCCGCCGATCTCGACGTCGATCCCACCGCACCCGACGCGCCTCGTTGGCTCGGACTGCAGATCAAGGCGTTCGCCGAAAGCGATGCCGATCATGCGAACGTCGAATTCATCGCCCGCTACAAAGTGGGGGGACGTGCGCATCGGCTGCATGAATTGAGCCGCTTCCTGCGTGGCGATGATGGTCGCTGGCGTTATGTAGACGGAGACGTCAATGAGTAGCAGGCGCTGATTAAGTGATCGCTGCATTACGCGTCGAGGCTTTCTCGTGCCTGCCTCTCGCTCTCGACAAAATTCATAAAAACCCTCGGTTCGGGCTTTTTTTCGTTCCACGCGCGCAGGCTCCTTCGTTGGCCTCGCGCCACAGCACTTACACGACCTTTAGTCGCCGCTTCCCGCCACATGTCCCCGGCCCTTGCCTGGCAAGGCTTTGAGGCCTTATTCGCAGACGCAGCAATTTTTTCGTCGCGGGTTCTCCTTGATTGCACAAAACAAAATTGTCGTGCCAGGATGAGTCTGTAGTTTCATGACGTCACATTGCGAGAACGGGTCACACCAGTTCCGCAACATGCAAAGGAAGCCTGACTGGCCGCTGATAGTAAGCGCGCCGCGCGGGCTCCGGTAGCACAGAGTGACGCTCATCCTCGGCGCGTGGGGTCGCGTCGGCCGTTGGGTTCATCCCGTGCGATGTCGATTTGCGTGCGTGCGCTTTGCGCACTACGCACGCGAGTGAGTCTGTTTGTGTCGAAAACGCGAACGAAAGCTGAACGTCAGCAGCGTTTTGGCCACCGGACAGCACGGAGTTCAGGACAGGTCTTTCAAGCAGGTGCGTCAATGGTGTTGAGCAAGGTTCTGACGAAGTGTGCGGCGATCTGCGCCGCGGCCACGTGTGCGGTCACGATTGCGCACGCCGATCCGCTCGCTTACTCTTCGCCTTCGGCACACAACGCGACACCGACCAGCGACACCCAGGGACCGCTGTCGCGCGCCCGCGTGCCGCGCCTCGCGCTCGACGACGACATCTATCTGCCCACCGCTCACCTGAACGAAAAGATCATCCGCGTGCCGGTCGACGCCGCCGGCACCGTCACGCTCGAAACCACGATCTACAAGCCGGACGGCCGCGGCCCGTTCCCGATGATCGTGTTCAACCACGGCAAGATTCCGGGCGATCCGCGCACCCAGGAACGCAGCGACCCGCTGCCGTTCGCGCGCGAATTCGTGCGCCGCGGCTACGTGGTCGTCGCGCCGAACCGCCAGGGCTTCGGCCACTCGGACGGCGTGTACGAGCAGGACGGCTGCGACGTCCAACGCAATGGCCTCGGCCAGGCCGGCGACGTCGCCGCGACGATCGATTACATGTCGAAGCAGCCTTATGTCGACGCGACGCACATCGTGGTGGCCGGCACCTCGCATGGCGGTCTCGCGACGATTGCGTACGGCACCGAAGCGGCGCCCGGCGTGCGCGCGCTGATCAATTTCTCGGGCGGCCTGCGCCAGGACTCCTGCGAGGACTGGCAAGGCAATCTGACGCGCGCATTCGGCGCATACGGCGAGAAGACCACGGTGCCGTCGCTGTGGCTCTATGGCGATAACGACTCGGTGTGGAACGCGCCGCTCGTCGCCGGCATGTACGCCGCGTATGGCGCGCATGGCGCGAGCGTGAAGATGGTCGACTTCGGCAAGTACAAGAACGACGCGCATCGGCTGGTCGGTGACCGCGACGGCGTGCGCGTATGGTGGCCGGCCGTCGAAGCGTTCCTCGCGCGCGCCGGCATGCCGACGGCCGTGCAGTATCACGTCGCCGATCCGGCCGCGCCGCAGGCAACCGGCTTCGCCGCGCTCGACGCCGTCGACGCGGTGCCGTTCCTCGACAACGAGGGCCGCAATGGCTATCGCAACTTCCTGCATCAGTATCCGAGCCGCGCATTCGCGGTGTCGGATTCGGGCGCGTGGTCGTGGGCCGAGGGCGGCGACGATCCGATGCCGGTGGCGGTGGCGAATTGCCAGAAGCAGAGCTCCGATCCGTGCCGGCTGTATGCGGTCGATAACTCGGTCGTGTGGGGCAATCAGAGCTCGCAGACGGCGGATGCGGGTGATGCCGATGCGAATGGCCGGAAAGCGATTGCGAGCCGGGAGTGAAGTACGCATAGCATCTGGATTCGAGTTCGGTTCCGACGTGTCGAAGGCCTGCTGATTCAGCAGGCCTTTTTGCATTCGGGCCGCCGTTGCGCCATGACATCAACCCAGCATTCGTGCGGCGCGCCTGTGAAAAAGCACCTCTTCACCACAAATTCTCGCCAGTAATAGCTCATTACTTTGATGTCGCTATCTCCGTCGATTAGCGAGCTTTGATCCCGAAGTCGAACGAGCTGCGTCGAACAGCGGCAAACCTCGACGCCACGGCGAAAAACGCGCGTTTCGCAGCTGATGCGCGCGGCGAAATAAACCGCTAATCTCGACCCCGCGCACTCGCCAAGGCTCGCTCCTCGCGGCCGGAATAGGTCTGCGGAAAAAACGGAAACGCCTTTCAGAAAGGCGTGAGACCGATCTCGCGCGTGCGTGGCATAAAAGCACCTCGGAGTACCTCTTTGGAAAATTCAGCAGCCCCCCGGGTCGCCCCTGAAGATTGGGTCGCCCGCAGCCTTCGCGCGGTATGGCATCCGTGCACGCAGATGAAGCACCACGAACGTCTGCCGCTGATCCCCGTCGCGCGCGGTCAAGGCGCATGGCTATACGATCGCGCGGGTCATCGCTATCTCGACGCGATCAGTTCGTGGTGGGTCAATCTGTTCGGTCACGCGAACCCGCGCATCAACGCGGCGCTGAAAGAGCAGCTCGATACGCTCGAACACGCGATGCTCGCCGGCTGCACGCATGAACCCGCCGTCGAGCTCGCCGAACGTCTGCACACGTTGACCGGCAACACGCTCGGCCACGCGTTCTTCGCGTCGGATGGCGCGTCGGCGGTCGAGATTGCGCTGAAGATGAGCTTTCATAGCTGGCGCAACCGGGGCTACGCGGACAAGCAGGAATTCGTCTGCCTCGCCAACAGCTACCACGGCGAGACGATCGGCGCGCTCGGCGTGACCGACGTCGCGCTGTTCAAGGACGCTTACGATCCGCTGATTCGTCACGCGCACGTCGTCGCGTCGCCCGATGCACGGCTCGCGCAAGCGGGCGAGACAGCCGCCGACGTCGCGCGCCGCGCGCTCCACAACGTGCGCGCGCAGTTCGAGGCGCGCGCGAACCGCATCGCCGCGCTGATCGTCGAGCCGCTCGTGCAGTGCGCGGCCGGCATGGCGATGCACGACGCGTCGTACGTCGCCGGATTGCGCGCGCTGTGCGACCAGTACGGCGTGCATCTGATCGCCGACGAAATCGCGGTCGGCTGCGGCCGCACCGGCACCTTCTTCGCATGCGAACAGGCAGGCGTGTGGCCCGACTTCCTGTGTCTGTCGAAAGGCATCAGCGGCGGCTATCTGCCGCTGTCGATCGTGCTGTCGCGCGACGAGATCTTCGCAGCCTTCTATCACGACGACACCGCACGCGGCTTCCTGCATTCGCACTCGTACACCGGCAATCCGCTCGCGTGCCGCGCCGCGCTCGCAACGCTCGATCTGTTCGCGAGCGACGACGTGCTCGCCACCAACGCCCGCAAATCGGCAAAGCTCGAGGCCGCGCTCGCACCGCTCGCCGAGCACGCGCAGGTGCGCAATCTGCGTCAGCGCGGCACGATCTTCGCGTTCGATGCGGTGATCGACGATCCCCAGCGAGCCAAAACGTTCTCGCGCCGCTTCTTCGAAAACGCGCTCCAACGCGAGCTACTGTTGCGCCCGATCGGCACCACCGTATACCTGATGCCACCGTACATTCTCGACGACGAAGAACTCGCGCTGCTCGCCGCGCGCACACGCGACACCTTCGACGCCACGCTCGCGGAGGCCCGCTGATGCATCTGCTCGACACACTCGCCGAAGGCCTGAAGGAAATCGACGCACGCGGCCTGCGCCGCCGCCGCCGCACCGCGGACACGCCCTGCGCCGCGCACATGACGGTCGACGGCCGTGAAATGATCGGCTTCGCGAGCAACGACTACCTGGGCCTCGCCGCGCATCCGCAGTTGATCGAGGCGATCGCCGAAGGCGCGCGGCTGTATGGCGCGGGCAGCGGCGGCTCGCATCTGCTCGGCGGTCATTCGCGCGCGCATGCGCAGTTGGAGGACGATCTCGCGGCATTCGCGGGCGGGTTCGTCGACGCTGCCCGCGCGTTGTATTTCAGCACCGGCTATATGGCGAATCTCGCGACGCTGACCGCGCTCGCGGGCCGCGGCACGACGCTATTCTCCGATGCGCTCAATCATGCATCGCTGATCGACGGTGCGCGGCTGTCGCGCGCCGATGTGCAGATCTATCCGCACTGCGACATGGATGCGTTGAGCGCGATGCTCGAAGCGTCGGAGGCGGACGTCAAGGTGATCGTCTCCGACACGGTGTTCAGCATGGACGGCGACATCGCGCCGCTGCCGCGTTTGCTCGAACTCGCGGAGCGGCACGGCGCGTGGCTGATCGTCGACGACGCGCACGGCTTCGGCGTGCTCGGCCCGCAGGGCCGCGGCGCGATCGCGCAAGCCGCGCTGCGCTCCCCGCATCTGATCTCGATCGGCACGCTCGGCAAGGCGGCGGGCGTTTCCGGCGCGTTCGTGGTCGCGCACGCGACCGTGATCGAATGGCTCGTGCAGCGCGCGCGTCCGTATATCTTCACGACCGCGTCGGTGCCGGCGGCCGCGCATGCGGTGTCGGCGAGCCTGCGCATCATCGGCGGCGACGAGGGCGATGCGCGCCGCGCGCATCTGCAGCAACTGATCGAACGCACGCGCGCGATGCTGAAGGCGACGCCGTGGCTGCCCGTCGATTCGCATACGGCCGTTCAACCGCTGATCATCGGCGCGAACGACGCGACGCTCGAGATCGCCGCGTCTCTAGACCGCGCGGGGCTGTGGGTGCCCGCGATCCGTCCGCCGACCGTCCCAACCGGCACGTCGCGCCTGCGCATCTCGCTGTCGGCCGCGCACTCGCATGCGGATCTCGACCGGCTCGAAACCGCGCTGCAACAAGTCGGAGCGCGCGCCGCATGAGCAACCTGAATAACGATGACGGCGCACTGTCGCTGTTCGTCACCGGCACCGATACGGAAATCGGCAAGACCTTCGTGTCGTCGGCGCTATTGCGCGGCTTCGTGCGCGAAGGTCTGCAAGCGGCCGGGATGAAGCCGATCGCGGCGGGCGCGTTCGAAGTGAACGGCGTGCTGCACAACGAAGATGCGGATCAACTCGATGCGGCGTCGAGCGTGCTGCTGCCGCCCGCGATGCGCACGCCGTATCTGCTGAAGGAACCGGCTGCGCCGCACATCGCTGCGGCGCTGGAAAACGTCTCGTTCGATGTCGATCATATCGTTGCGTGCCATCACGAAGCGCTGAAGCTCGCCGAGGTCGTCGTGGTCGAAGGTGTCGGCGGCTTTCGCGTGCCGTTGACCGCGACGCAGGACACCGCCGATCTCGCCGTCGCGCTGGGGCTGCCGGTAGTGCTGGTGGTCGGCATGCGGCTCGGCTGCATCAGCCATGCGCTGCTGAGCGCCGAAGCAATCGCCGCGCGCGGTCTCACGCTCGCGGGCTGGGTCGCGAATCGCATCGACCCGGATATGACCTTCGCCGACGAAAACATCGCGTCGATTCGCACGCATCTCGCGCAAGCGTACGACGCGCCGCTGCTCGGGATCGTGCCGCATATCAGCCCGCTGTCGCCGGAACTTGCGGCCGAACAGCTCGATATTCGACGGCTTCTGCAAACGCTGCGCCAATTGCGCGCGACATAGCGCTGCCCAGCAGCGCCGAACCCCATTTCATCCGTACACGAGGATCGATCACATGACACCACTGAACATCGCATCGGGCAGCGCCGACACGAGCGCCGCCAACGGCAATCCGACTGCCGCCGCCACTGAAGCGAAGCCGCTCGCGCGCTGGCGCGTCGCGGATATCGTCGCGTTGTACGAACTGCCGTTCAACGACCTGCTGTTTCGCGCGCAGCAAACGCATCGCGAGCATTTCGACGCGAATGCGGTGCAACTGTCGACGCTGCTGTCGATCAAGACTGGCGGCTGCGAAGAGGATTGCGCGTACTGTCCGCAGTCGGTGCATCACGACACCGGTCTCGCGGCCGACAAGCTGATGCCGGTCGACGAAGTGCTCGCCGCGGCGAAACTCGCAAAGGACAACGGCGCGACGCGCTTCTGCATGGGCGCCGCGTGGCGCAATCCGAAGGACCGCCACCTCGAGCCGATCAAGGACATGATCCGCGGCGTGAAGGCGATGGGCCTCGAAACCTGCGTGACGCTCGGCATGCTCGAAACGCATCAGGCACAAGCGCTGCGTGATGCGGGCCTCGACTACTACAACCACAACCTCGATACGTCGCCGGAGTTCTACGGCCAGATTATTTCGACGCGCACCTATCAGGATCGCCTCGACACGCTCGAGCGTGTGCGCGACGCGGGCATCAACGTGTGCTGTGGCGGCATCGTCGGCATGGGTGAATCGCGCCGCGAACGCGCGGGGCTGATCGCGCAACTCGCGAACATGGAGCCGTATCCGGAATCGGTGCCGATCAACAATCTGGTGCAGGTGCAAGGCACGCCGCTGACCGGCACCGAACCGATCGACCCGTTCGAATTCGTGCGCACGATCGCGGTTGCGCGCATCACGATGCCGCGCGCGATGGTGCGTCTATCGGCCGGCCGCGAACAGATGGACGAGGCGTTGCAGGCGATGTGCTTCCTCGCGGGCGCGAATTCGATCTTTTACGGCGATCAGTTGCTGACCACGAGCAACCCGCAGGCGGAAGCGGACCGCAAGCTGCTCGCGCGTCTGGGCATTCGCGCTGAGGCTGCGCAGCAAATGCCGGTCGAGCAGAGTGAGTGCGAGCGAGGATGTGCACATGGGCATGGGGATCACGGCGCCGCGAATTGAAGCGCGGAACGGCTTAGCCGGTAAGTCGCATGTGGTGACGCGTGCGCGCGAACAGAAAGACTGCCTCGCAAAGCATCGACTATTCCCCCCGACAGTTGGTCATTGATCCAATCGTCGGGGTTGGCGAAACGTTGCTCAGCGATTCGAGAAGCATATTCAATTACAAATCTCGTCAAATTCGGAATTGTCGCAGTCAGTCTGATTTCCAAAATTTCCTGGCACATGTAGGGTGACTTTTCCAAGTTCACCCAGAGAGTGCAAATGCGTAAGGCAGCGGTACGGCATGGTGATCCGACCACGACTCGCGGATTCGTCATCGCCTATTCTTCGAGTATCTCCGATCACGGCAAAACGGTCGCCCTGAGCGGCGACGAAGCGACATGCGGCAACTGCAAGGGCGCATTCCAGATATTTGGCACCGGCAAGGGCATATCGAAAAAAGACCGTGCTGTTGTTCTCGACGGTGATCGCGTGTTATGTCCCTGCGGCAAAAACCGGGTCATCGTGGGGAGTAATCCGACCGTCTTCGTTGAAACCGATGATGAACTGTCGGATGGCAAATGTGTCGCTGCACTTGCGGTGGCTACAAGATCCCCGAGCGCACTCGTGTATGACGAGCAGGTCTTCGCCAGTGCGATGGGTGCCCTGCTTCCTGGCTACCCGTATTGCATTGAAACCACAGATGGACGCGTAGAGTCCGGTCGTCTCGACGCTAGCGGTCGATTACCACGCATCCCGAGTGGCGCGAGCGCCGCCGAGTACACCGTATATTGGGGTGACGAGGCGCTAGCAAGACAGCTCGGAGTCTCTGACTAATGCCGAACGGAATAACCGTAGTCAGAACGAATTCGACGCCAGGGTCGACCAAATCAATCCTGCTGAATGCTGTCACGTTCGAACAACTGTGGAACAACTATCCTTCGCGCGATCCGTACGACAATCCAGACTATGTTGACCAGTGCGCGATTCGCATGAGTGTGACTTTCCATCAGGTTGGCGTTCCAATGAAGTCGTTTTCATCAAAGTTGATCAGACCGCTCGCTGGACAGCCGAGCATTGGTCGTATCATGCTCGACGGAAAAGCAACGGCTACACGAGCCAATGAACTTGGCGAGTGGTTAAAACTTCAGCCGATAGCCGGTATCGGAAAGCCGGAGAACATTACCGGAGCGGACTGGGTTGCGAAAATCAAAGGCCGCACCGGCATCGTAATGTTTGACGGGTACTGGAGTCGCGACACCGATTCGACCGGCAGTACAAGCGGCGGTCACATCGATCTCTGGAACGGCAACACGTTGACCGGTTTCGGCACAGGACTCAGAGTCAGCTGGAACATTGTCATTCCCGGCATCTGGTCGGACTTTCGAAATTCGAAAACTATTCTGTTCTTTCCCGTGAAATGAGTCTTTCAAAGGTCTTCGTCGGCATGATACTCGGAGCGATTTTCGCGAGTCTGCTTTCATGGCTCGGGCTCTACCTGTATGGTGTTCTTCTGCTGCACGGCAAAGGAAGCTTGTTTGACACTTCCCGTACAGCAGAAGACACCTTTCTGAGTTTCTGGTTCGTGCTGGTATGCGTGAGTTCAATAGTCGGCGGTTATGTCGGCTATTTGAGCAAACGCAACGGAGAAATTTGAGGGCACGTCAGCGGCAGGAGAATCTCCGCTCTACTTCCGATCAACAATAATCTGATCGAACGTCCCCCCGTCGGAGAAGTGCGTGTCCTGCGCCTTCTGCCAACTGCCGAACATCTGCTCGACCGTGAACGTCTTGATCGGCTTGAACTCGGCCGCATGCTTCGCGAAGACGTTCTTGTCGCGCGGACGCAGATGATGCTGCGCGATGATCTCCTGCGCGGCCGGCGACCACAGATAGTCGAGGTATGCCTGCGCTTGCTTGCGCGTGCCACGCTTGTCGACGACCTTATCGACGATCGACACCGGCGGCGCCGCGAGCAAACTCAGCGACGGATACACCGCTTCATAGCTGCCCGCGCCGACACCCGTATCGATCAGCGATACTTCGTTCTCGAACGTGACGAGCACATCGCCGATACCGCGCTGCGTGAACGTTGTCGTCGCTCCTCGGCCGCCGGTATCGAGCACCGGCACGTTGCGGAAGATCGCCTTCACGAAGTCGAGCGCCTGCGCGTCGGTGCCGCCCTGCTGCTTGCGATAACCCCACGCGGCGAGATACGTATAACGTCCGTTGCCCGAGGTCTTCGGATTCGCGATCACTGCCTGGACGCCGGGCTTCGCGAGGTCGTCCCAGTCCTTGATGTGCTTCGGGTTGCCCTTGCGCACGAGGAACACCATCGTCGTCGTGTAGGGCGCGCTATCGTCCGGCAGACGCGCGCGCCAGTTGGCGGGGACCAGGTGGCCCTTTTCGGCGAGCAGGTCGATGTCGTTCGGTTGATTCATCGTCACCACGTCGGCCTGCAACCCCTGCAGCACCGACAGTGCCTGCGCGCTCGACGCGCCGTGCGACTGCCGCACCGACACCGTCTCACCGCTCTTCTGCTTGTAGTCCGCGATGAAGCCCGCGTTGATGTCCTTGTACAGCTCGCGCGTCACGTCGTACGACACGTTCAGCAGCGACGTATCCGCGCGCGCTGTCGTGACGCCGCCGAACGCGAGCGCAACTAGTGTGATGCCTGCCGTCACGATCGCTGTGAGCCGGCGTGATGTCCCCGTGTTGCCCTTCATTGTTTCCCCGTCTGTCGATGATCAAAACCTGTAGCCGCGCATCCGCGGCATGACGCGGGATTCTAACGGATTGCTTACCTGGCGCGCGCCGCAGCGGGGTGCTCACACGAGCGCATGCTGCACCGTATCGATTGCCTCCTCGCGAAAGCGCAGCGGCGCCGCGCAGTGCACGAGCGTATCGACGAAGTACTTCGCACGCGGCCAAGGACCGAAGCCCGCCGCCGTGTTGATATGCCCCGCATCGCCGAGATTGACGAACGCGCTGCCGAAACGCTGCGCGAGATTGCGCGCGTCGGCAAGCGTCATCCACGGATCGGTTTCGCTGCCGATCAGGATCGACGGCACGCCCAGACGTCGCGCGTCGAACGGTCCCGCGAATTCGAACTTGCGCGGACTCGCGGGCGCGACGAACAGCACGCCGACCACGTCGCTGGCGAGTGCGCCCTGCTGCAACGCATGCACAGTCGCAAGGCAGCCGAAGCTGTGCGCGGCCAGCACGAACGGACCGCGTTCGCGCGCGAGCAGATCGCGCAACGACTTTGCCCATAGCGCGAGATCGGGCGCGTCCCAGTTGGCCTGCTCGACGCGCAACGAGCGCGCGAACTGCCGCTCCAGCCAGGTTTGCCAATGCGCGCCTTCGCTGCCGTGCAGGCCGGGAACGGTGACGAGCCGTGGCGGCCAGCTCGATCGGGTGCATGAAAGCATGTGCGTGCCTCGTTGCGCAGGGAATCCGGGCAAGCATTGTCCCGCTCGGTCGCGCATCGATGAACCAAGATTTTGTGCTTTGGTTATGGGGCAAACGAAGAAATGCGCCGGTACGCGCGGGCTCGACGCCCGCGACTACACGCATCCCGAAGCGCACGCCCGTGCGCAGACGCGCGCGATTTGTGTCGAAAAAGTAGAATGAAGCCTATTTCATAACGGGAGGAGACCCGATGCCGCTCGCGTCGTCCCATCGCCGAGGCGCGCTGACAGTCCGCCCCGCTGATGCGCAGATCGACGCCGCCGCAACCGGTACCGCATGAAAATACTCTTCTACGCACCGCACACCGAAGCCGCCGCCTGGCTGCACGACTTCGCGCGCGCTTTGCCCGCGGCCGAGCTGCGCGAATGGCAGCCCGGCGACAACGCGCCAGCCGATTTCGCGGTAGTCTGGCGTCCGCCGCGCGAGATGCTGGCCGGCCGCACGACGCTGCGCGCGATCTTCAATCTCGGCGCGGGCGTCGATGCGATTCTCGCGCTCGAACGCGCGCACCCCGGCACGTTGCCGCCCGAGGTGCCGCTGATTCGCCTCGAAGATACCGGCATGGGCGCGCAGATGGCCGAGTATGTGACGCATGCGGTGCTGCGCTATCTGCGCCGCTTCGACGAATACCAGATGCTGCAGGGCGAGCGCCGCTGGAAAGCGCTCGAGCCGCATCCGCGCGCAACGTTCACGGTGGGCGTGCTCGGTCTCGGCGTGCTCGGCACGCAGGTCGTGCAATCGCTCGCTTCGTTCGGCCTGCCGGTGCGCGGCTATAGCCGCAGCGCGAAGCAGATCGACGGAATCGCGACGTTCGCCGGCGACGTGCAGTTCGATAGCTTCCTTGACGGCGCGAAGGTACTCGTCAATCTGCTGCCGCATACACCCGACACGGAAAGCGTGCTGAATGCGCGAGTCTTCGCGAAGCTCGCGCGCGGCGCATATCTGATCAACGTCGCGCGCGGCGCGCATCTGGTCGAAACGGATCTGCTCGCCGCGCTCGCGAGCGGCCAGCTCGCCGCCGCGACGCTCGACGTGTTCCGCGAGGAACCGCTGCCCGCCGATCATCCGTTCTGGCGCGAGCCGCGCATCACGATCACGCCGCATACGTCGGCGCTGACATTGCGCGAGGACAGCGTCGCGCAGGTCGCGGACAAGATCGGCGCGATGATGCGCGGTGAGCAGGTGAGCGGAATAGTGCAGGTGAAGCGCGGCTACTAGGTGAATTCCCACGCCCGCGCGCGTCGCAGGCGCGCGGGCTGAACTGAATTACAGCAATGCGGCAGCACCCATCGTGGATGGGACTGCGGTAAAACCGCATCGGATCGGAGACACATCATGGCCTTACCGCAACAAGTGAAAATCGTCGAAGTGGGCCCGCGCGACGGGCTGCAGAACGAGAAGGAATTCGTGCCGACCGCGACCAAGATCGAACTGATCAACCGGCTGTCGGCGGCGGGTTTTCGCAACGTCGAAGCGGCGTCCTTCGTGTCGCCGAAATGGGTGCCGCAGATGGCCGACGGCGCTGATGTGATGGCTGGCATCGAGCGCCGCGCCGGCACCATCTACTCGGTGCTGACGCCGAACCTGCGCGGCTTCGAAGGCGCGCTCGCCGCGCGCGCCGACGAGATCGTGATCTTCGGCGCGGCGAGCGAGGCGTTCTCGCAGAAGAACATCAACTGCAGCATCGCCGAGAGCATCGAGCGCTTCGCGCCGGTTGCCGCAGCGGCGAAACAACATGGCCTGCGGATTCGCGGCAGCGTGTCGTGCGCGCTCGGCTGTCCGTATCAGGGTGAGGTGCCGGTCGCGTCGGTCGTCGACGTCGTCAAGCGCTTCGCGGCGCTCGGCTGCGACGAGATCGATATCGCCGACACGATCGGCGTCGGCACGCCCAAGCGCACCCGCGAAGTGTTCGAGGCGGTGACCGAAGTGTTTCCGCGCGGGCATCTGTCGGGACACTTCCACGACACCTACGGCCAGGCGCTTGCGAACATTTACGCTGCGCTGCTCGAAGGCATCGAGATTTTTCATGCATCGGTCGCGGGGCTCGGCGGTTGCCCGTACGCGAAGGGCGCGACCGGCAACGTCGCGACCGAAGACGTGTTGTACCTGATGAACGGCCTCGGCATCCAGACCGGCGTCGACCTCGCCCAGGTGGTCGAGATTGGCGACTTCATTTCGAACGCGATCGGCCGGGCCAACGTGTCGCGCGCCGGCAAAGCACTGCTCGCGAAGGCGCGCAGCGAAGCGAATACCTGCGTATAAACGCTCCATCCATTTTTGAATCAGGATTTCCAACGATGAACGACCTCGCGTCTTTCGACTCCGACGATCTCGCCGCGCTGCCCGACTCGGCACGCCGCGTCGCGCTGCTGCTGCGCGAACGCGGTCACGCGGGGCGAATCGTGATGCTGCCGGAAACCGGCAAGACTTCCGCCGAAGCGGCCGCTGGACTTGGCTGCGCGGTCGCGCAGATCGCGAAGTCGATTCTGTTCCGGCGCCGCGAAGACGACGCCCCGGTGCTCGTGATCGCGAGCGGCGCGAATCGCGTCGACGAAAAGAAGGTGGCCGCGCAGGTCGGCGAGATCGGCCGCGCGGACGCGAAGTTCGTGCGTGAAAAAACCGGCTATGCGATCGGTGGCGTGTGCCCGGTCGGCCATGCGACCGAGCCGGTCACGCTGATCGATGCCGATCTGCTCGAGCTGGAGAGCCTGTGGGCTGCCGCTGGTCATCCGCACGCAGTGTTCAATCTGACCGCGCAGGAGCTGATCGCGCTGACGGGCGCGCCGGTCGTCGATGTCGCGTTGCGCGAGACGGCCTGAACACGATGGCGAGCAGTAAGCCTTACGAACAAAAAGCCGGCGACGTCTGCGTGCCGTCGCCGTGCATCAACGTGTGCAGGATGGATGCGTCGACCGGCTGGTGCGAAGGATGCCTGCGCACCATCGACGAAATCGCCGGCTGGTCGAGGTTCGACGACGACGATAAGCGCGCGGTATGGGACGCGATCGAAGCGCGCCACGCGGAGTTCATTGCTGGCCGCACGGCATCGACGGCGAAGGAGAAGCAATGAAAGCCGCGCCGCGCGTCGTCACGCTCGGTGAGACGTTCAGTTCGACGCTCGCGTTGTCGGTGGAGTCGATCAAATCGTTCGCAACGCTCGTCGTCGATCTGAACCCGCTGCATCACGATGAAGCGTATGCCGCGCAAAGCCGCTTCGGCGGGCTGATCGCGTCGGGCACGCAACCGACCGCGTATTTCATGGCGCTGCTCGCCACGCATTTTTCCACTTACGCGCAACCGCTCGGCCTCGAATTCGATATCAAGCTGAAGAAGGCGGTGCAGGCGCACGACACGCTGACGATCACATGGCGTGTGCGCGACGCTCACTGGAAGCCGAGCCTGAGCGGCGACCTGACCTACCTCGAAGGCACCGTGGTCAATCAGCGCGGCGAACTGCTGCTGACGGGCGCCTCGACGATCCTCGTGATGCCGAAGCCCGACGCGCTCGAGCACGCGCAATCGAAAACGGCCGCACCATGATCGCGCTGCCCGCATCGATCCAGGTGTTCGAGCGCGGCTGGCTGTCGTCGAACAATGTGCTGCTCGTCGATGAAGCCTGCGCGGCGCTCGTCGATACCGGCTATGCGACGCACGCTTCGCAGACGGTCGCGCTGGTGCGCAATGCGTTGCACACGCGGCCGCTCGATCTGATCGTCAACACGCATCTGCATTCGGATCACTGCGGCGGCAACACGCTGTTGCAGGCCACGTGGCCGTGTCGCACGCTGATCCCGTCATCCGAAGCCGATGCCGTACGCGACTGGGACGAAACACGCCTCAGCTTTCGCGCGACCGGTCAAACCTGCGAGCGCTTCGGCTTTACCGGCACGCTCGCACCCGGCGCACGCTTGCGGCTCGGCGCGCTCGACTGGCAGGTGCTCGGCGCGCCGGGCCACGATCCGCATTCGCTGATGCTTTATTGCGCGCACGAACGCTTGCTGATCAGTGCCGACGCGCTATGGGAAAACGGCTTCGGCGTGATCTTTCCCGAACTCGAAGGCGAAAGCGGCTTTGCCGAGCAGCAGGCCGTGCTCGACATGATCGCGACACTCGACGTGCGCGTGGTCATCCCGGGCCACGGCGCGCCGTTCACGCATGTCGAACCGGCGCTCGACCGCGCGATGTCGCGCGTCGCCTGGTTGCGTGCCGATCCCGCGCGCAACGCGAGGAACGCGCTGAAGGTGCTGATCGTATTCAAGCTGCTCGAAGTTCGCGAGATGAGCGTGGACACGCTTTTGCGCATGCTCGACGACGCGTCCGTGATGCGCGCCGCCGCGTCGATGCTGAAGCCACGCGGCGAATGGCCAGCGTTGCTAACGGGAATGATCGGGGAGCTCGCGGCAAATGGTGGACCGCTCGAAGTGGACGGCACGCGCATTCTCGCGCGGCGTTGAACGTGGGACTGGCCCGTTCAGCGGGTGCGGTCGAAAAGGGCCCCGGAACCAAAACCGTACCTACAAAAAGAAAGCCGCTCGACAAGGCGAGCGGCGGAACATCTGTGTGGACGTGATCAGCGTCGCCACCAATGATACGCGTGCGAATATTCGCAACGCATCGGTGATTTCCCTACAGAAAATTGACACCGCGTTTTACAAATGCATACATATTCTGTCATCACGCCGCGTTAGGCGTTCGAATGCGCGCGCTTTATTCCGGAATCCCTGGCAATATCCATATCACGTGGACGACAGGCGCTTTTTCTGCGGCACGATCCGCCAGCCGAGATTCACGCCCGCCGCTGCCAGCAGAATCAGCGTGGCGCCGAGCACCTGAATCCATGCGAGCGTCTGTCCGAACGCGATCCGGTCGACGATGATCGCGACCACCGGATAGATGAACGACAACGCGCCCGTCATCGACGTCGGCAGCTTCTGAATCGCGCCGTACAGCAGCACGTACATGAGACCAGTATGGACGACGCCGAGCACGACCAGTTCGAGCCACTGCACACCGCTTGCCGGCAATGCGTCGAAACGCACGAACGGTGCTAGCAACAGCACGCCGAGCGACACCTGGATCAGCGCGAGCAGATGCGGCGGCGTGCCCTTCAGCCGCTTCGTGATGATCGACGACACCGCGTACATCGCCGCCGCGCCGACCGCATAGGCGACGCCGACCAGATATTGCCCCGGCACCGCGAGCACGGCCGGCTCGACCTTCACGACGAACACGAGCCCGACGAACGCGACCACGAGCCACGCGATCGTCGACGCGCTGATACGCTCGCGAAACACCAGCGCACCGAGCCCGACCAGCATGAACGGCTGCGTGTTGTAGACGGCCGTCGCCATTGAAATCGACGCGCGTGAATACGCGGCGAACAGCAGCACCCAGTTCACGACGATCGCCGCGCCGCCGAGTAACGCGAGGCCGAGCATCTTCCACGAAAACAGCTCCCGGCGAAACAGGCCGAGCACGGCGCACACGAGCGCGAGCGTCGCGCCGCCGAAGATGCAGCGGAAAAACACCACGTTAAAGGGGCTTTGCTGCGACGACACGACGAGCCAGCCGATCGTGCCCGACATCAGCATCGCAATGCTCATCTCGGCCGCGCCGCGGCGGATGTCGCTGGACGAACTGCTCGAGCTCGTCGGTGAAGCCTTGTTTGAAGCCATGATTCGATCCCGGATTGATGACTGCATAACTGGCAGTGTAATTAATCCACCTGCGCGAATACATGGCTAAACTTAAGCGTTACCGCTTTTTCACCTCATAAACGAAGGCCATTATGAGCAAACGCCTTGCATCGATCGCACCGGTCGCACTCGACGACACCGACCGCGCACTGCTCGCCGCGCTCGCGCAGGACGCGCGCCAGCCGGTCAGCGAACTCGCGCGCGTCGTCGGCTTATCGGCGCCCAGCACGGCCGAGCGCGTGCGGCGGCTCGAAGCGCAGGGCGTGATCGAGCGCTTCACCGTGCAGATCGATCCGCGCGCGCTCGGCTTCACGCTGCAGGCAATCGTGCGCGTGAAGCCGCTGCCCGGCCAGTTACATCTGGTCGAAGAAGTGATCCGGCGCATTCCGGAGTTCGTCGAATGCGACAAGGTAACCGGCGACGACTGTTTCATCTGCCGACTGTACCTGCATTCGATCGAGCAGCTCGACGAGATCTTGTCGAAAGTGACCGAGCGCGCGGAAACCAGCACCGCGATCGTCAAGTCGACGCCGGTCGCGCGGCGGCTGCCGCCGCTCGGCTGACAAAAGTCGCACTAAGGCCGCGCGAAGCGGCCCGGCGCTTATTTTTCGACCGCCTCGAAAAACGACAGCATCTCGGCGACCAGTTCGTCCGGCGCTTCCTCGGGCAGATAGTGCCCGCACGATAGCGCGCGGCCGCTCACGTCGCGCGCGACATGCCGCCATTCGTCGAGCGCATCGAAGCATTTTTCGACCACGCCCTTGTCGCCCCACAGCACGCGCAGCGGACAGCCGATCTTGTTGCCGCGCTCGATATCCGCGCGATCATGTTCGAGGTCGATGCTCGCCGACGCGCGATAGTCCTCGCACATCGCGTGCACCGCGCCCGGTTGCGCGAGCGCTGCCCGATAGGCGTCGAGCGCGGCGGGGTCGAACGGCGCGAGGCCCGCGTGACGTCCGCCCATCACCGCGTCGACATAGGCGGCCGGATTCGCGCCGATCAACGTTTCGGGCAGCGGCTCGGGCTGGATCAGGAAGAACCAGTGGAAGTAGTGCGTCGCGAACGTGCGGTCGGTGGCTTCGTACATCGCGAGCGTCGGCGCGATATCGAGCAGCATCAGACGCTCGACCGCATCGGCGTGATCGAGCGTCATCCGGTGCGCGACGCGCGCGCCGCGATCGTGCGCGCAGACGAGGAAGCGCTCGAAGCCGAAGTGGCGCATCACCGCGACCTGGTCGGCGGCCATCACGCGTTTCGAATACGGCGTGTGCGTCGCATCGCTCGCCGGTTTGCCTGACGCGCCATAGCCGCGCAGATCGGTTGCGATCACCGTGAAGTGCTGCGCGAGCGGCGCGGCGCAGCGTTCCCAGATCAGATGCGATTGCGGATGGCCGTGCAGCAGCAACAGAGGCGGCCCGGCGCCGCCCTTCACCCCGAAAACATCGACATCGCCCACGGCGACACGAAAAGGCGTGAAATTTTCGAAGGCCATGACGTCTCGTTGATCGTTTGAGGTCCGTGCATTGTAGAAGGCCGACAAGTCCGTGCGAGGTGGGATAAACCACGCAGACGTGGAACCTGAATACTCCTTCGAACCGCTTCGGATGTCCTTAACGCGCGGTGGGCGTCCACTTCGCCTATAATCGAACGATCGTTCTTAAATGTTTGTCGTGACTGAGGCATGCCGGTTTCGTGCGATTGCCACACGCATTCGCCGCCCGACACGCTGCAAGCCGCGTGCCGCCGCTAAACTCATCTATCCGCCGGGCGCGCGCCGCACCGGTTGGCCCAATCTGGAGATTCGCACCATGGCACTGCCCGCCGTTCTGCAAAACCTCGCTCTGCCCGTCGTCGCTTCACCGATGTTCATCGTCAGCTATCCCGAACTCGTGTTGGCACAGTGCAAGGCCGGTATCGTCGGCTCGTTCCCAGCCCTCAACGCGCGTCCGGCCGAGCTGCTCGACGAGTGGCTCACGCAGATCCAGGCGCAACTCGCCGAGCACAAGGCCGCGAACCCGGATGCGGTGATCGGCCCGATCGCGGTCAATCAGATCGTTCATCAGTCGAATGCGCGGCTCGAACACGACGTGCGCGTGTGCGTCGAGCACAAGGTGCCGATCTTCATCACCAGCCTGCGGGCGCCGGCACGCGAGATCGTCGATGCGGTGCATAGCTATGGCGGCATCGTGCTGCACGACGTGATCAATCTGCGTCATGCGCAGAAGGCGCTGGAAGCTGGCGTCGACGGGTTGATTCTGGTCGCGTCGGGCGCGGGTGGCCACGCGGGCACCACCTCGCCGTTTGCGCTGGTCGGCGAGGTGCGGCGCATTTTCGACGGCCCGATCGTGCTGTCGGGCTCGATCGCGAACGGCGGCTCGATTCTCGCCGCGCAGGCGATGGGCGCGGACCTCGCGTACATGGGCACGCGCTTCATCGCGACCAAAGAAGCGCATGCCGTTGACAGTTACAAGCAGGCGATCATCAACGCGAAGGCGTCGGACATCATCTACACGAACCTGTTCACCGGCGTGCATGGCAACTACATCCGCGAGAGCATCCAGAACGCGGGGCTCGACCCGGACGCGCTGCCCGAATCGGACAAGACCAAGATGAACTTCGGCAGCGAAAAGGCGAAGGCGTGGAAGGACATCTGGGGCGCGGGCCAGGGCGTCGGCCTGATGGACGACGTACCCGATGTCGCCGAACTCGTGCAGCGTCTGAAGAAGGAATACGACGACGCGAAGGCGCGGCTCGGCATCGCGCGCTGAAGGTGTTGAACGGGGGCGAGCCGGACCGCCCCTCGCGGCCTACATATTCCGACGATACTGCCCGCCCACCTCGAACAGTGCGTGGGTGATCTGCCCAAGCGAACACACGCGCACCACGTCCATCAACACCGCGAACACGTTGCCGTCGTCGATCACCGTGCGCTTCAGGCGTTCGAGCGCCTCCGGCGCGGCGTCGCGGTGGCGCGTCTGGAAATCGCGCAACCGCCGCAGCTGACTCTGCTTTTCCGCGTCGGTGGAACGCGCCAGCACCAGCGGACGCGGCGCTTCATGCGGATGCGCGCTCAGGAACGTGTTCACGCCGACGATCGGATACGAGCCGTCATGTTTGCGATGCTCGTACAGCATCGACTCGTCCTGAATCCGTCCACGCTGATAACCGGTTTCCATCGCGCCGAGCACGCCGCCGCGCTCCGTGAGCCGCTCGAACTCGGCGAGCACCGCTTCCTCGACCAGATCGGTCAGCTCGTCGATCACGAAGCTGCCCTGATTCGGATTCTGGTTCTTCGCCAACCCCCATTCGCGATTGATGATCAGCTGGATCGCGACCGCGCGGCGCACCGATTCCTCGGTCGGCGTCGTGATCGCTTCGTCGAACGCATTGGTGTGCAGCGAGTTGCAGTTGTCGTAGATCGCGATCAGCGCCTGCAGCGTCGTGCGGATGTCGTTGAAATCGATCTCCTGCGCGTGCAGGCTGCGGCCCGACGTCTGCACGTGATACTTCAGCTTCTGGCTGCGCTCGTTGGCGCCATACCGCTCGCGCATCGCGATCGCCCAGATGCGTCGCGCGACGCGGCCGAGCACCGTGTACTCCGGGTCCATGCCGTTCGAGAAGAAGAACGACAGATTCGGCGCGAAGTCATCGATCGACATGCCGCGCGCGAGATACGCCTCGACGTACGTGAATCCGTTCGCGAGCGTGTAGGCGAGCTGCGAGATCGGGTTCGCGCCGGCCTCGGCGATGTGATAGCCGGAGATCGACACCGAGTAGAAATTGCGCACGCCGTGTTCGACGAAATACGCCTGGATGTCGCCCATTACCTTCAGGCTGAATTCGGTCGAGAAGATGCAGGTGTTCTGGCCCTGGTCTTCCTTCAGGATGTCGGCTTGCACGGTGCCACGCACGTTTTCGAGCGCCGCACGGCGCGTAGCGGCGAGTTCGGCTTCGGTCAACGGGCGGCCTTGCTGTTGCTCTTTCAAAGCAATCTGCTGGTCGATCGCGACGTTGAAGAACATCGCGAGGATCGTCGGCGCGGGGCCGTTGATCGTCATCGACACCGATGTGTCCGGCGAGCACAGGTCGAAGCCGTCGTAGAGCGTCTTCATGTCGTCGAGGGTCGCGACCGACACGCCCGAATTGCCGACCTTGCCGTAGATGTCCGGGCGCTCGTGCGGCTCCTCGCCGTACAGCGTTACCGAGTCGAATGCGGTGGATAACCGCTTGGCCGGCATGCCTTCCGACAGCAGCTTGAAGCGGCGATTGGTGCGCTGCGGATCGCCCTCGCCCGCGAACATGCGCGTCGGGTCCTCGTTCTCGCGGCGAAACGGAAACACGCCAGCGGTGAACGGGAAATAGCCGGGCAGATTGTCGAGCATCAGCCAGCGCAGGATCTCGCCGTGATCGACGAATTTCGGCAGCGACACTTTGCGGATTTCGGAGCCGGACAGCGTCGTCACGGTCAGCGCGGTGCGGATTTCGCGTTCGCGGATGCGCACCACGTGTTCGTCGCCGGTATAGGCGGCCATCGTTTGCGGCCACGCATCGAGCAGCTTGCGTTCGCGCTCGCCGAGCGCGGTGTTGCGTTGCTCGATCAGCGCGTCGAGCGATGAGGCGTCGTGGCCCGCTTCGCCGAGCATGCGGCGCGTCTCGACGAGCTGCCAACGCTCGCGCGCGATCTGCGCCTGCGCCTCGGCCCGCTCGCGATAGCCGCGCACCGTCTGCGCGATATCGGCCAGATAGCGCACGCGCGCGGGTGGCACGATCGCGTGCAGGTTGCTCGAAAAGCGCAGGCCTTCGGGAGCGCTCAGGCGCGCGCCGCCGTCGCGCAGGCCGTGGCTGCGCAGCGCAGCGGCGATGCGCAGGTACAGCGCGGTCACGCCGTCGTCATTGAAGCGCGACGCGATCGTGCCGAACACCGGCATCGCATCGGGCGAGGTCGCGAAGTCCGCGCGGTTGCGCTGCACCTGCTTGGCGACATCGCGCAGCGCATCCTGCGCGCCCTTGCGATCGAACTTGTTGATCGCGACGAAGCTCGCGAAGTCGAGCATGTCGATCTTCTCGAGCTGGCTCGCGGCGCCGAACTCCGGCGTCATCACGTACAGCGATTCGTCGACGAACGGCACGATCGCCGCATCGCCCTGACCGATCCCCGAGGTCTCGACGACGATCAGATCGAAACCCGCGACCTTGCACAGCATCAGCGCGGCGGGCAGAGAGTCGGAGAGTTCGGTCGATGCCTCGCGCGTCGCCATCGAGCGCATATACACACGGGCGTCGCCCCTTGCGCCGCCGCCCCAGTCGCCGATCGCGTTCATGCGGATGCGGTCGCCAAGCAGCGCGCCGCCGGATTTGCGGCGCGACGGATCGATCGCGAGCACGGCGATGTTCAGTGTGTCGTCGTAGTCGAGCCGGAAGCGGCGGATCAGCTCGTCGGTCAGCGACGACTTGCCCGCGCCGCCGGTCCCGGTGATGCCGAGCACGGGAACCCGCGTGGTCTGCGCGAGCGTCGATAGCTGATCGCGTGCGGCGGCGTCGACGGTGTTCGTTTCGAACGCGCTGATCAGTTGCGCGAGGCGGCGGAAGATCGGCGCGGCGGGATCGTTAGGGTACGAGCCGGGGGCAGTGCGGCCGTGTGGAGCATCCGCCTCGACGCAAAGCGGCAATGGACGCGCGGCCAGCTCGGCGAGCCATTCGCGCACCGGCGTCGGCCGCGCCGCCTCGGCCGCGCGCGCGCCTTCGACGCAGCGCGCGATCATGTCGTCGATCATGCCTTGCAGGCCGAGCCGCTGACCGTCGTGCGGCGAGTAGATTTTTTCGACGCCGTCGCGTTCCAGCGCGGCGATCTCCTCGGGGACGATCACGCCTCCTCCGCCGCCGAACACCTTGATGCGCTCGCCGCCGCGCGCACGCAGCAACTCGACGAGATAGCGGAAATATTCGTTGTGGCCACCCTGGTAGCTCGACACGGCGACGCCGTCGGCGTCCTCGTTGAGCGCGGCGGTCGCGACTTCGGCGACGGAGCGGTTGTGGCCTAGGTGAATCACCTCCACGCCGCTCGCCTGCAGGATGCGCCGCATGATGTTGATCGACGCGTCGTGGCCGTCGAACAGTGCGGCGGCGGTGACGAAGCGCAGGCGCCGGCCCGCGGGCAGCTCGTGGCTGCCGGCACGCTGCGGCGTGGACAGATCGGTCATGTCTCCCCCAATTCATTTAACTGATGGGTGTTGACAATCAGTATATAGAAACGGGGTAAGACGGCGCCGGGGCGGCGGGCGGCCGGTTGGCGGCGTTTGTTAGGTGCTTCGTGAAACGCTACCGCACAGCCAACGCCTTGATCTCATCAAGCGACGGCCACAGCGATTCGTTCGCAAACCGCGCCGCCAGAAAATCGACGAACGAGCGCACCTTGGCCGACAGATGCCGCCGGCTCGTGTAGACGACGTGGATCGGCAGCTCGCGCGGCGGCACTTCGTCGACGAGCAGCGGCACGAGCCGCCCTTCGGCGAGATCGCTGCCGATCACCTCGGTGCCCAGCATCGCGATGCCCGCGCCGTGCAGCACGACCACGCGCTGCGCCTCGAGCTGATTGACGATCAGGTTGCCCGACAGGCGCACGCGCGAGCTCGCGTCGCCGGTCGCGACTTCGAGTGCCGACACGCCCGCGTACTGCAGATAGTTGTGGCGCGCGAGATCGGCGACGCGCTTCGGCGTGCCATGCTTGCGCAGATAGGCGGGCGACGCGCACAGCACCAGATGCGCAGTCGCGATCTGCCGCGCGATCAGCGACGACGACTTGAGCCCGCCGGGCGACGCGCGAATCGCGACGTCGAAACCCTCGTCGATCAGCTCGACGACGCGGTCGGACAGCGTCATATCGACGGTGACCTGCGGATACTGCTCTGCATAGTCCGCGACCGCGGCCATCACGTGATTCAGGCCGAACGCCGACAGCGACGACACCCGCAGCCGCCCGTGCGGCACGACGCTCGCCGCGCCGACCGCCTGGCCTGCCTCGTCGAGCTCGGTGAGCGCCTGGCTGAGCCGCTCGTAGTACTCGCGGCCCGCCTCGGTCGGCGCGACGCGGCGCGTAGTGCGGTTCAGCAGCCGCGCGCCGAGCTGCTGCTCCAGATGCATCACGTGCTTGCTCGCCATCGCGGCGGACATCTCCATCTTGTCCGCCGCACCGACGAAGCTCCCTGCTTCGACCACGTGGCGAAATACTTTCATGCTGACGAGGGTGTCCATCTCAGTCGCTCGCTTCAGGAATCAATCCACGCCATTTTGCCGGGTTTATCAAAGGAACGGCAGCAAACACCCGTATTCGACTGCGCTGAAAACGACAAAGCCCGCGTTCCGGGCGGAACGCGGGCTTTGCGGTGAAACCGTAGGCCGAAATCAGAACTTCGCGCGCAACCCCGCGCCGTACGTGTTGCCGCTCGACTGACCGGTGATGTGGTCATACATGTACGCGGCATAGACGTCGGTGCGCTTGGACAGCGGATAGTCGTAGCCGACCGCCGCCGTCTGGCGCGTCTGGTTCGAACCGCCGCCGTTACGCGAATACGCGTACGACGCCATCACCGAGCCCGGCCCGAACGGCACCGTGACACCGCCCTGTCCGGTGTTCACGTGCCAGCTCGTCACCTGCTGGTTGTTGTACGTGTACATGTACTGGCCGTACAGCTTGACGAACTTCAGGTCGTACGACACGCCCGCCTGCGCGACGCTCTGGCTGCGCAGACCCGGCACGCCCGAGGTTTCGAAGCTGCCGAGGTCGCCCGGCACGTTATTGAAGTTCACGTACTGGTACACCGCGGTCGCCGCGAACGGGCCGTGGAAGTACAGCACCTGGCCGCTCCACTTCTTCGCGCCGTTCTGGGTCGTGTTGCCGAGCGCATACATCGCCGTCGCCGACAGGCCGTTGAAGTTCGGCGTCGCATACGACACCGCGTTGTTCCAGCCCGAGTCGCCGGTCACGCCCTGATCGGTCGTGTAGGTCGGGAAGGTGCCGAGGCCGAGGTACACGTGGGTAACCATCGGCGAGAACACGTACGAATCGATGAACGGGTTGAACAGGATCGTCGACACGAACAGCGGCGTCGTCAGACGGCCGGCCGTCACCGTGCCGTACGGCGACTCGATGCCGACGTACGCGTTGCGCGAGAACGTCGTGTCGCCGGTGAAGCGGCCGAACTCGCCAGTCTGCGCGCGGAAGAAGCCTTCGATCGTGAAGATCGCCTTGTAGCCGTTGCCCAGATCCTCGGTCCCCTTGAAGCCCCAGTAGGACGTCGACATGCCACCGCCCGACACGACTACCGCGGTCTTGCCACCCGGAAACTTCTGCGCACCGACCCATTCGTCGACCTGGCCGTAGAGCTGCACGCTCGATTGCGCGAATGCCGACGATGCGCTCGCCAGCGCGGCGACGCATGCGGTGGCCTTGAGAGTGGTCTTCAGCGCGGTGCTGAGGCTTGTGTTCATTGGTTCTCCAATCTTTGTCAAAAAGGTGTGGCTGTGCGAAAGGGGGCGCTCGCGCGAAACGTTGTTGTTATCCGTTCGATCGTCGAGTCAATCTGGGCGGGTCCATCTTTGCGGACCATTTTTATAAACAAAAATATCGCTGCTTATTGCGGGTATATCGGTCTGATTAGTTTGGTCGGTTATCGGTTTGATATGAGACTTTCAGCTGGACCGCGGCCGGCGCCCCGGATGCAATGCGGCATGCGGCGAACCGCGCGCCAGGGCGGCGGGAACGCCTTAAATGAAGGGCCGATGACGCGACGCGGCAGAATGCCAAGATTTGACGCTGACCGATACTTCGATGCCGAGCGTTTTCAAAAAAGTGTGGCGTCGAAACGTCAGATTCGGAGCTCGGGCGCAGAGGAAGGCGCGCGGAGGATCGCACGAAGGGATCTGGAGGACGGGTTTTGCGACAGGTGATAGGCGGTCGCGTTGCGTGTAAAGCCGGCAGCCTCACCCGTTCAGGTAGCGGCGAACGTGGCCCACTTGACGCGAATCGACCAGGTAAATCGCGCTCAGCTAATTGCGATAGGGTGAACCGCCCGGTTGCCGCGGATCGTCGGACGGGCGTTGCATTGGACGCGCGGCGCCGCGCTCTTCGTTGTAACGGGCGACGTCGGCGCGGATCGAGCCGTTGCGCATCGGCATGTTGGACGGTGGATGTGGTACCGGACGCGATTCCGCACTGACCGGCGTGATCGCGCCGGCATAGCTGGACGGATCGCCGACACGGCGCATACCGGACTTGTAGCTGCCGAAGCCATAACCAAAATTGGCGTCCGCGATGTTCGGATTGCCGCGCTGTGCGCGTGCGTCACGCCAAGCCGTCGCATTGCGCGAGCCGCGCGGAGCAGGCGCGCCACCCGCGACGGCGTAATGACCGTCGCCGCGGATCTCCATGCGCGGCGCGTGCCCGCCAAGGTGGTGCGAATAAGCGCCGCCCACGGCGCCACCGCCGCCATGTGGCACACCTTGCCCCTTCGCATAGGCGAACGAGCACAGCACGGCGATGACCGCGCCCCACGCCCAGTGCCTCGTTCTCGACAACCCGTCCACCTTGTGACTCTCACGCCCGAAGACTTGCCTGAAATCCACCGTTCGAGCTGCGATGGACCTGTTGCGGGAGGAGAAAAGCGCCGCGTGTCTGCCGCGGCGCAGGCATCCCTGCGGCCTTTGACTGAGTAATTTATGGGCGTGGACAGAGGGTGTCGAGCCAAAAAGTGTTAGGTCTCGTCGGTGGATGTAACACCCTGTTACTGCGGCGTTTTTCTGCGCTGGAGGCTTTGTGCGGGTGCGTCTTTGCGGCTTGCCAGGGGCGTTTCCCCTAGCCCACGCAAGCGGCGTTAGTTGAAATAAACGCCGCTTGCAACGTCAAGGGTTAAACGGTTTGTGGCGCATGAGCACGTCGCCAATACTGAAATCGAGTGCGCCGCACGGGTCAATGCGAAAACTTCATCAATCGATTCGGCAAATGAATTTGCGTTTTCAATCGACTTTCGACAACAATAGCCGTTTCCCATTGGCACGCACCGCGCCCTGACAGGCCCGTCCCGTGCTCACACCGCGTCATTGAACTGAGATTGCGACATGGCCCGTCCGAAATTCCTTCCCGATAACTTCACCCTGTGCCTCGTCGGCACCGTGATCCTCGCCAGCCTGCTGCCCGTTCATGGGCAGGCCGCGGTGGGGTTCAACTGGGTGACGAACATCGCGGTCGGCCTGCTGTTCTTCCTGCACGGCGCGAAGCTGTCACGCGAGGCGATCATTGCGGGCGCGACGCACTGGCGCCTTCACCTGGTGGTGCTGCTGAGCACGTTCGCGCTGTTTCCGCTGCTCGGCCTCGCGCTTAAACCGGTCCTTTCGCCGCTGGTCACGCCGTCGCTCTACGCCGGCGTCCTCTTCCTCTGCACGCTGCCATCGACGGTCCAGTCGTCGATCGCGTTCACGTCCATTGCCAAGGGCAACGTGCCGGCCGCGGTATGCAGCGCGTCCGCCTCGAGTCTGCTCGGCATCTTCGTTACCCCAGCACTCGTCAGCCTCATCGTGACGAATCAGGCTGCGAGCGGCGGCACTTCGCCGTGGCATACGATCGGCAACATCGTGCTGCAACTGCTCGTGCCGTTCGTGGCCGGCCAACTGCTGCGCCCGCTGATCGGCAAGTGGATCGAGAAGAATCGCGGCGTGCTGAAGTTCGTCGACCAGGGCTCGATCCTGCTCGTCGTGTACGGCGCGTTCAGCGAGGCCGTCACCGAAGGCCTGTGGCACACGATTCCGCTCTCTGCGCTCGGCGGCCTCGTCGTGGTGAGCTGCGTGCTGCTCGCGCTCGCACTGGGCGTGACGATCTTCGTGAGCAAGCGGCTCGGCTTCAACCGCGCGGACCAGATCACGATCATCTTCTGCGGCTCGAAGAAGAGCCTCGCCGCCGGCGTGCCGATGGCCAAGGTGATCTTCGCGTCGCACGCGGTCGGCGCCGTGGTGCTGCCGCTGATGCTGTTCCACCAGATCCAGCTGATGGTCTGCGCCGCGCTCGCGCAGCGCTGGGGCGCCCGCGACCTCAGCGGCGAGAGCGAGGCGGCGGCGCGGCGACCCGCCGCCGCCGTCGCGCGCCGTTGAACACACTCGCAATGCGAACCGGACATTCATAAGCGCCCTCCCTGAGCGTCGTTTTGATCGTGTGAAGGAAGCCGCCATCGGGCGGCTTTTTCTTTTGGCTCTTCTTTGGCCGTTGTCGTTATTTCACGCGCAAACGCTCTCGTTGTCGCCTCGGCCGGATGGCATAGGACGATTGTGGATGTGCGTCGAAAACAGCGACTCGCCGATTGTTTAGTCTTTTTTACTAAACAATCTAACTTCAGACTACTCCATTAAATACGGGTATTTACCGGTGTCGCGCGGGCGTTTTTCGGGCGGTTTTAGCAGCGTTTTACTATACAATCGCCCGACCTGAACCCGTGCTGCCTCGCCACGCGCGGCAGCTTCATTCGATGGCCACAACCATCCGCGACGTCGCCCGCGCGGCCAGCGTTTCGATCGGCACCGTGTCGCGCGCGCTCAAAAATCAGCCAGGCCTTTCCGAGGCCACGCGCGAACGCGTCGTCGAAGCGGCACGCCAACTCGGCTACGATTCGGCGCAGCTGCGTCCGCGCATCCGCCGCCTGACGTTCCTGCTGCATCGTCAGCACAACAACTTCGCCGCGAGCCCGTTTTTCTCGCACGTGCTGCACGGCGTCGAAGACGCTTGCCGCGAGCGCGGCATCGTGCCGTCGGTGCTGACCGCCGGGCCGACCGAGGACGTGATTCACCAGATGCGCCTACACGCGCCCGACGCCGTCGCGATCGCCGGCTTCGTCGAGCCCGAAACGCTCGCCACGCTGGTCGCGATGCAACGCCCGCTGGTGCTGATCGATCTATGGTCGCCGGGCCTGCGCTCGGTCAATCTCGACAACGCCGGTGGCGCCACCCTTGCGATGCGCCATCTGTTCGAGCAGCAGCGCAAGCGCGTCGCGTTCATCGGCGGCTCGCTCGCACACTTCAGCATCGCCGAGCGCGCGCTCGGCTACCGGCGCGCGTTCTTCGAAGCTGGGCTGCTGTTCGACCCGTCGCTCGAAGTGAACATCGACGCCGGGCTCGATCCCGACACCGGCGCCGCGCGCGCGATGCAGCGCCTGCTCGATGCGCCGGGCCCGCGCCCCGACGCCGTATTCGCATTCAACGATGCCGCCGCGCTCGCCGCGCTGCGCGTGTGCCTCGCGCGCGGCTTCAGCGTGCCCGACGACATCGCGATCATCGGTTTCGACGACATTCCTGCCGCCGCCCACGCCACCCCGCCGCTATCGACGATCGCAGTCGACAAGGAGGCGCTCGGCCGACGCGGCGTCGAACTGCTGCTCGAAGACTCGCCCGCCGAACTCGAAGTCCGCTTGCCCGTTCAACTCGTTGCCCGTGCCAGTACTTTGGTGAAAACGCCATGACGAAAACCGATCCGCATCACCCTTCCACCGACGTCGCGAAGGCGCCGCCGGTCGCCAGCTTCCGCAAGCGCGAGTTTCTGCTCGCGCACATCGAGGACACGCTGCGCTTCTATGCGCCGAACGTGCTCGATCCGAGCGGCGGCTTCTACCACTTCTTCCGCGACGACGGTTCGATCTACAACCGCACCACGCGCCACCTGGTCAGCAGTTGCCGCTACGTGTTCAACTACGCGATGGCGTACCGGCAATTCGGCGACCCGAAGCACCTCGAATACGCGCGCCACGGCCTGCGCTTTCTGCGCGACGCGCACTGGGACTCGCAGCACGAGGGCTACGACTGGGAAATCGAATGGCGCGACGGCAGAAGGCGCACGCTCGACGCGACGCGCCACTGCTACGGCCTCGCGTTCGTGCTGCTCGCGTACTCGCACGCGGCGATGGCCGGCATCGAACAAGCGAAACCGATGATCGGCGCGACCTTCGAACTGATGGAGCACCGCTTCTGGGACGCCGCCGCCGGCCTCTATGCCGACGACGCATCGGCCGACTGGCGCGTCAGCACGTATCGCGGGCAGAACGCGAACATGCATACCACCGAGGCGCTGCTCGCCGCGCACGAGGCGACCGGTCATCTGGTGTATCTCGATCGCGCCGAGCGCGTCGCGTCGAACATCACGCTGCGCCAGGCGAAGCTGTCGCAAGGGCTCGTGTGGGAGCATTTTCACGCGGACTGGTCGGTCGACTGGCATTACAACGAGGAAGACAGCTCGGACATCTTCCGTCCGTGGGGCTTTCAGCCCGGCCATCAGACCGAATGGGCGAAGCTGCTGCTGATTCTCGAACGCTTCCGTCCGCTGCCGTGGCTGCTGCCGCGCGCGATCGAACTGTTCGACGCCGCGATGACGCACGCATGGGATGAAGACCACGGCGGCCTCTACTACGGCTTTGGCCCCGACGGCACCGTGTGCGATCACGACAAGTATTTCTGGGTGCAGGCCGAAACTTTCGCGGCCGCCGCGCTGCTCGGCAAGCGCACCGGCAACGAGCGCTTCTGGGACTGGTACGACGAGATCTGGCGCTATAGCTGGACGCACTTCGTCGACCACAAGTACGGCGCGTGGTATCGCATCCTGACTTGCGACAACCGCAAGTACAGCGACGAAAAGAGCCCGGCCGGCAAGACCGACTATCACACGATGGGCGCGTGCTACGAAGTGCTCGCCCATGCGCTCGGCGAAGACGCGTCGGCTGGATCGACCGCGCCCGCCGCAGCGGTTTCAGCGGAGAAAGCACAATGAGCGCGACCACCGAACTCCCCGTTTTCGTGTCCGCCGGTGACATCCTCACCGATCTCGTGCGCACCGGCGCATCGCACTGGCTGTCGCGTCCGGGCGGCGCGGGCTGGAACGTCGCGCGCTGCGTCGCGCGGCTCGGCCTGCCGACCGCGTGCGCGGGCTCGCTGGGCGTCGATAACTTTTCCGACGAACTGTGGGACGCGAGCGTCGCCGCCGGGCTCGACATGCGCTTCCTGCAGCGCGTCGAGCACCCGCCGCTGCTCGCGATCGTGCATCAGACGCATCCGCCGGCCTACTTCTTCATGGGCGAGAACAGCGCCGATCTCGCGTTCGATCCAGCCAGGCTACCGGCCGGCTGGATGAACGCAGTGAAGTGGGCGCATTTCGGCGGCATCAGCCTCGCGCGTCAGCCGCTCGGCGATACGCTCGCGGCGCTCGCCGCCGAGTTGCGTTCGCACGGCGTGAAGATCAGCTTCGATCCGAACTATCGCAATCTGATGGAGCACGGCTACGAGCCGACATTGCGCCAGATGGCCGCGCTCGCGGATCTGATCAAGGTTTCGGACGAAGACTTGCGCATGTTCTTCAGGACCAGCGACGAAGCCGCCGCGCTCGCGCAATTGCGCGCGATGAATCCGGCCGCCACCGTGCTCGTCACGCGCGGCCCCGACGCGGCGATGCTGCTCGACGGCGCCGCGGTGATCGAGGCGAAGCCGCCGCGCGTCGAAGTGGTCGATACGGTCGGCGCGGGCGATGCGTCGATCGGCGGTCTGCTGTTCAGCCTGATGAGCGCGCCGCAACGCAGATGGCCCGAGCATCTCGCATTCGCGCTCGCGGCCGGCGCGGCGGCTTGCGGCCACGCCGGCGCGCACGCGCCGACGCTCGACGAGGTGGTCGCGCTGCTGTAAATCGCGGCTCTGTAATTCTGCTGCCTTGGGACGCGCGTAGCGTGACGGATGTCGAGCGCGTCGCGCGGCGGGAAGCCGCCCTGGGCGGGAACCGATCCCGCCACGCCGTGCTACGATGAAAATATCGAAACCTTTGCGAAAAGGAGCGAGGCCATGGAGGACGTCACCTACACCAAAGGGATCTACACGGCCACTGCGTCGATAAGGGAAGTCGCACAGGACGCCTTTCAAGGTGTCGTCACCCTCGCGCGCGACGAGGGCGAACCCAGCGAAGATCAGGAGACCACGCTCTACGAAGTAGACTCGACGTCGTCGACGCCGGGAGAAGCGCTCGAAGAAGCCAAAGCGCTCGCACATCGTATCCTCGGGGAAATCGAACTGTAGGCCGAACCAAGGGGCAGCGCGTCGCGCGTGCTCGCGCATCGGCGCGCCGCTGCGGGGTCGACCGGCTGGAGGCGATCATGGCTGAACAGCTGTTCCAATACGGCGTGTATTCGATTCACGTTCGTCCGCTCGAGCTGAGCGGCGCGCGCTGGGACGCGGAGTACGAAATCCGTCATCGCGAGAAGGCCGTCAAGCCGTGGACCACGGTCGGCGGCGACGCGGGCTTTGCCGAGCAGGCCGAAGCGGTGGAAAGCGCGCATCGGCAGGCCGTCGACGATATCGAGCATGGCGCGGGAATTCCGAAGCCGCACGTGTTTCCGTAAGCGGTTGTCGACGCGCTTTTTGAGGCAGCGTCGAAATGCGCCGTGACGGCCTTGAGCGCTGCGCGTCGCCACGCAAGGTAACGCTGAGCTGTCAGCGATAGTCGAGCGTGTCTACGACCTTGGTGATCTTCCAGATTCCGTTTTCCTGGCGCAAAAACACGATATTGTTCTGTTTGTCTTTCGAGCCGAACGTAACAGCCACGAGCGCCACGCTGTCGAGCATGAAGACTGGATGCACCGCTATATGCCCGGCCCAATCTTTCTCGTCGAAGTCTTGTACTTTCGTGAAGTACTCCGCATCTTCGGACAATTTGTTGGCCTGATATTGCTTTCGCAATAAATCGACGGTTGGTTTTGCAACGTGCCTGTATATCTCCTTTTCCATAATCGGATAGTCGCGGTCTGCGGCCAGGCGCGGAATGAACCATGCGTAGAAATCTCCTACGCGGGTTTCGGGAGTTGCTTGTTCGGCGTGGGTCGGGTTTCCTGCATATGAGGTGCCGTTAAAAATCAGCAACAGCCCGGCAACAAAAATCGCCAGATATTTTCTCATGGATGCAACCTCAATCGTGGCGATAGATCTTGTAATCCGGTCGTGCGGACCGGTGATCGGGACCGGGATAGAAGCCACGCCACTGCTTGAAATCAGAAATCCAGTATTGTCCATCGTACATTGCTATATGTCCGTGCGGATGCAAATGGATGCCGTCGACCACGATTACATCGCCTTTTTGGAGAGAGGCAGTCGATACCGCGCGAAACCAAGCGTGAGCCAGCGAAAGCCCGTAGTCTTTCGCGGACCGTGTGCGGGCCAATACAATTCCGCCTCGTTCAATTGCTTCTCTAACGTACCGGGCACATTCTCCACGGCTCACTGGTCTTGCATTCAATTGCAAATAGTCGACAGCAGCATTTTTGTTCCACGACATATTAGATTATCTCGATCATATTTTGATTTAGAAATCATACAGCAAATCCAAAACAAACCAAGATATTTTATTATCTCAAAAACATTTTAAATAGAGATAGCTCTTTTGAATAAAAATATAGTCTTCGTCAATACCGTGGTAGTTACGAGGGAAATCAAGCTGATCGGCACGTTCTAGTCAATTGCATGAGTCTCGCGCCATGCTACGCTGTGCCTGTATCAATCCCAACGAGCGCGTGATGGCAAGCGAACCGTCAGACCGTTTTTCCACGCTCGGCGACCCCGACACCGACAGCAGCGCGCCGAGGCGCCACGCGCGCGGCAGCCGCGAAATGCGTCTCGACGATCGCGTGGTGATCGCGCACGGGATGCCGACGCCGTTGTGGCAAGACCTGTATCACCGCGCGCTCGGCGTGCGCTGGCCGGTGTTCTTCGTGTCGCTCGCGCTGCTGTTTCTGCTGCTCAACACCGTGTTCGCCATACTCTACATGCTCGGCGACGCGCCGATTGCGAATCAGTTTCCGAAGGGCTTCGGCGGCGCGTTCTTCTTTAGCGTCGAAACGCTCGCGACGGTCGGCTACGGCGACATGCATCCGCAAACCGTCTACGCGCACTGGATCGCGACGCTCGAAATCTTCATCGGCATGTCCAGCATCGCGTTGGCGACCGGGCTGATCTTCGCGCGCTTTTCGCGGCCGCACGCGAAGATCATGTTCGCGCGCTATGCGGTGATCCGGCCGATCGACGGCCGCATGACGTTGATGGTGCGCTCGGCCAACGCGCGTCAAAACGTGATCGCCGAGGCACGCGCGCGGCTGCGCATCATGCGTCTGGAGACGTCGATCGAAGGCTTTACGCTGCGCAAGCTCTACGACCTCACGCTGGTACGCGACCAGCACCCGGTGTTCAAGCTCGGCTGGACGCTCATGCACGTCATCGACGAAGCGAGTCCGCTGTTCGGCGAAAACGCCGAATCATTGAAGGGCCGCGACGTGTCGCTGCTGCTCACGCTCGAAGGCATCGACGAATCGACGTCGCAAACCATGCAGGCGCGCCACATGTGGACCTGCGACCAGATCGTCTGGCAGCACCGGTTCGTCGACATCATGAGCGAGCAAGACGGCGTGAGCCACATCGACTACTCGCACTTCGACGAGATCGTGCCGCTCGATGCGGCGCCGCTCCAACCGGACCTCGCGGCGCACACCGCGCAGTAGCAATAGCCACAGTCCCATTCGACGCCCCGCAATACCCAGGGCATACCCGAAGCGCGCCGCCGCCTGGCAAATCCGGCTCAAAAGCGGGCCGAAACGCGCGAGTCATCGCGCCCATTCGCGCACGCCCGATTAAAGAAGCAATAATTCACTCCCGCGAGCGCTAAAAAATAGAGTCTCTTTCGCTGCGCGGTATCGGTGACCCCACCACCCGCGCGCCGAGCCAGAACATTGGAGACTCCCCCATGACCGCTCGCCTGCCCATCGACGGCACGCCCGCTCTCGCCGACTACAAGCTTTCCGACAATCTCACCGCGACGCGCGGCCGGATCTTTCTGACCGGCACCCAGGCGCTCGTGCGCCTCCCTCTGATGCAGCGCGCGCTCGACAAAACCCGCGGCCTGAACACCGCCGGCTTCATCAGCGGCTATCGCGGCTCGCCGCTCGGCATGGTCGATCAGCAGTTGTGGAAGGCGAAAAAACTGCTCACCGCGAGCGATGTCCGCTTTCTGCCCGCGATCAACGAAGAACTCGGCGGCACCGCCGTGCTCGGCACGCAGCGCGTCGAAGCCGATCCCGAGCGTACCGTCGATGGCGTATTCGCGATGTGGTACGGCAAGGGCCCGGGCGTCGACCGCGCGGGCGATGCGCTGAAGCATGGCAACGCGTACGGCTCGTCGCCGCACGGCGGCGTGCTGGTGGTCGCCGGCGACGATCACGGCTGCGTGTCGTCGTCGATGCCTCATCAGAGCGACTTCGCGATGATGGCGTGGCATATGCCGGTGGTGAATCCGTCGAACATCGCGGACATGCTCGAGTTCGGCCTGTACGGCTGGGCGTTGTCGCGCTTCTCGGGCGCGTGGGTCGGCTACAAGGCGATTTCGGAGACCGTCGAATCGGGCTCGACCGTCGATCTCGACGCGCTGCAAACCGAATGGACACCTCCGCAGGAATTCGAAGCACCAGCCGGCGGTTTGCACAACCGCTGGCCCGATCTGCCGAGCCTGACGATCGAAGCGCGTCTGCACGCGAAGCTCGACGCGGTGCGCCAGTTCGCGCGCATCAACAGCATCGACAAATGGATCGCACCGAGCCCGCACGCGAACGTCGGCATCGTCACGTGCGGCAAGGCGCATCTCGATCTGATGGAAGCGCTGCGCCGGCTCGATCTGACCGTCGCCGATCTCGACGCGGCCGGCGTGCGCATCTACAAGATCGGGCTGTCGTTTCCGCTGGAGATGACACGCATCGACGCGTTCGTGTCGGGCCTGTCCGAAGTACTCGTGATCGAAGAGAAGGGCCCCGTCATCGAGCAGCAGATCAAGGACTATCTGTACAACCGCACGCAAGGCACGCGGCCGGTGGTGATCGGCAAGCACGCCGAAGATGGCGCGTTGCTGCTGTCGTCGCTCGGCGAATTGCGGCCGTCGCGCATTCTGCCGGTGTTCGCGAACTGGCTCGCGAAGCACAAGCCGGCGCTCGATCGCCGCGAACGCGTCGTCGATCTGGTCGCGCCGCAGATCCTGTCGAACGCGGCGGACAGCGTGAAGCGCACGCCGTACTTCTGCTCCGGCTGTCCGCACAACACGTCGACGAAAGTGCCGGACGGTTCCATCGCGCAGGCCGGCATCGGCTGTCATTTCATGGCGTCGTGGATGGAGCGCGACACGACCGGACTGATTCAGATGGGCGGCGAAGGCGTCGACTGGGCCGCGCATTCGATGTTCACGAAGACCCGCCACGTATTCCAGAATCTCGGCGACGGCACCTACTTTCACTCGGGCATTCTCGCGATTCGCCAGGCGGTCGCCGCGAAAGCGACGATCACCTACAAGATCCTCTATAACGACGCGGTCGCGATGACGGGCGGTCAACCCGTCGACGGCAGCATCTCGGTGCCGCAGATCGCGCGACAGGTCGAAGCCGAAGGCGTGTCGCGCTTCGTCGTGGTCGGCGACGAGCCCGAGAAATACGACGGTCATCACGGCCAGTTTCCGCAGGGCACGACGTTTCACCATCGCAGCGAGCTTGACACCGTGCAGCGCGAGTTGCGCGACACCGACGGCGTGACCGTGCTGATCTACGACCAGACCTGCGCGGCCGAAAAACGCCGCCGGCGCAAGAAAGGCGAATTCCCCGATCCGAACAAGCGGCTCTTCATCAACGAAGAAGTCTGCGAAGGCTGCGGCGATTGCGGCGTGCAGTCGAACTGTTTGTCGGTGGAACCGGTGGAAACCGCGCTCGGTCGCAAGCGCCGCATCGATCAGTCGTCGTGCAACAAGGACTACTCGTGCGTGAACGGCTTTTGCCCGAGCTTCGTCACCGTCGAAGGCGGCACGCTGAAAAAGGCCGCGGGCGTCGCGTTCGATCCGCAGGCGCTCGCGATGCACGTCAACGGGTTGCCGATTCCCGCGACGCCACTCGATGCCGCGCCGTACGACATCCTCGTCACCGGAGTGGGCGGTACCGGCGTCGTGACGGTCGGCGCATTGATCAGCATGGCCGCGCATCTCGAAGGCAAGAGCGCGTCGGTGCTCGACTTCATGGGCTTCGCGCAAAAGGGCGGCTCGGTGCTGTCGTTCGTGCGCTTTGCCGCGCGCGACGAATGGCTGAACCAGGTGCGCATCGACACGCAGCAGGCCGACGTGCTGCTCGCCTGCGACATGGTGGTCGGCGCGAGTGCCGATGCACTGCAGACGGTGCGGCATGGCCGCACGCGGATCGTCGTCAACACGCATGCGATTCCGAACGCGAGCTTCGTGCAGAACCCGGACGCGACGCTGCATGCCGATGCGCTGATCGACAAGATGCGTCACGCGGCGGGTGCAGAGCGCATGTCGACGTGCGACGCGCAAGCGCTCGCGACGCGTTTTCTCGGCGATACGATCGGCGCGAACATTCTGATGCTCGGCTTCGCATGGCAACTCGGTCTGGTGCCGGTGTCGTTCGCCGCGATGATGCGCGCGATCGAACTGAACAACGTCGCTGTGCAGATGAATCAACTCGCGTTCTCGATCGGGCGCATGGCCGCGGCCGATCCCGCCGCGCTCGAATCGCTGTGGCAGTCGCGACATGCGCCGAAGCCGAGCGTGCGAGTCGATACGCTCGACGAGCTGATCGCGCATCGCGAAGCACGTCTGCTCGCGTATGGTGGCGCGGCTTATGTGAAGCGCTATCGCGCGCTCGTCGATGCGGCACGGCGCGCGGAAACCGCGGTCGATGCGGCGAGCGAGCGCGTGACGCGCGCGGTCGCGACGACGTTCTATCGGCTGCTCGCGGTGAAGGATGAGTACGAAGTCGCGCGTCTGCATACGGATGCCGCGTTCCGCGATGCGCTCGAAGCGCAGTTCGAGGGCGTCGCCGGCAAGGACTTCACAATCCGCTTCAACCTCGCGCCGCCGACGCTTACGCGCGCGCAGGCCGGTGCCGTGCCCACGAAGAAAACCTATGGTCAGTGGATGTGGCCCGTGCTCGGCCTGCTCGCGAAATGGCGCGGTCTGCGCGGCACGGCGCTCGATCCGTTCGGCCGCACGCTCGAGCGCAAAATGGAGCGCGAGCTCGCGAGCGATTACGAAACCACGCTGCAACGCGCGCTGGCGAAACTCGACGCGAGCCATCTCGACGAAGTCGCGAAACTCGCAGAACTGCACGCGCGCGTGCGCGGTTATGGGCACGTGAAGCTGGCCAATCTGGCGGGCGTCAAGCGTGGCGAGCGCGACCTCGCCGCACGCCTCGGAATCGATGCGGCGACCGGTGTCGCGGTGAAGAAGTCGCTCGAGGAGATGAAGGGCGCCGGCCAGTTGCGCGGCATTCCGGTGGTGGTCGCGAAGTAAGAGGTTCGCTGCGCTGCCCGGCTCAAGTCGCGTCGAGCAGCGCCCGCACCTGCATCACCTTCGCCTGATCGACGGGCGCGAGTCCGTTGCCGTTCACGCGCACGCCGGAGCCGAAATGGACGGCCTCGACGTGCGTGTTGCTGACGAAGTCCGCGACCGCATCGACCGTCAAGCCGGCACCGGCGAGCACGGTGCAAGGCGAGCGGTCAACCTGCCGCACCAGTTCGCTGACCACGGCTTGCGCCTGCAGCACCGAAGGCTTTCCGCCCGACGTCAACACATTCGTCACCGCCTCGAAGCCGAGCAGTACGTCGAGCGCTTCGCGTAGATCGCGCGCCTCGTCGAACGCGCGATGGAACGTGATCGCGAGTCCATCGGCAGCTTCGCACGCGCGCGCGAGACCTTCGCGGTCGATCGTGCGCTCGGCATCGAGCATGCCGATCACGATGCCGTTCGCGCCGGCCGCCTTCACCGCACGGATGTCGCGCAGCATCACCGCGTAGTCGTCGGCGTCGTAGACGAACGAGCGGCTATGCGGCCGCACGATCACGTTCACGGGTATGCCAACCGCGGCTACCACTGCCTCGATCAAGCCCACACTCGGCGTCAAACCGCCCTCGCCCATCGCGGTCACGAGTTCGAGACGGTCGGCACCGGCTTGCGCGGCCGCACGCGCATCGGCGACGGTCGCGGCAATCACTTCGAGCAGCACGGACATGAGCGCAACCTGATTTCAATTAAAGCGACATCATGTCAGATGCGCGCGTCGCGTTCTTCCTCGACCCAGTCGATATCGCCGCACAGCACGCAGGTCTCGCTGCCGACACGCGTCGCCACCGACAGCGTCACGCACGGCAACGCCTCGTTGATCGACAGATACGGCCGTGTCACGTGCACGCGCTCCGGCGCATTGATCGCGACGCTGAAGTACGGGCGACGCAGCCAGTTCGCGCCCTGCGCGTCGGCGAGCGGCAGGAAGCGCGTCTCCTGCGCCGCGCGATCGGCGCGCAGCACGACGTTGCGGCCCGCCTGGCGGCCCTTCGCATCGAGCAGAAAACAGCGCGCTGCGTGATCGAGCGCGAGGAAATTCCAGCACACCTCATCGAGCGGCTCTCCGGCGGCGAGACGCTCCGCGGCGCGCTCGAACGCGCGCAGATACGGCGCGAGCCGGCTCGCGCTGCGCCGCTCGCGTGCCTCGGCCTGCTCGCGATAACGCTCGGTGACTTCGCCGATGCAAATCGCCGTGTGGATCGCATCGGCAATACCCGGACTCGGCCGGCCGAAGAAAAACCCCTGCACGAAGTCTGCATTGCAGGCGAGCGCCATCTGCGCTTCGTGCTCGGTTTCGACGCCCTCGATCAGCACGAGCTTGCCTGCTTCATGCAGCAGCGACACGAGCCCCGGCAGGATCGTCGCCATGTCGGCGCGATGCGCGGCGTGCGACAGCATGATGCGGTCGAGCTTCACGATGTCGGGATTCAGCTGCCAGATCCGCTCGATGTTCGAATGGCCGGCGCCGAAGTCGTCGAGTGCGATCAGGAAGCCGCGCTCGCGGAATTCGCGCACCGCGTCGGCGAGTCGATCGAGATCTTCGGCGCTCTGCTCGAGCACTTCGAGCACGACACGTCGCGGCGACAGATCGAGCCGCCGCAGATTCGCGAGCAAAGCGGCCGCGAGATACGGGTCGGTCAGCACGCCCGGATGCACGTTCAGGAACAACCATTCGCGCTCCGCGCCGAGCACCTTGAAGTTCTCCAGATGCAGCGTCTGCGCGAGCCGGTCGATCTGCAGCGCGTCGCCGAGGCGCGCGGCCTCGCCGAATACGTCGAGCGGCGACACCGCGCGATCGAGCGCGTCGTGTGCGCGCAGCAAGCCCTCGTAGCCGACCGCGCGCAGGTGCGACAGACTGAAAATCGGCTGGAACACGCTAGTCAGCGTCAGTTCGCCGTGCTGCACCGAATAGCGTCGAAGGCCCGAGGTCACCTCGACCTCGAAGCCGTGCGGCACGCCCGCCGCCCTGTCCTGTTGCGCAATCGTCATGCAATCCTCTCACGCGAGAACCGGTCGGTCAGAACGAGAACGGCAACGAGACCGACACCGTCTCTCAAAATGTGCGTCATCGTTACCGGTTAAGCAAGGTCCATGCGCACGCTGGCGCACACTGTGCTGTAATTCGCCCGAAAGATTGCACCGGCGACAGTGTTCGTGCGCCGCTCAAGGGCGTGGCGCGCACCGTTGCGGTGCGCGGATTGTCCGTCCTTCATCACCCGGAATACACGATGGAAATAGTCTTCACCGTTCTGATCCTGCTTCTCGCCGTCGCCGCGTCCGGCATGCTGACTCGCGCGCTGCCGTTCAAGCTGCCGTTGCCGCTGGTGCAGATCGCGATCGGCGCGATGCTCGCGTGGCCGCGCCTCGATTTGCACGTCGCGTTCGATCCGGAAATCTTCATGCTGCTGTTTATTCCGCCGCTGCTGTTCGCGGATGGCTGGCGCATTCCGAAGCGCGAGTTCTTCATGGCGCGCCGCGCGATCCTGATGCTCGCGCTCGGCCTCGTGTTCATGACGGTGCTGGTCGTCGGTCAATTCGTGCACGTGCTGGTGCCGCAGATCTCGTTGCCGGTCGCGTTCGCGCTCGCCGCGGTGCTGTCGCCGACCGACGCGGTCGCGTTGTCCGGTATCGCCGGCAAGGGCAAGATTCCGGGGCAGCTGATGCATATCCTCGAAGGCGAGGCGCTGATGAACGACGCGTCGGGCCTCGTCGCGCTGAAGTTCGCGATCGCCGCCGCGCTGACCGGGGCGTTCTCGCTGCGCGCAGCGTCGGTTAGCTTCGTGATCATCGCGGTGGGCGGCCTCGCGGTCGGTGCAGCGGTGAGCGCGGTGTTCAGCTTCGTGTCCGCGCGTTTCCTGAATCTCACCGAGGAAGGCGATCCCGCGCCCGGCGTCGTGATGACGCTGCTGATTCCGTTCGCCGCCTATCTGACCGCCGAGCGCTTCGAGCTGTCGGGCATTCTCGCCGCAGTGTCCGCCGGCATGATGATGAACTACGCAAGCATCATGGAAAAGTGGCAGGTCGCCTCGCGAGTGCGGGCCACGAGCACGTGGACGATGATCGAGTTCGTGTTCAACGGCATGGTGTTCATCATGCTCGGCCTGCAGTTTCCGCACATCCTCGGCCGGGCGCTGCTCGACGCGCATGAAACCAACGACGCGCAGGTGGTGCTGCTGATCGGCTATATCGTTGCGGTGGCGCTCGCGCTGTACGCGATGCGCTTCGCGTGGGTGTGGCTGCTGCGCTGGTTCGCGAGCCGCGGCGCGACGAAACATGGTGTCGCGAACGCCGTGCCGGGATTGCGCATGGTGTCGGTGACAACCGTGGCCGGGGTGCGCGGCGCGGTGACGCTCGCGGGCGTGCTGTCGTTGCCTGAGGTGCTGCCCAACGGCACGCCGCTGCCGGGACGCGATCTCGCGATCTTCATCGCGTCGGGCGTGATCCTGCTGTCGCTGCTGGTGGCGGTGGCCGCGTTGCCGCTGCTGCTGCGCGGCTGGCGGCGCGGCAAGGACCCGCACGCGGCCGAGGAAGCGCTCGCGCGCACGCTGGCCGCTCAATCGGCGATTCGCGCTATCGATCATCTGCACGACACCGAGTGCGCGGACCTCGATGAATCGGCGCAGGCCTATGCAACCGACGTGACTGCGCGCGTGATGGACCTGTACCGCCGCCGCCTCGCGTCACTCGACGACGACCAGGCGCCACGCGAACTCGCGCGCCGTGCCGATGCGCTCGAATTCCGCATGAAGCTCGCGGCGATGCGTGCCGAGCGCAAGACGCTGCTCGATTTGCGCGACACCCAGCGCATCAACGACGAGACGATGAACAAGCTGATGCGGGAAGTGGATCTGTCGGAGACGGCGCTGACCGCGCGCAAAAGGTAGGAGGTCGCTGCTGGATCAGGCTCGGCACCGGCGCTCGAAACGCCGGTGCCGGTAGAAGAAGCTCAGGCCACCGGCCCTTGCGTTGGCTTCCTTCTCAACAGCGCGTACAGAATGATCGCGCCGAACGTCGCGGTGCCGATGCCGCCGAGCCCGAAGCTGCCGAGCTTCAGCGAGAAGTCGCCGGCGCCGAGCACGAGTGTGACTGCCGCGACGATCAGGTTGCGGTTATCGGAGAAGTCGACTTTGTTGACGACCCAGATGCGTGCGCCCGTCACCGCGATCAGGCCGAACACGACGATCGACACGCCGCCCAGCACCGGTCCCGGAATCGTCTGGATTACCGCGCCGAACTTCGGCGAGAAGCCGAGCACGAGCGCGATCAACGCGGCGATCACGAATACCAGCGTCGAATAGATCTTCGTGACCGCCATCACGCCGATGTTCTCCGCGTACGTGGTCACGCCGGTGCCGCCCGCGAAGCCCGACACGATCGTGGCGAGCGCGTCGCCGAGAAACGCCCGGCCGATGTAGCGATCGAGGTTCCGGCCCGTCATCGCGCTGACGGCCTTGATGTGGCCGAGGTTTTCCGCGACGAGAATCACCGCGATCGGCGCGAGCAGCGTCATCGCGTGCGGGTCGAACACCGGCGACATGAAGTGCGGCATGCCGAACCACGCGGCGTTCGCGACGATCGAGAAATCGATCGGCTTGCCCATGCCGAGACCGTTCGTGACGATCGCGTAGATGACGTAGGCGAGCAGCAGGCCGACCAGAATCAAGAGACGCTGTAGCATGCCGCGCGTGAATACCGCGACCGCGCCGACGCACAGCACCGTGACGAGCGCCATCCACGACTCGAAATTGCTGCCGCTCACGCCATGCACGGCGATCGGCGCGAGGTTCAGACCGATCACGCAGACGATCGCGCCGGTCACGACCGGCGGCATCAGCGTTTCTATCCACCCCGTTCCCACCGCCGCCACGATCAGACCGATCACCCCGTACGCAACACCGCACGCGATGATGCCGCCCAACGCGACCGGAATGTTCGGATTCGCTCCGTGTCCGCCGTAGCCGGTGACCGCGATCACGAGACCGATGAACGCGAAGCTCGAACCGAGATAGCTCGGCACGCGCCCGCCGACGAGCACGAAGAACAGCAGCGTGCCGATCCCCGACATGAAGATGGCCAGATTCGGATCGAAGCCCATCAGCAGCGGCGCGAGCACCGTCGAGCCGAACATCGCGACGACGTGCTGGACGCCCATCGCGAACATCTGCGGCCACCCGAGCCTCTCGTCGATGCCGACGATGCCGCCCTGGGCGGCGGCAGGCTGGCGGCGCCAGCGGGGGAAATAGGATGCGGCCATCGCGGGGATTCTCCTCTGGGTCGGCGCGGTGTGTGCCGATCACGCGCTGCGGCGTGGGTTCGGCGAAATTACGCGCGAGTTTACGGAGAGCAATAAGGGCTGGCAAGCAGGCTATAAAGCGGGCCATGAAGCGGGCCGACAAGCACGGCCCGGGTGCGCGTCACTTCGCGCCGCGCGCGTCGATGTCCGGCGTCACCGCGGAGCCGGCCCGCGAGGAGTTGTCCATCGCTGCACCGTAGGCCATCACTCGATTGCGACCGGCATCCTTAGCGCGATACAGCGCCTGGTCGGCGGCGTCGACGAGTGCGCGGCTGGTCGCGAACGCCGCGTCCTGCGCCGTTGCTGCTCCGGCACTCACCGTCAGCACGTGATGCGTGCTGGCCACGTGGCGGCATTGCAGCGCCTGCACCGCCGCGCGGATCTGCTCGGCGATCCGCTGCGCGCCCGTCGCATCCGTGTCCGGCAACAGCACCGCGAACTCCTCGCCGCCGAAGCGGGCGGCCGTGTCGCCCGGACGCCGCGCGTTCTGCGCGATGCAGCGCGCGACGCCAATCAGCGCTTCGTCGCCGGCCGAATGACCGTACAGGTCGTTGAAGCCCTTGAAGTTGTCGACATCGATCAGCAGCAACGACAGCTGCGTATTTCGGATGAACGTGACCGGCCGTTTCGGGATCGTGACCGGCGATTTCGGCAACGTGACCGGTTATTTCGGGAACGTGACCGAGCGGACCGGATGGCTGGATTGGCGTTGCGCATGAC